>NZ_LN831024.1:4992941-5305000 GCF_001457615.1 Pseudomonas aeruginosa | reverse complement strand
TACAAGCAGTGGGAGCCTACTTGTTAGGTGACTGCGTACCTTTTGTATAATGGGTCAGCGACTTATATTCAGTGGCAAGCTTAACCGTATAGGGTAGGCGTAGCGAAAGCGAGTCTTAATAGGGCGTTTAGTCGCTGGGTATAGACCCGAAACCGGGCGATCTATCCATGAGCAGGTTGAAGGTTAGGTAACACTGACTGGAGGACCGAACCCACTCCCGTTGAAAAGGTAGGGGATGACTTGTGGATCGGAGTGAAAGGCTAATCAAGCTCGGAGATAGCTGGTTCTCCTCGAAAGCTATTTAGGTAGCGCCTCATGTATCACTCTGGGGGGTAGAGCACTGTTTCGGCTAGGGGGTCATCCCGACTTACCAAACCGATGCAAACTCCGAATACCCAGAAGTGCCGAGCATGGGAGACACACGGCGGGTGCTAACGTCCGTCGTGAAAAGGGAAACAACCCAGACCGCCAGCTAAGGTCCCAAAGTTGTGGTTAAGTGGTAAACGATGTGGGAAGGCTTAGACAGCTAGGAGGTTGGCTTAGAAGCAGCCATCCTTTAAAGAAAGCGTAATAGCTCACTAGTCGAGTCGGCCTGCGCGGAAGATGTAACGGGGCTCAAACCACACACCGAAGCTGCGGGTGTCACGTAAGTGACGCGGTAGAGGAGCGTTCTGTAAGCCTGTGAAGGTGAGTTGAGAAGCTTGCTGGAGGTATCAGAAGTGCGAATGCTGACATGAGTAACGACAATGGGTGTGAAAAACACCCACGCCGAAAGACCAAGGGTTCCTGCGCAACGTTAATCGACGCAGGGTTAGTCGGTTCCTAAGGCGAGGCTGAAAAGCGTAGTCGATGGGAAACAGGTTAATATTCCTGTACTTCTGGTTACTGCGATGGAGGGACGGAGAAGGCTAGGCCAGCTTGGCGTTGGTTGTCCAAGTTTAAGGTGGTAGGCTGAAATCTTAGGTAAATCCGGGGTTTCAAGGCCGAGAGCTGATGACGAGTCGTCTTTTAGATGACGAAGTGGTTGATGCCATGCTTCCAAGAAAAGCTTCTAAGCTTCAGGTAACCAGGAACCGTACCCCAAACCGACACAGGTGGTCGGGTAGAGAATACCAAGGCGCTTGAGAGAACTCGGGTGAAGGAACTAGGCAAAATGGCACCGTAACTTCGGGAGAAGGTGCGCCGGCTAGGGTGAAGGATTTACTCCGTAAGCTCTGGCTGGTCGAAGATACCAGGCCGCTGCGACTGTTTATTAAAAACACAGCACTCTGCAAACACGAAAGTGGACGTATAGGGTGTGACGCCTGCCCGGTGCCGGAAGGTTAATTGATGGGGTTAGCGCAAGCGAAGCTCTTGATCGAAGCCCCGGTAAACGGCGGCCGTAACTATAACGGTCCTAAGGTAGCGAAATTCCTTGTCGGGTAAGTTCCGACCTGCACGAATGGCGTAACGATGGCGGCGCTGTCTCCACCCGAGACTCAGTGAAATTGAAATCGCTGTGAAGATGCAGTGTATCCGCGGCTAGACGGAAAGACCCCGTGAACCTTTACTGTAGCTTTGCACTGGACTTTGAGCCTGCTTGTGTAGGATAGGTGGGAGGCTTTGAAGCGTGGACGCCAGTTCGCGTGGAGCCATCCTTGAAATACCACCCTGGCATGCTTGAGGTTCTAACTCTGGTCCGTGATCCGGATCGAGGACAGTGTATGGTGGGCAGTTTGACTGGGGCGGTCTCCTCCTAAAGAGTAACGGAGGAGTACGAAGGTGCGCTCAGACCGGTCGGAAATCGGTCGCAGAGTATAAAGGCAAAAGCGCGCTTGACTGCGAGACAGACACGTCGAGCAGGTACGAAAGTAGGTCTTAGTGATCCGGTGGTTCTGTATGGAAGGGCCATCGCTCAACGGATAAAAGGTACTCCGGGGATAACAGGCTGATACCGCCCAAGAGTTCATATCGACGGCGGTGTTTGGCACCTCGATGTCGGCTCATCACATCCTGGGGCTGAAGCCGGTCCCAAGGGTATGGCTGTTCGCCATTTAAAGTGGTACGCGAGCTGGGTTTAGAACGTCGTGAGACAGTTCGGTCCCTATCTGCCGTGGACGTTTGAGATTTGAGAGGGGCTGCTCCTAGTACGAGAGGACCGGAGTGGACGAACCTCTGGTGTTCCGGTTGTCACGCCAGTGGCATTGCCGGGTAGCTATGTTCGGAAAAGATAACCGCTGAAAGCATCTAAGCGGGAAACTTGCCTCAAGATGAGATCTCACTGGGAACTTGATTCCCCTGAAGGGCCGTCGAAGACTACGACGTTGATAGGCTGGGTGTGTAAGCGTTGTGAGGCGTTGAGCTAACCAGTACTAATTGCCCGTGAGGCTTGACCATATAACACCCAAACAATCTGATGATTGTGTGTTGTAAGGTGAAGTCGACGAACCGAAAGTTCGCATGAACCGCAAACACCTTGAAATCACATACCTGAATCCGGATAGACGTAAGCCCAAGCGAACGGATATCCAACCGAATTGCTTGACGATCATAGAGCGTTGGAACCACCTGATCCCTTCCCGAACTCAGAAGTGAAACGACGCATCGCCGATGGTAGTGTGGGGTCTCCCCATGTGAGAGTAGGTCATCGTCAAGCTCCTATTCCAAAACCCCTGGTCAGCGATGACCGGGGGTTTTGCTTTTGCGCGCGGAAAAGTGGCAAGCCAGCAGCGCTGCGGACGGTAATCGAAAAACTTCGAGAGCTGCCGGGCGGCGTACTTCCGAGGGCATGGGAGACGCGATTTGCACTGTGCGCTCGTCTACAATAGCCGACAAATCCAGCCGAGCTCATTCATGTCCGATACCGATGTCCGTGGCCTGCAGGATCTTCCCCTGGAAGAACTGGTTGCTTGCCATGAGTGTGATCTGTTGATGCGCCGGGAACCCCTGGGACCGGGCGAGAAAGCCAATTGTCCGCGCTGCGGTTTCGAGTTGGCCGCGCATCGCCATCAATGGAAACGCCGTTGCTTCGCGCTGGTTCTGACGGCGCTATTCCTCTATATCCCAGCCAATTTCCTGCCGATCATGAATCTCAGCCTGCTCGGCCAGACCCGCAGCGATACGGTCTGGACGGGAGTGCTCGGTCTTTACGACAGTGGCATGCAAGGCGTCGCCATCCTGGTATTCCTGTGCAGCATGGTGATCCCGTTGGTCAAGTTGCTCTGCCAGTTGCTGGTGATGATCAGCGTGCGTTTCGGTATCGCCCGTCACATCGGCATGCTGCTCTACCGCGGCTATCACCATCTGCGCGAGTGGGGGATGCTCGAGGTCTACCTCATGGGCATCCTGGTTTCCATCGTCAAGCTGATCGACATGGCCGACCTCAGCCTGGGCGTCGGCCTGGCCTGTTTCGTGGCGCTGCTGTTCACCCAGGTCTGGCTGGAGGTCACCATGTCGCCGCACCAGGTATGGGAAGCGCTGGGCGGCGAGGACGACGATGCGCGCGCTTGATGCCGGAATTCTGGTGTGCGGCGAGTGCCACCAGTTGAATCGCGCCGACGGGGACGAGCATCCGCGTTGCAGTCGCTGCGGTGCGGTTCTGCACGCCCGGCGCCCAAACAGCCTCACGCGCACCTGGGCGTTGCTGATCACCGCGGCGATCCTCTACATACCCGCCAACCTGTTGCCGATCATGACGGTCAACCTCTTCGGCAGCGGAATGCCCGCCACCATCATGGAGGGCGTGGTCGAACTGGTGCATGCCGACATGTTCCCCATCGCCATGGTGGTGTTCGTCGCCAGTATCCTGGTTCCTACTTTCAAACTGGTGGGCATCGCCCTGCTGCTCTATTCGGTGCAGCGGCACCAGCCGATGTCGGCCCGCCAGCGTATCCTGATGTATCGCTTCATCGAATGGATCGGGCGCTGGTCGATGCTCGATATCTTCGTCATCGCCATCCTCGTGGCGCTGGTGAATTTCGGCAACCTGGCGAGCATCGAGGCCAACCTCGGCGCCGCCGCCTTCGCCAGCGTGGTGGTGCTCACCATGCTCGCCGCCGTGACGTTCGACCCCCGGCTGATCTGGGACAACACCAATCTGGATGACGAGAATGAGTGATCTGCCAAGTCCGAAGAAACACAAGACCTCGAACTGGTCGGCGATCTGGGTACTGCCGCTGGTGGCCCTGGCCATCGGTGCCTGGCTGGCGTGGCGTGCCTTCGACCAGGCTGGCGTGGACATCCAGGTTCGCTTCGAGAGCGGCGACGGGATCCAGGCCAACAAGACCGAGGTGCTGTACAAGGGCATCTCGGTGGGCAAGGTGACCGACCTGCATGTCAGCAAGGACATCAAGGGCGTGGTCGCGACCATCGAGATCAAGAAGGAAGCCCAGGAGTACCTGAGCAAGGACACCCGCTTCTGGCTGGTCAAGCCGCGGGTTTCCCTGGCTGGCGTCACCGGCCTGGAAACCCTGGTCTCCGGCGTCTACATCGCGGTCGATCCGGTGAAGGGCGAGAAGGAAGAACGCTACTTCACCGCGTTGAAGGAGCCGCCACCCCTTTCCGACAAGCTGCCCGGCCTGCACCTGACCCTCAAGGCCGATCGCCTGGGCTCCCTGGAGCAGGGCAGCCCGGTGTTCTACCGGCAGATCCAGGTCGGCCAGGTGAAGAGCTTCCAGTTAGGCGATGACCAGAGGACCATCGAGATCAAGGTGCACATCGAGCCGGCCTACGCCGACCTGGTGCGCAAGCACACGCGATTCTGGAACGCCAGCGGCATCTCCATTTCCGGCGGCCTGTCCGGCTTCAAGGTGCACAGCGAGTCGCTGCTGACCCTGGTCGCCGGCGGTATCGCCTTCTCTACCCCGGAGAACCGCACCGACAGCCCGCCGACCGATCCGAGCAAGCCGTTCCGCCTGTACGACGACTACGACGCGGCCCAGGCCGGTTTGCGCGTGAAGCTGAAGATGAACGACGTCAGTGGTATCGATCCAGGGCGCACCCCGGTGATGTTCAACGGCGTGCAGGTCGGCCTGGTCAAGTCGATCGACATGGGCAAGGACTACAGCAGCGCCACTGCCGACCTGGCGATGGATCCGCGGGTCGAGGACATGCTGCTGGAAGGCACCGAATTCTGGACCGTCAAGCCAAGCATCTCCCTGGCCGGCATCACCGGCCTCGAGGCCCTGGTGAAAGGTAACTACATCGATGTGCGCTTCGCCAAGAGCGGCGCGCCGAGTCGCGAGTTCACCATCCGCCCGAAAGCGCCGCCGCTGAACACCGACGCGCCCGGCCTGCACCTGGTGCTGACCAGCGACAAGCTCGGCTCGATCGACATCGGCGCGCCGATCCTCTACCGCCAGGTCCGCGTCGGCAGCGTGCAGAGCTACCAGCTATCGCGCGACCGCCAGCGAGTGGTGGTGGGTGTGCACATCGAGCCGGAGTACGCGCACCTGGTGAATACCTCGACGCGCTTCTGGAACTCCAGCGGGATCACCCTGACCGGCAACCTCAGCGGCGTGCAGGTGAAGAGCGAGTCGCTGCAGACCCTGATCACCGGCGGGATTTCCTTCGACACCCTCGATCCGAAGGCGCCGACCGTGACCAAGGTGCGGCGCTTCACCCTCTTCGACAGCGAGGAGGCGGCGATGGCCCGTGGCGTGGAGATCCAGCTGAGCATCGACAATGCCGACGGCCTGCGCGAAGGCACGCCGATCCGCTTCAAGGGCCTGGACATCGGCAAGATCGAAAGCATCGAGCTGAACCCGGACCTCTCCGGGGTACTGATGAAGGCCCGCCTGACTTCCGCCGGCGAGCGCGTCGCCCGCAGCGGAACCCGCTTCTGGGTGGTGCGTCCGGCGCTCGGCCTGCTGCGTACCGAGAACCTCGGAACCCTGGTCAGCGGCCCCTATATCGAGGCGCTGCCGTCGAGCACGCCGGGCGAGCGCCAGGCACGCTTCCAGACTCTCGCCGAAGCGCCCAACCTGCTGGGTCGGGAAAGCGGCCTGCGGCTGACCCTCAGTGCGCCGCGCAAGGGCTCGATCAAGCCGGGCAACCTGGTGACCTACCGGCAGATCCCGGTGGGCAAGGTCGTCGACCTGGCCTTGGGCGAACAGGCCGACCGGGTGCTGATCAGCATCTTCATCGAACCGCGCTACGTACCGCTGGTGCGTACCGGCAGCCGTTTCTGGAATGCCAGCGGCTTCGGCGTCGACGCCAGCCTGTTCAAGGGCCTGTCGCTACGCACCGAGTCGATGGAGGCGCTGATGGAGGGCGGCATTGCCTTCGCCACCCCGAACAATGCGCAGATGGGCGAGCCCGCCAAGCCGGGGCAGACCTTCGCCCTGTTCGATTCGGCCAATGACGAATGGTTGGAGTGGGCGCCGAAGATTCCTCTGAAGGAAACCGCCCGCCGCTGATTGTCGGATCGGCAAAAAGAAACGCCGCTTACCTGGGTAAGCGGCGTTTTCGTTCATGCATGCATGCTGGGGAGTGGGTGTCAGTGAGTGCTGAGATGCGCCCGGGTGGTCAGCAGGTACACCGGCAAGCCGGAGATCAGGATCAGCAGCGCGGCGTAGGGTGCGGCGGCAGCGTACTCCAGGTTGGCGGTGTGCACCCAGACCGAGGTGGCCAGGGTCGACAGCCCGGTGGGACCTAGCACCAGGGTGGCGGTCAGTTCCTTCATGGTGTCGAGGAACACCAGCACGAAGCCGGCGCCGATGGCCGGCGAGATGATCGGCAGGGTGATCCGCAGGAAGGCCATCAATGGCGTCTGGCCGAGAGTGCGGGCGGCTTCCTCCAACTGCGGCGAGGCCTTTTCCAGGGCCACGCGGATCGGTGCCTGGGTCAGCGGCATGAACAGCAGGGCATAGGCGACCAGCAGCAAGCCGGTGGTCTGGTAGGTGGCTGGCAGGTAGTGCAGCGAGAAGTACACCAGCGAGAGGGCGATCACCAGTCCCGGCAACGCTTGCAGCAGGTACGGCAGGCGCTGGGTCCAGCGCGCCAGGGCGCCGGGGTAGCGCACCACCAGGATGCTTACGGGCAGCGCCAGCAGGCAACTGAGCAGGGCCCCGCCGAAGGCCAGCGACAGGGAGGAAAGCAGGGTCGAGGCGATTTCCATCAGCGGGAAGCTGGCCGAGGAGCCTTCGTACAGCCAATAACCGAGCATCACCAGGGGGATACCGGTACCGACCAGCACCAGCGTCGCCAGCAGCGCCTGGAGCGGCCACTTGCCGAACCCCAGGCGGACTCGTTCGGCCCGCCGCGCGCTGCCCTGGCCGGTGCGTACCAGGCGGCCGCGGCCGCGCATGCGCAACTCCAGCCAGAGCAGCAGGAAGCACAGTGCCAGGAGTACCGAGGAGAGCATCGCCGCGGTGGCGTTGCTGAACTCCAGTTCGAACTCCTGGTAGATGGCTGTGGTGAAGGTCTGGTAGCGCAGGATCGACAGCGCGCCGAACTCCACCAGCATGTGCAGCGCCACCAGTAGCCCGGTGGCGGCCAGGGTCGGGCGCAGCAGCGGCAGGGTGACCCGCAGGAACACCTGGCGCCGCGACAGACCGAGCATCCGCGCCGACTCCTCCAGGGAAGGATCGATGCCGCGCAGGGTCGCCGCTACCGGCAGGTAGACCAGCGGATACTTGGACATGGTCATGACCAGGATGGCGCCGCCGAGGCCTTCGTACATCGGGCTCAGCGAAACCCAGGTGAAACTGCTGACGAAGGCGGGGATGGCGAACGGCAGGCACAGCACCACGTTCCAGAAGCGCCGTGCCGGCAGGTCGCTGCGCTCGACGCACCAGGCCAGGGCCAGGCCGAGCAGGGCGCTGAGCAGGGTCACGCCGAACATCAGCCACAGGGTGTTGCCCAGCAAGCGGAATACGTAGGGGCGCCAGAGCAGTTGCCAGGCGCTGTGCCAGCCGGCGTCCCAGGCCTTGGCCGCGACGTAGAGCAGCGGCAGGCTGGCCAGCAGGGCGAGGAGCAGGACCGGCAGGAACAGCCAGAATGGCGTTCGCCGGCGCGAGCCCGTGCGCAGGCGCACGGGCGTGGAGGCGGCGCCGATCAATTCAGGCCAACGTCGCGTTCGAGGCTGAGGGCCTCGCTGGCCTCACCCAGGTCGGCCGGGGTCAGTTTCGGTGGGTCCAGTTCGGCGAACGGCTTCAGCGCCGGATCGGCCTGCATCCCCTTGCGCATCGGGTACTCGGCGGACTGGCTGAGGATCGCCTTCTGGCCTTCCTCGCTGAGCATGAAGGCGACGAACTGCTGGGCTTCCCTGGGGTGCTTGCTGGACTTGAGCACTGCGGCGCCGGAGACGGTGACCAGCGCGCCCGGGTCCTGGTTGCCGAAGTAGTGCAGGCGCGAGTTCAACTCGCCCTTTTCCTTCTTCAGGGTGTACCAGTAGTAGTTGTTGATCAGCGCCATGTCGACCTCGCCGTTCTCCACGGCTTTCATGGCGGTGACGTTGTTGGTGTAGATCGAGCCGAAGGCCTTCAGGCCGGTCAGCCAATCCTCGGCTTCCTCCTGGCCCTTGAGCTTGATCACTGCGGCGACCTGTTCGAGGAAGGCGCCACTGGTGGGCACGAAGCCGAAACGGCCGGACCAGGACGGATCGGAAAGATCCATCAGGCTCTTCGGCAGATCCTTCTCGTCGATCTTCTTCGGGTTGTAGGCCAGTACCCGGGTGCGGGCGGTGATGCCGATCCAGTCGCCGTTGCCGCCGGCGTGCTCCGGCTCGACCAGGGCCAGGGTCTCTGGCTCCAGCTTGGCCAGCAGGCCGGCGCTGGCCAGGCGGATCAACGGTGGCGACTCCTCGGTGTAGAGCACGTCGGCCGGCGAGCGCGCGCCTTCCTCGGTGATCTGGCTGGCGAGCTGGCCATCGCCGCCCTTGCGGATCTTCACCTGGATGCCGGTCTTGTCCTGGAAGGCCTTGGCGATGGCGATACCGGTGGCGGCGTGCTGGCCATTGTAGAGGGTAAGGGTGACGGGATCGGCCGCCGCATTGAGGGAAAGCGAACCGAGCAGGCACGCCAGGGCGGCGTGGCGGAAACGGTTGAGAAGTCGAACAGGCATGGATTCTCCCCGTGGGTTACAAATGCGAATGTAACCAATTATATCTTCGCGGGAGCCTCGGGCCTATCGGAAAAGTCCACGGCCCTGTCAGGCAGGGCCGTGGCAGACGCTTCACGCCGGTTCGCCGGCTTCCTCCGGCTCGCTGGCTGCGCGGGTTTCGCCGCTGGCGGCGGCATCCCGGCGACGGATGTATTTCCAGTCCGCTTCGTCGATATAGATGCCGTTCGGGCCGCTACCGCCTTCCAGGTCGATCGCCACGTGTGCGGAAACCTGCGGCTTCACGCTCGCCAGGATCGGCACGAAGCCCAGTTGCAGGCTGGTCTCCAGCAGCGCGGCCTGGTTGCGCTCGTCGATGTCCGCCGCCTCGTCCAGGTAGTAGGGCAGGCGCACGCGCCCGGCCTGCTCGCGGTCCATCAGGTGCAGCAACAGGTACATGTTGGTCAGCGCCTTGATGGTCATGGTGGTGCCGTTGGAGGCGGCGCCGTCGATGTCGGTGTGCATGATCGGCTGGCCGTTGACCTTGGTGATCTCGAAGGCCAGTTCGAACAGGTCCTTCAGGCCCAGCTGGTTGTGGTTGGCGGCGACCAGGCGGGCCAGGTATTCCTTGGCCTCCTCGTTCTTCGCGTCCTGCTCGGCGCTCTGGGTCAGGTCGAACACCGAGAGGTTCTCGCCTTCCTCGTACTGGCCGGCGCTGTGGATGATCTGGTCGATGTGCTTGAGCGCATCCTTGTTCGGCGCGAGGACGATGCGGAAGCTCTGCAGGTTGGAAACCTGGCGCTTGTTGATCTCGCGGTTGAACAGGGCCAACTGGTGTTCCAGGTTGTCGTAGTCGCTGCGGATGTTGCGCAGGGTCCGGGCGATGTCGGTGACCGCCGCGCGGCGCGCCTTGGCCAGCGTCAGGGCCTCGTCCTGGCGATGCGCGTAGGCGTTGATCAACAGCTTCAGGCGGCGCTCGGTGTCGTCTTCGCTATCGAACTTGGCGACGCCCTTCAGGCGCACCTGGGCGTACAGCGCCTCGATCTGCCCGTCGATGCGCTGCAGCGCCTGCCAGGTGTCCTGGTAGTCGTTGAGCAGCGGCAGCAGGTTGTCCAGCGAGTCGTCCACCGGCTCCATGAACGGCGTGCCGAAGGGCAGGTCGGCCGGCAGTAGCTGGCGGCGGCGCAGGGCATCTTCCAGGGTGCGCTCCTTGGCCTCCAGGTCGCCCAGTTGCCGGGCCACCAGTTGCAGGCGCGCGGAGAGTTGCTGGACGCGCTCGGCGAAGGCGTCGCTGGAGCGCTTGAGTTCGTCCTGGGACGCCTCCAGCTGGGCCAGTTCGGCGAGCTTCTCGGGCTCCTCGGCGGTCAGCGTCTGGGTGCGGCGGAAGTCTTCCAGGGCCTTCTGCGCATCCAGCACGTCCTGGTACAGCTTCTCTGCCTGGGCCTTGCTCGCGGCGCGGTCGGCGGCGACGCTCTGCTGGGTCTTGAGCTGCTTCAGCTCCTTCTCCAGGCGCTCCTTCTGGTCGCGCAGGGCGGCGCGGTCGGCCAGGGCCTGCAACGCCGGCGGTTCGATGTGCGACAGGTCGATGCTCAGGCCAGGGGCTTCGAAATGCTCGCCCTTGAAGTGGTCGAGGATGGCTTCGACGCTCTTCACCCAGACGTCGCCGTCATCCAGGTTCACCCCGTTCTCGCCGAGCGGCAGGCTGAACAGCGCGCCGTTGAACAGACGCATCAGGCGTTCCACGTCCTGCTGGCTGAACTCCTCGCGCAGGCGTGCGTAGCTGTTGTTGTCGGCGTGTTCGAGCTGCTGGCGGACGTTCTTCAGGCGTTTTTCCAGGTCGCGCAGGCGCTCTTCCAGGTCTTCGCTGGAGAACTGCCGCGAATGGGCCAGGGCGCCGGCCAGTTCGTCGTGGGCATCCTTGGCGGCGAGCAACTGCTGTTCGAGGACCTTGGCGTCGTCGACCAGGGCGAAGCGGGTCTTGAGTACCGACAGCTCGCCGAGCCAGCGCTGGATGCCGGCGATTTCGCGCTCCAGGCGCATCAGCTCCTGGGTGCCGCCGCGCTGTTCGTTCTGCAGGCCGTCCTGCTCGGCGCGGTATTGCTCGTGCTGGATCAGCAGTTCCTCGCGGCGCGCCCCGGCGTAGTCGTGCCAGGTGCCGAGCAGGCTGTCGAGCAGCGGCGAAAGGCGGTGCATCTTGCCGCGCAGTACGTCGCGCTGGGTCACGCCGTTGGCCAGGGCTTCCACCAGCGGGCCGGCGGCGACCAGCGCCTGGTAGTCCTGCTCCATCCGCCGCACGTCGCGGAAGGCCTCCTCGCAGGCGGCGATGTAGTCGACATTACCCGAGCGCAGGCTGTGCTCGAAGGCGTCGAGGAACAGCTGCTTGAGCTTGGCCGCGGTGATCTCGCGCATGTGCAGCAGGTTGATGAACAGCGAGCGGAAGGTCTTCAGGCTCTGCTCGCTGGTGGAGCGCAGCGGGATCATGGTCAGGTCGAGCGGGATCGACGTGTGCCCGCCGACCAGCAGGCGGCGCAGCTCTTCCGGCTTCACCTCGTAGGCCTTGATGCCTTCGCGCTCAAGGTTGGCGAACAGCTCGCGCTGGCGCAGGCAGGTACCGTTCTTCTGGTAGTGGTCCAGGCTCAGCTCGCCGGCGTAGGCGAAGAACTGGTGGCCGAAGCCGCCGCCCGGGCCGCGCCCGGCCACGCCGATCACGTGCGGACCGTGGGGCAGCATCAGTTCGAGGAGGATGTAGCTGGTGTCCGAGGCGAAGTAGAAGCGCCGCGACTGCTCCATGCTGTACTTGCCGAAGCTCATGTCCGACAGGCGGGCAAGGATCGGGAACTGCAGGGCGTTGATCGAGGCGCTCTTGCCCAGGTTGTTGGCGCCATAGATCGACAGCGGGTTTTCCAGCGGGAAGATACCCAGGCTGTAGCCGGCGGTATTGAGCAGGGCGAAGCGGCGGATGCCGTAGCGGGTCTGGCTCATGCGTCAGCCTCCTGTTGCGCGTGTTCTTCGGCGATGGCGCGGGCGAGGGCGTCTTCCTCGCTCTCTTCGGACAATTCTTCGTCGCTGGCCATCAGCGGTTCGATCTCGCCGTCATCGACCAGCACCGGCGTCTGCAACGGCAGGTCGGCGTGCAGGCTGGCGGACAGGTTGCGGTCCTGCTGCACCGACAGGCAGACGTCTAGGAAACGGTGCATCGGCGGCATGAAGCGGTACACGCCGCTGTCCTCGGAGGCGAAGCCGAGCTGGGTCAGGCGGCGCATGACCTTCTCTTCCAGTTCTTCCTGGGTCTGCACCTCGGCCTGGAGGAACAGGTCGCGGTATTTCTCCAGCAGCGGCGGCAGCTCTTCGCGGCCGATGCTGCCGCCGTCCAGCACGGACAGCGGGTCGCGGCCCTGGTCGGCGAGGTGTTCGACGAGGATGAAGGTGAACAGCGCCAGGCGTTGGGCGGTCTTGTTCACCTGGGCGCCGACCTGCTCCGGGACGAAGTAGTAGAAGCCGCGGGTGTCGCAGACCAGCTCGAAGCCCATGGCGCGGAACAGGCCGCGGTACTGGTCCTGGTGCGAGGACAGCTGGGTGTACAGCTCGGGGTCGCGGTGGCTGATGTGGTAGCCCTTGAACAGCTCGCGGAAGATCGGCGCGAGCTGGGTCAGTTCGGAGAGATCAAGATGCATGGGTTTCGCTCGCGGAAAGGGTGTCTGCGTCCCTGGCCTGGCCCTTGTCCTTGGCGGCGGGGTTCAGGGCGAAGGAGCAGAGGCTGACGCAATGTTCGGTGGTTTCGTACTCGCGGCGTTGCAGGCGTTCGCGCTGGAAGCGCGCGTCGCGCGACAGCCGGGAGAACCAGTAGAGCAACTCGTCGGTGGCGCCGTCCGGTTCCTGGGCCAGCAGCCATTGCATGAGGTCCGGCAGCGGCAGCGCCGCCTGGCAGCGCTCGATCATTTCCCGCGCGGTCCGCGGTGGTCGCGTCGGCCCGTTGCTCTTGCGCGTGCCGCTGGACTTGGGGAACTGCGCCGGCTTCGGCTCGAAGCGGGCGAGGGCGAAGACGTAGCTCTCGACCTGCGAGGCGGTGCCGAGGAAGGTGCTCTGCGGCCGGGTGAATAGCGGCATCGCCGCCTGCGGCACGGCATCCAGGCCCTTGCGCCGGATCGCCGCCAGCGCCAGGGCGGCGCCACGGGTCACCGCGTTGTGCCGGCGCGCTTCCTCGCGCAGCGGCAGCAATAATTCGCGGGCGCGGCGCAAGGTCAGCTGGGCGTTGGTCTGCATCTCGAGGATGCGCGCGTGGGTGCGCAGCACCAGGTCGTCGTCGACCAGGTGGCCGAGGCGCTGCTGTTCGCCGAGCAGGCGCAGCAGGACCTGTTCGACCCGCCGCACGCCCTGCTCGAAGGCGCCGTCGGCGCTGACCAGTTGGATCATCGGCTCGACGTACTCGTCCCAGGTCGCCAGGACCTCCGCGTAGCGCTGCGCCAGGGGAATCTGCCGGTCGCTGGTCTTGGCCCGCTCGGCCACGCCGATCAGTGCCTGCTCGTCATTGCCGAGCTTCTTCAGTACATCGCGCACGCGCATGTCGAGCAGTCGCAGCTGGCGCGCCAGGTCCTGGCTGTCGCGGGTCTCGAAGGCGTCCTGGATGTACCCGGCGAGGCGCTCCAGATGGCGCAGGTAGGCCTCGATCTCCAGGCACAGACCAAGGCGATGCTCGTGGCGCAGGTAGGCGAGGAAGTCGTGGATCTGCGCGTTCAGCTCGAAACGGTTGGGGCTCTTGGCCACCGGGACCAGGATATCCAGGCGGATCCACTGGTCGAGCAGGGCGGTGATTTCCGCCGGGTTGCTTTCCGGTAACTGGGTGTTCAACTGGCTGCGCAGTTCCGCCAGGCTCAGGGTGCCGGCATCGAAGCGCTCGCAGAGAGGCTCGAGCAGGGCCCAGTGTTCGGCAAGCGCACGCAGTACGCGTCGGGGGTCGATCATCGGGAGGGCCGGTCCGTGGAAAAAGCGCCGATTGTACTGCAAAGGCACGGGCGACGCAGACGCCGCCGATGAGTGCGATGCAGGCCGTCGACACGTCTGCGGCGCAGGTACGGGCCCGGTATCGGTGGATGGCATCTGGCTATCACCGAAGTGTCGAAAAGCGGCAGTTTATGACTGCGTAAGGACTTTCCTGCCCCGCCTGGTCCGGGGAATGGGGCTTCCAGGGGCTGGCACGCTTTCTGCTGAAGTCCCCTGGCCTGTCTATTCCAAATGAATGCCGACTCTTGAACGACGCCGCCTACGCCGAGGCCCGCTGGGCCGAACTGCAGAACCAGGGTGACCTTGCCTGGGACCTGGATGCCATCACCAACCGCAGCGAGGCGATCGCCTTCCTCAAACGTTTCGAGAACCGCCTGTGCATCTACTCGGCCTATGTCGAGAAGCTCTACAGCAACTACAGCTTCGTGATTCCCGAGAGCGACCATGGCGGCATCACCATCCTGCCCAGCGAGCAGGCCTGGCACGACACCTTCCACGATATCCCGCTGGCCGCGGTGGAGCCCACCGGGATCCATATCCTGCCGGGCGAGACCATGGGCTATCGCGGGCTCTACCTGAAGATTCCCGGCGAGCACCGCCTGGTGGCGTCGAAGGAATTGCCGTTCCAGGAAGGGTTGAAACTGCTGATCCAGCGTTACCAGGCTCACGACGACGTGTTCCTGCCGATCCTGGTCAAGGGCGACCTGCGCGAGTACGAAGCGCGCATGCCCTCGCTACACCTGCACCGGATCAACCCCGCCCGCCTCAGCGCACACTCCCTGCTCAGCCTCAACGCCATCAAGGGCGCCATCGCCGACCATCTGATCGGCCTGTTCCGCCAGCAGTGAAAGGCTGACGTTACCCCCGTGTGACGATGGGTAACATCCATCCTGGCCGAGCGACCGCTCATCCGCTGCAGCGAGCGCGGCGACCGCGTCGTTCGCCGGTTTTTCTCGACTATGGGTCGGCCCCGATTCGCCCGGGGCTTTCTATAGTGACTACAGGTCGCAGTGTCTCTGCCGTCGGCCACGAGAAGAACAAGAGGTGAGCCCATGTCCCGTCGTCTGCCCTTCCTGCTGCGTTGCGCGCTGTTCTGCGGCGCCGGTCTGCTGGCTGCCACCGCCCAGGCGAGGATGGAGTCGCTGGACGACGACCAGCTTTCCGACGTGGTCGGCCAGGCCTTCATCAACCTCACCACCGACGCCGCCAACGGACTGAACTTCACCCGCATCAACTTCGGCGCCGACATCGAGACCCAACTGAACATGAAGAAGCTGCAGTTGGGCCAGTACAACCGCAGCGGCGAGCTTGCCGGCAGTGCCGACATCGCCATCGACAACTTCGCCCTGGGCACGGTCAACGACACCACCGGCGCGATCAACCCGTTCCTCATCAGCAATCCCTACATCGAGTTCGCCTACGACGGCAGCAAGATGGTCGGCATCCGTATCGGTTTCGGCGAAGCCAAGGGCTACCTCTCGGGCGATATCAAGACCCTCACCGGCAACGTGCCGGTGGACCTGTACGGCACCGGCAGCCAACTGGGAGGCAGCATTTCCTGCGGCCTGCTGGCCCTCGACTGCCTGGCGGCGAAGACCGCCATCACTCTCACCGGCAGCTCTCAGTACACCGCCCAGGCAGAGCTGGTGAACAGCTCCGGCAACCCCGACCCGATCCGCGCTGCCATGATCGGCCTGAAGAACGGCACGGCCCTGGACATGCACGACAGCACCATCATCGGCAGCCTGGTGAACGTCCTGCTGCCCTTCCTGACCTCCAACGACTGCAAGCTGATGGGCGCCCAGACATGCTTCAACCTGGCCCAGTACCAGTCGTTCCCGATCGGCACCGTGGATCCGAACAACGCGCAGAACTTCATCGACTCGTCGAAAGGCTTCTTCATCTCGATGCAGAGCCAGAACGTCCAGTGGCGCGACCAGCAGGATCCCTCCAAGCTGGTCGCCGCGCTGGCCGGTGCCTTCCTCAACATGTCGCGCAACGCCGATGGAACGGCGCCGATCAAGGTCGACTTCGGTCAGGCCTTCAATGGCATTCCACGGCAGGACACCTGCCTGGGCGGCCTGAACAAGGGCTGCTGAGATGAGTCGCGCCTGCCTGCTCGCGGCCCTGCTGGCCGCCCCCTTCGCCCATGCCGAGATGACAGCGCTCGACGACGAGCAACTGTCGGACGTGCAGGGTGCCGGCATCGGCTTCGTCCTCGACAGCGCCATGGTCGACGGCAACAAGGCCACCATCGCGATCAATGGCGTGACCAACACCGCCACCGGGCAGAACGTGCCGATCACGGTAAAGGAGCTGTACGTCGCCGCCACTGGCAGCAACAAGGGCAGCACCCTGGCGCCGGTGACTCTCGGCCGTCTCAATTTCCCGTTCAAGCTGAATCTGGCCAAGGGTTCGGTGCTGACCACCCAGCTCGACGACGGGCGGGTGGTCAGCACCTTGCCGGACACCGCGGACGTGATCGAGCTGGCTTTCCCCAGCCTGGTGAGCGGCGCCGGCGGCCAGCCGTGCATCGCTGGTTACGCCGGTGCCGGCAGCAACTGCTCGAGCCGGGCCAGCGAAAAGGTCGACGCCGGCATCCGCTTCGACTTCGGCGTCACTTCCACGCGCACCGATGTGCTCAACCTGGACTTCTCCGAACTGGCGATGGACGGTTCCTACCTGCGCTTCTGGGGCGCCAACGCGCGCAGCCAACTGGTTGGCGAGATGCGCCTGAACCTCTACGCCAAGACTTTCGAGATCATGTCCTGCGGTGCTGGCTCGCCCAGTTGCGTCAGAGCCGCCGAGCAGGCCGCGCGCACCGTCTACCTGACCAACGCCTATGCCAGCGTCGCGCTTGGCTACGGGAAGTCGCAGCCGTTGCTGTTCTCGGTCACCGCCGACGGCAACTTCACTTTCGAACTGCCCAAGCTGACCCTGGCCAACGCCGCTGACTTCTACGCCAATGCGCCGCGCACCAGCCTGGTGATCGAGAACCTCAACATCGGCGGTACCCGGCCAGGCTACGGGCAGGTACCGACCGGCGGCTACAACATGGGCCGCAACGAGATATCCGGGCTCAGCTTCAACTACCTGAAGGTGACGTCGCACAACCTCTGAGGTGGCGGCGGGAAACGAGGTACGCAGCACATGGCCAAGCAGACTCATCCACTGGCAGGCGGCATCGGCATCCTCGCGGCGCTGGCGCTGCTGTTCAGCGCTTCGGCCGGGGCCGAGTTGCGCTCGCTGGGCGATAGCGATCTGGACGACGTGGTCGGCCAGGCCGGGATCAGCATCAGCGCCTCGCTCAATCTCCAGGAAAATCCTTCGCAGACGCGCTGCGCCGGCGGCTGCGGCGCGCGCCTGGCGATCCAGCCGGCCGGCAGCGGCAACAACTACCTGGTGATCGACGATATCAGCGGCAAGTTCAGCTTCGACGAAGTCACCCTGGACGTGGTGACCATCAAGGACGGTTTCGGCGGCGACGGCGCCGCCTTCAACCGCCCGGTGCTGCGCGTCGGCCTGAAGGACACCAGCTTCCAGGACCTGCGCTTCACCATCGCTGGCGCCAACAAGGCGCGCGGTACCGATCCCGGGCTGGTGCAGACCAACCTGGTCAGCGCACGCATCGACGGCACCCTCAAGCTGCAGGGCAACGTCAATATCTTCACCGTCGCCCCGCGTTGAGGGCGAACCGTCGCATGGCGGGACAAAGCCGCTCCGCCGAGGTCGAAGAACCGCTATCATTGCCTGCCTGAACGCCGGGGGCGAAACCGTCCCCGCGCATCGCCTAATTGCCGGTGCCCGAGATTTGATCGAAGAACAGCGTCGCCGCGCCTTCCTGGGCGCGATGCAGATAACCAGTTGGCTGCCCCGCCAGCCGTTGCCGTTCGCCGCACCCTCGCGGCCGGAGTTGCTGGAGACCCCGCCCCGGGAAGAGCCGGCGGTGCCTGTGCGTGCGCGCGCCGCGATCGATGCGCCGCAGGCCCGCGTCCCGCAAGCCGAGGCGCCGGCCAGCGCGCCGAGCGTGGCTCCCGCCGCGCCCGTGGAAGGCCGGGGGATCCCGATCAGCCTGCCGAAGCCGGGCGCCCCGGCGGCGAAGAAAGCCGAGCCGGTCGCGCCGGTCGAAGAGGCCCCGGCCGAGCCGCCGGCGGTCCAGGCCCCGCCGCCGCGCTTCGCCTTGCAACTGCTGCAGGCGGGCTCCTGCACCCTGCTGGTCGAACTGCCCACCGGCGAACCCTTCGCCAGCCGCGATCCGGGTTACCTGCTGCTGCGCGACCTGCTGCGCGCCGCCGGCCTGCCGGACAGCCCGCGGCTGATCGGCGAACCGGTACGCTGGCCGCTGCTGGCGCGCGGCAACCTCGACCAGGGGCCGCAAGCGGCCCTGGAGTTCGTCCAGAGCTTCGTCGCCGCGCGCATGGAGGAGAGCGAGCGTAGCCGCTGCCTGTGGTTGGTCGGCCTGCCGGCGATCCGCTTCGCCGGCGAGGGCGACGAGGGCAGCCTGTTCCGCGAGCTGCAGGTGGACGGTCTGGGCGCAACCTGGGCAGTGCCGGGCCTGGAAGCCCTCATGGAAGAACCCGCCCTCAAGGGCGAGCTGTGGCGCGCCATGCGCCGTGTCCGTCAGCGCTGGTCGAGCGAGATTCAATGAGCGATGCGATTTCCTTCCGCCCGATGACCGAGGCGGACCTCGATGCCGTGCTGAAAATCGAATATGCCGCCTTCAGCCACCCCTGGACCCGTGGCATCTTCAGCGAAGGCCTGAAGAACTACCATTGCTGGCTGATGTTCGAGGGTAGCCAGCAGGTCGGCCATGGCGTCATCCAGATCATCCTCGACGAGGCGCATCTGCTGAATATCACGGTGAAGCCCGAAAGCCAGGGGCGTGGCCTCGGTCTGCGCCTGCTCGAACACCTGATGCGCGAGGCGGCCGGCCACCAGGCTCGCGAATGCTTCCTCGAAGTGCGCGCTTCCAACCAGGCCGCCTACCGCCTCTACGAACGCTACGGTTTCAACGAGATCGGCCGCCGTCGCGACTACTACCCCGCCGTCGGCGGGCGCGAAGACGCCCTGGTCATGGCCTGTACCCTGTTCGACTGAGGCTTGCTCCGCTTCCCTGCCGGCAACTAGCTATCACTTGGAGTAGCTGGCTGGCCTTCTGGCACCGCCGTACCCTTACCAGCATTCCGATTCTCGCCTGCATACCGCAGGCAGGTCCCTTCATGCGGTAACCCTTCGCGGGAGTGCGAAGTCAGGTCGACAGCGGCCGGTGGCAGGATGCGCAGACTGGAGCCCCCCATGTGCGACACCCTGATCCTTCGCCACCAGGGCCAGACCTGGTTCGCCAAGAACAGCGACCGCGAGCCCGCCGAACCGCAGCGTCTGCTGCGCCTGCCGGCGGTGCGCAACGATCCGGAAGCGCGCTTGCGCACCACCTACCTCGACATTCCCCAGGCCGCCCAGCGGCATGCGCTGGTGATCAGCCAGCCGAGCTGGATCTGGGGCGCGGAAATGGGCGTCAATGAGCACGGCGTGGCCATCGGCAACGAAGCGGTGTTCACCAAGCTGACCCGTCAGCGCGGCACCGCGCTGCTCGGCATGGACCTGCTGCGCCTGGGACTGGAGCGCGGCGCCAGCGCCCGCGAGGCGCTAGAGGTGATCACCGGGTTGTTGCAGCGTTACGGCCAGGGCGGCCCGGCCGGCTACCGCGACAAGCGCATCCGCTACGACAACAGCTTCCTCATCGCCGACCCCGGCGAAGCCTGGGTGCTGGAAACCGCCGGCAACCTGTGGGCGGCGAAGAAGGTCGAGCGCTGGGCCATCTCCAACGCCCTGACCCTTGGCCACGAATTCGACCTGTGCAGCCGCGACCTCGAGGACCAGGCACGCCGCCAGGGCTGCTGGGATGGTCGCGGCGACTTCCACTTCGCGCGGGTCTTCGACACCCGCCTGTTACCCTGGGTCGGCGGTGCGCACCGGCGCTGTCGGATCAACCAGCGCTTCCTCGACAGTCTGCCTGGCGAGCCGGACTGGCACGCGCTGTTCGCCGCGCTGCGCCACCATGGCCCGCGCGGGGACCACTTCCGCCGCCACAACAACCGCCAGGTATGCATGCACGCCGGCAGCTTCTGGCGGCCTTCGCAGACCACCGCCAGTCTGGTCGCCCGCTTGCGCGACGACGGCCCGCTGCTGGCCGCCACCGGTACTTCGGCGCCGTGCCTGGGACTGTTCCAGCCGCTGTCCTTCGATCCGGCCTCCGGCACCGCCGTGCTCAGCCAGCCGCGCGAGGCGGTACAGGAGTCCCCCTGGTGGCGCTTCGAGGCGGTGCACCGCCGCGCGCTCACCGACCGTGCCTTCCGCCGGCTCCTGCGCAGCGGCCGCGATTGGCTGGAACGGGAACTCTTCGCCGACCTCGAACAGCCCGACTGGCCGCGCCTGGCAGAGGACGCCGCAGCCTGGCACGCCTGTTGGCATGATCAGGTCGCCATGCAGCCGCTGGCGCAGCAGCGCTGGTGGCGTAGCCACGCCGCGCTGTGACGCTTGTCAAACGGGCATCGCCTTCCGTAAGGTGCTGCACCGGTCAAACGAGGGGCATGCCATGAGCGACTTGCAGCAACTGTTCGAGAACAACGTCCGCTGGGCCGAAGCGATCAAGCAGGAAGACCCGGACTTCTTCGCCAAGCTGGCCCGCCAGCAGACCCCCGAGTACCTCTGGATCGGCTGCTCCGACGCGCGGGTGCCGGCCAACGAAATCGTCGGCATGCTGCCCGGCGACCTGTTCGTCCATCGCAACGTCGCCAACGTCGTGCTGCACACCGACCTCAACTGCCTGTCGGTGATCCAGTTCGCCGTCGACGTGCTCAAGGTCAAGCACATCCTGGTCACCGGCCACTACGGCTGCGGCGGCGTGCGCGCCTCCCTGCACAACGATCAGCTCGGCCTGATCGACGGCTGGCTGCGCAGCATTCGCGACCTCGCCTACGAATACCGCGAGCACCTGGAGCAGTTGCCGACCGAGGAAGAGCGCGTCGATCGCCTCTGTGAGCTCAACGTGATCCAGCAGGTGGCCAACGTCAGCCACACCAGCATCGTCCAGAACGCCTGGCACCGCGGCCAGTCGCTGTCCGTGCATGGCTGCATCTACGGGATCAAGGATGGCCTGTGGAAAAACCTTAACGTCACCGTCAGCGGCCTCGACCAGTTGCCGCCGCAGTATCGCTTGAGTCCGCTGGGCGGTTGCTGCTGAGAGAGGCGGAAGCTCTTCCCTGCGCGTTCCCCTCTCCCTGGAGGGACAGGGGAACTGTCGAGGACGGCTTCAGAACTCCACGCTATACGTCAGGCTGTAGGTCCGCCCCCGTCCCTTGTAGTCGAACAGTCCCGCTGGTGCGAGCCCGCCGTAGTAGACCTGCGCGCGTTGTCCCCAGACCGTGGTGTAGTCCTTGTCCAGCAGGTTCTGGATGCCCGCGGTGAGGGTGCCCACCGGCAGCGCCTGGGTGCCGAGCAGGTCGAACAGCGCGTAGCCGTCGATCTTGTTGCCCGGCTCGTCGTTCAGGTTGAAGGTGCGCACGCCCTGCAGGCGCAGGCTGCGCTGGTCGTCCTTCCAGCCGACGAAGGCGCCGGCCTTGGACGGGCTGGCCGAGGTCACGTCCTGCTTCAGCCAGCGGCCGTCGACCTTCTCCTGGGAGCGGATGGCCAGGCCGTTGACGCCGACCTGCCAGTGATCGTCCAGCCAGTAGGTAGCCTGGCCCTCCAGGCCGTAGTTGCGCTTCTTGGTGTCCTGCTGCAGCACCGCCAGGGTCTTCGAGTCGTACTTGATGCTCTTGTCCGACCAGGAATAGAACGCCGCCACCTGGGTATCCAGGGCACCGTCGGTGTGCCGCCAGCCCAGCTCGACCTGCTTGGTCTTGATCCCGTCCAGCGGCGAGTCGTTCACGCTGACCCCCTGCAACAGCGGGTAGTGGCCATTGCCGTCGGCTGCGCCGTAGCGTCCGAAACCGTAGTACTTGGCCGGATCCGGCAGCTCGAAGCCTTCGCTGTAGTTGGCCCAGACCTGTTGTTGCAGGTTCAGCTTGTAGATGGCGCCGACGTTGACCAGGTTGACGTCGTAGTCCTTGCTCCCGCCCGGAACCGCGTCGGCGGTCTTGCCGAGGCCGTTGGCGATGAGGATCTGCTGGTTCGCCGCAACGAAGTCGCTGACGTCGGTGCTCATCGACTGGCGCCGCACGCCGGCGCTCAGGGTCAGGTCGTCGGTGGCCTTCCAACTGCCCTGGAGGAAGAAGGCGCGGCTGTCGGTATCGATGTCCGGGTAGCGGCCCAGCTTGGCCTGTTCGCTGGCTACCAGCCCGCCGCTGGCGGCGGCGAGCGGCAGGTTGAAGAGCATCTGGTCGGACGTGAATTTTTCCCGGTCCAGGTCCACCCCGTAGGTCAGGCTGGCGCGCTCCCAGGTCTTCACCAGGGCCAGTTTCATCCCGTAGTAGTCGGTGTCCTGCTGCGAGGCCGAGTAGTAGGAAGTGCCGTAGTTGATTGCGCCACTATTGCTGTAGCGGATGGTGGGGAAGGGGTTGAAGGCCATCTTCTCGTTGCGGTAGTAGGCCTGCAGGTAGAGGTCGTGGCCCAGCACTTCCGGCGCGTGGTAGGTGGCGTTGAACTGATGGCGCTTGCTCTCCGGCTCGCGGTCGAGGTCGACGCCGCCCTTGATCGAATAGGGTGCCCGTCCGCGCAGGGCATCGAAGTTGCGCCCAAGATCGAGGCCGCGGTCGCCGTCGTAGCCGGAGTCGTAGTACTGCAGGCCGAGATCGAGGCTGTGGCCATTGGCGAAAGTGAAGCCAAGGCTGCCCATCAGGTCCACCGACCTGTTGTACTGCAGGTCGGTCTGGGTGATGTCCGTCAGTACCTGGTCGCCACTGCCGTCGTAGGCCGCTCCGTTCTTCTGGTAGGCGATGGCCAGGCGGCCGTTGAACAGGTCGTTGCCGCCGCTGATCGACTGCGCCGCGCGCAGGTCGTGGTCCTCATGGCTCTGGAAGCCGCTGCGGGCGCCCAGCTCGGTGTTGAAGCGAGTGTCGCCGCCGACGCCCTTCTTGGTCACGATGTTGATGATCCCGCCGGTGGCGCCGCCGCCGTACACCGCGCTGGCGCCGGACATCACCTCGATGCGCTCGATGTTGAATGGGTCGATGGAGTCGAACTGCCGGCTGATGCCCCGTGAACTGTTCAGCGACACCCCGTCGATCATCACCAGTACGCTGCGTCCGCGCAGGTTCTGGCCGTTGTTGGTACGACCCTGGGAGCCGATATCCAGGCCCGGGATCAATTGTCCCAACGCCTCCTTCAGCGGCACGCCGGCCTGGGTCTGCTGGTCCAGTTGCTCGCGCTCGATCACCCAGACCGTGCCGGGCAACTCGCTGATGCTGGTCGGCGCGCGCGAGCCGATCACCACCATCTGCTGCTCCACCGGATCGGCAGCCAGCGCAGGAGCGGAAAACGAAGCGAAGAGGGACAGGGAAAGCGCCAGGGGAGCCGGGCGCAAAGGGATGGAGCGGGGCATGAGGAGATTTCCGAGTTGCTGTTGTTTTGATGGGCGGCAAAGCTAAACAAATCGATAATGATTATCAAATGATTCGAACTGTTTCAATGAGGCATGCCTGGCATCCAAAGCAAGATGAAATGCCTGACACGGGGCGCTGCGCATGGCGTGGCCCTACAGCGGATCCTCGGGCATTCCTCGATGATGATGCGGTATGCACATCTGTCGCCGGAGCACTTGGAATCGGCGATGCGCTTTTCTCCGATTACTCAGTCTGGCTACAAATTGACCACATGAGGATCTGTGGTAATCTGTAGTGAAGTTAACGCTTAACGTTAAGGGTTAATGAATGATTCTGACCTTTCGCTGCGACGAGACTCGTCAGCTTTTTGAGACGGGTCTTTCGAGGCGGTGGGGAGCGATCCTCACAGTCGCTACGCGTAAGCTCGCAATGCTTCATGCGGCTACGGAGCTTCGAGACCTGCGCTCTCCACCTGGAAACCGGTTGGAGCCGTTGCAGGGAAAGCGGGCGGGCCAACATAGCATCAGGATCAATGACCAATGGCGTGTCTGTTTCGTCTGGACGGATGCGGGTCCCGAAGAAGTCGAAATAGTTGATTACCACTGAGGAGGTGGACCATGGCTACCAATGGTATGCGCCCCATCCATCCTGGGGAAATATTGCGCGATGAGTTTCTGATGGAGTTGGATATCTCTCCAGCTGCTCTAGCACGCGCTTTGAAAGTCTCCGCTCCGACAGTGAACGATATCGTTCGTGAGCAGCGTGGTATCTCCGCAGATATGGCGATTCGTCTGGGGCGTTACTTTGATACGTCCGCTCAGTTCTGGATGAATCTCCAGAGTGAGTATTCGTTAGCAACTGCTTATGCGGCGAATGGCAAGCAGATCGAACATGAGATTGAGCCGCTGCTTGCTCACGGATAGCAGTGACGTTGATCGTAGAGCCCCGCAGATGCGGGGCTTTTTATGCGAACCGTAAATCGGTAAAGGGGGCGTAGACGGTTTGTAGTCGGTTTGTAGTCTGCCGACCAAAACAAAAAGGGGTTAGCTTGCGCTAACCCCTTGAAAAATATGGTGGCTACACCGGGACTTGAACCTGGGACATCAGCATTATGAATGCTGCGCTCTAACCGACTGAGCTATGTAGCCGAGTGGCGCGCATTTTCCGTATCTCGGGCGGGGCTGTCAACCCCTGGGGCTAGATAATTTTCTGATCTTTCAATCGTTTAGACGGAAGGGGTCGGATCGCCGGAGAGCGGGCGGTGGGGAGGGACGGGAACGAAAAAGCCCCGGCACTTGGCCGGGGCTTTCCTGGGACGGGAAGGGGATTACACGTTGAAGCGGAAATGCATCACGTCGCCGTCCTTGACGATGTAGTCCTTGCCTTCCAGGCGCCATTTACCGGCTTCCTTGGCGCCCTGTTCGCCCTTGAACTGGATGAAGTCGTCGTAGGCGACCACTTCGGCGCGGATGAAGCCTTTCTCGAAGTCGGTGTGGATCACGCCGGCGGCCTGCGGGGCGGTGGCGCCGACGCGGACGGTCCAGGCGCGGACTTCCTTCACCCCGGCGGTGAAGTAGGTCTGCAGGTTGAGCAGGCCGTAGCCGGCACGGATCACACGGTTCAGGCCGGGCTCCTCGAGACCGAGGGACTCGAGGAACATGTCCTTCTCTTCGCCGTCTTCCAGCTCGGCGATCTCGGCTTCGATCTTGTTGCACACAGGCACCACCACCGCGCCTTCTTCCTCGGCGATGGCCTTTACCACATCCAGGTGCGGGTTGTTCTCGAAGCCGTCCTCGGCGACGTTGGCGATGTACATCACCGGCTTGCTGGTCAGCAGGTGGAAGCTGCGCACCAGGCGCTTCTCCTCGTCACCGAGGTTCTTCAGCAGCGAACGCGCCGGCTTGCCCTCGGTGAAGTGGGGGATGAGCTTTTCCAGCAGGGCCTTCTGGGCCAGGGCTTCCTTGTCGCCGCCCTTGGCGTTGCGGGCGACTTTCTGCAGTTGCTTCTCGCAGCTGTCGAGGTCGGCGAAGATCAGTTCGAGGTCGATGATCTCGATGTCGCGCTTGGGGTCGACACTGTTGGACACGTGGATCACGTTGTCGTCTTCGAAGCAGCGCACCACGTGGGCGATGGCGTCGGTCTCGCGGATGTTGGCGAGGAACTTGTTGCCCAGGCCCTCACCCTTGGAGGCGCCCGCCACCAGGCCGGCGATGTCGACGAATTCCATTGTGGTGGGCAGTACGCGCTCGGGCTTGACGATCTCGGCCAGGGCGTTCAGGCGCGCGTCGGGCATCGGCACGATGCCGCTGTTCGGCTCGATGGTGCAGAACGGGAAGTTTTCCGCCGCGATACCGGATTTGGTCAGGGCGTTGAACAGGGTGGACTTGCCGACGTTGGGCAGGCCGACGATGCCGCAGTTGAATCCCATGCTATGTCCCTCGCGCTCAGACAGGCGCTAGAAAAGTGGTTCAGGCCTTCTGGCTGTGCAGCTTCTGCATCGCCCGGGTCCAGTCCCCGGCGAGCATTTCCGGCAGCACGCCGAGGGCGAAGTCGATGCTGGTGTCGAGCAGTTCCTGCTCGCTGCGCGGGGCGCGGCCGAGCACGTAACCGGAAACCAGGCTGCTGTGCCCCGGATGGCCGATGCCAAGCCGCAGGCGATGGAAAGAATTCTGATTGCCGAGCTGGGCGATGATATCGCGCAACCCGTTGTGCCCGCCGTGTCCGCCGCCGGTCTTGAGCTTGGCGACGCCAGGGGGCATGTCGAGTTCGTCGTGGGCGACCAGGATGGCGTCCGGGGCGATCCGGAAGAATCCCGCCAGCGCCGCCACGGACTGGCCGCTGCGGTTCATGTAGGTAGTCGGGATCAACAGACGAACGTCCTTGCCCTGGTGGCTGAACTTGCCGACCAGGCCGAAATACTTGCGGTCAGCCACGAGGCTGACGCCCTGGGCATGCGCCAGGCGCTCAACGAAAAGGGCCCCCGCGTTATGCCGGGTCTGGTCGTATTCAGGACCCGGGTTTCCCAGGCCAACGATCAGTTGTACGGCAGTCACGACGGGAGCCCCTCTCTATAAAAAGGCGATCGAGTAATGAATTACTCGGCGGCGCCTTCTTCGCTACCTTCTTCCTTCACCACGCGGGAAGCGTGGATGTTGGCAACGGCCAGATCGTTGCCGTGGGCCAGTTGTACCAGCTCGACGCCTTTCGGAGCCTTGAGGTCCGACAGGTGAACGATCTGGCCCAGCTCGACCTTGGCCATGTCGACTTCGATGAATTCCGGCAGGTCTTTCGGCAGGCAGGAAACTTCGACTTCGGAGATGGTGTGGGAGATCTCGCCACCGGATTGCTTGACGCCAACGGCTACTTCTTCGTTGATGAAGTGCAGCGGTACGTGGGCGGTCAGCTTGTGGTCGGCGACCACGCGCAGGAAGTCGGCGTGCATCACGAAGCCTTTCGCCGGATGGCGCTGCAGGGCCTTGATCAGTACGGTTTCCTTGGCGCCGCCAACGTTCAGGGCGATCACGTGGCTGAAGGCAGCCTCGTTTTCCAGGAGCTTGGCGATTTCGCGCAGTTCCAGGGTTACGGACTGGGGCTCTTTGTCGCCGCCGTAAACGACAGCAGGAACCAGACCGGCGTTACGACGCAGGCGGCGGCTCGCACCTTTCCCCAGATCGGAACGCACTTGGGCATTCAGAATAAAGTCGACCATTGTGTATCTCCAAAAATAACAATGCGCCCGAACGCTTGCGACCAGCGTTCGGGCGATTTCAAAGGCCCCGCCGGAGCGGGGCGTTTTCGTTCAGGCGCGTTCGCCGAGGCTGGGCCTCAGCGGAACATCGCGCTGATCGATTCTTCGTTGCTGATCCGGCGCATGGCTTCCGCAACGACCGGAGCGATGTCCAGCTGGCGGATGCGGCCACAGGCCTGGGCAGCGGCGGACAGCGGGATGGTGTTGGTCACCACCAGCTCGTCCAGTACGGATTTCTCGATGTTCTCGATGGCACGGCCGGACAGCACCGGGTGGGTGCAGTAGGCGATGACCTTGGCGGCGCCGTGCTCTTTCAGGGCCTTGGCGGCGTGACCGAGGGTGCCGGCGGTATCGACCATGTCGTCTACCAGTACGCAGGTACGGCCTTCGACGTCACCGATGATGTGCATCACTTCGGACTGGTTGGCCTTGGGACGACGCTTGTCGATGATCGCAAGGTCAACGCCCAGGGACTTGGCCACGGCGCGCGCGCGCACCACGCCGCCGATGTCCGGGGAGACGATCATCAGGTTCTCGAAGCGCTGGTCTTCGATATCGTCCACCAGCACGGGGGAACCGTAGATGTTGTCTACCGGGATATCGAAGAAGCCCTGGATCTGATCCGCGTGCAGGTCGACCGTGAGGACACGGTTGACCCCGACGACGGTCAGCATGTCGGCCACTACCTTGGCGCTGATGGCCACGCGGGCGGAACGCGGACGGCGATCCTGGCGAGCATAGCCGAAGTAGGGGATGACAGCGGTGATACGAGTGGCCGAGGAGCGGCGGAAGGCATCGGCCATCACCACCAGTTCCATCAGGTTGTCGTTGGTCGGCGCGCAGGTCGGCTGAATCAGGAATACGTCCTTGCCGCGGACGTTTTCGTTGATTTCGACGCTGATTTCGCCATCGGAGAATTTGCCAACTGAAACATCGCCAAGAGGAATGTGCAGCTGACGCACGACGCGTCGTGCAAGATCGGGGTTAGCGTTCCCCGTGAAGACCATCATCTTGGACACGCTACAGGTACCTGTGTCGACCGAAGGGATCCGGATGAAATACAGAAGAGGAAAATGGCAGGGGCGGCTGGATTCGAACCAACGCATGGCAGGATCAAAACCTGCTGCCTTACCGCTTGGCGACGCCCCTGTGGTATTGCTCGAATGCCGTTTCGGCATTCCTTTCTCAGACCAGAGTTTCCAGCTTCCGGTGCAACATCGAGATGTTGCTTCCTTTGGCGACGAACCTCTGAAGGTGGCCTGGAAGAAGGGCCGAGACTTTATCAGCTTCAGCTTTGTTTGGGAAGCTCCCAAACACACAACCTCCAGTGCCGGTTAATCTAGCTGAAACAAATTTGTTTAGCAAGATCAAAGCGTTACGAACTTCTGGGTAACGCCTCTCGACTACCGGCTGACAGTCGTTTCGGCTGTCCCCCTCGAGAACGGTGCGCACTTTAATGGCGGGAGAATCGCGTGTCAACAGTGGATCTGAAAAAATTTCTGCTGTGCTGACAAGTACTTGCGGAACCACGACGAGATACCAGGGCTCCGGGATGTCCACCGGGGTAAGCTTTTCGCCCACGCCCTCGGCGAAAGCCGCGCGTCCGCGGGTGAAGACCGGCACGTCGGCGCCCAGGCGCAGGCCCAGGGCGGCGATGCGGTCCTCGTCCCAGCCGAGTTGCCAGAGATGGTTCAAGGCCAGGAGCGTCGTGGCGGCGTCGGAGCTGCCGCCGCCGATGCCGCCCCCCATGGGCAAGCGCTTGTCCAGCCAGATGTCGACGCCTTGCGGGCTGCCGGAGGCTTCCTGCAGCCCGCGCGCGGCGCGCACGATCAGGTTGCTGTCGTGCGGCACCCCGGCGATTTCCGTGTGCAGGCGTACCTGGCCGTCCTGGCGGGCTTCGAAATGCAGCTCGTCGCCGTGGTCGAGGAATTGGAACAGGGTCTGCAACTCGTGATAGCCATCGTCGCGGCGGCCGAGGATATGCAGGAACAGATTGAGCTTGGCCGGGGCTGGCAGGCTGAGGCGCACGCTCATGTCAGCGGCCGAGCTGGCGCGGCTGCCAGTCCTTGATCACCAGGGTGACGTCGAGGTCCTGGCCGTGCAGCTTCAGGCGCTCGGGTAGCCAGTAGCCGTTCTGTTCGGCGTAGCGGGTGTATTCGATCTGCCAGCCGTCCTGTTCCAGGCGCGCCAGGCGACTGTCGGCGTCGAGGGTCAGGCGGCTCTTGCTGTCCGGCGCCGGGAGGCCGCGTACCCACCAGAGCAGGTGCGAGACCGGCAGGCGCCAGCCTAGTTGTTCTTCCAGCAGTGCTTCCGGGGACTCCGCCTGGTAGCGGCCCTGACCGGCGACTTCCAGGCTCACCGCGCCTTCACGCCCGGTCAGGCGTGCTGCGCCGCGGCCGAGCGGGCCGGACAGGCGGATGTCGTAGTAGCCCTGGCGCTGCAGCCAGAACAGGGTGCCGCTGCCGGAGTCGCGCGGGGCGCGGATGCCGACCTTGCCGTCGATCTGCCAGGCATCCAGCTCGCTGAGTTGCTGCTTGTGGGTTTTCCAGGTCTGCGCATCGCCCTGGCCTTCCAGGGCTTCGTGGGAGGTCAGGCCGGCGCAGCCGCTGAGCAGGGCCAGCGCGGAGGCGGCGAGGAAAAGACGTAGACGCATGGTTTCAAGGAGTCTCGGCGCCGGTCAGGCGCTTGATGGTGCGGCGCAGCACGTCGCTGTCGGGCTGCTTGTCGAGGTATTCGCGCCAGATGGCTCGGGCGTCGTCTTGGCGCCCCTGGGCCCAGAGGACTTCGCCCAGGTGCGCGGCGACCTCGTGGTCGGGGTAGCGCTGCAGCGCCTGGCGCAGGTAGCGCTCGGCGTCCGCCAGCTTGCCCTGGCGATAGTTGATCCAGCCCATGCTGTCGAGGATCGCCGGGTCGTCCGGGTTCAGCTTGTGCGCCTTGAGGATCAGCTCGCGCGCCTCGGTGTAGCGGGTAGTGCGGTCGGCCAGGGTGTAGCCGAGGGCGTTGAGGGCCATGGCGTTGTCCGGCTCGCGGGCGATGACGAAGCGCAGGTCCTTTTCCATCTGCGCCAGGTCGTTGCGCTTCTCCGCCAGCATCGAGCGGGTGTAGAGCAGGTTGAGGTCCTCCGGGTACTGCTTCAGACCCTCCTGGATGGCCTGCCAGGCCTTTTCCTGCTGGTCGTTGTTGGACAGCGCCTCGGCTTCGATCAGGTACAGCTGGATGGCGTAGTCGGGTTGCTCGCTGCGCGCCTTGTCCAGGCGCTGGGCGGCTTCGTCGACGCGACCGGCCTTGAGCAGGACGTCGGTCTGGCGCAGTTGCGCCGGGAGGAAGTCATTGCCCGGACCAACCTGGGCGTACTCGTCGAGGGCACGCGCGGTGTCCTTCTGTTCCTCGGCGAGGCGTCCGAGGTTGAAGTGGGCGGCGTCGACGTGGCTGTCGCGCTCGACCAGTTCTTCCAGGTAGATCCTGGCTTCGTCCCAGGCCTGGGCTTCCAGGCAGACCAGCGCCAGGGAGAAACGCAGGTCGTCGTCGTCGGGGAATTGCTGGACCAGTCCGGCGAACTCGGCCTTGGCGTCGTCCAGGCGATTCTGCTCCACCAGCAGGCGCGCGTAGGCGAGGCGCACGCGTTTGTCGTCCGGGTGTTCCTTGATCCCGGCCTTGAGCAGCGGCAGGGCCTCGTCGCTGCGCTTCATGCTCTGCAACAGGCGCGAGCGGAGCAGCAGCGGGGCGACTTCGTGGCGGCTTGCGGAGTTGTCCTCGAGCAGGGTCAGGGCTTCATCCGGGCGGCCGTCCTGTTGCAGCAGCAGGGCCTTGCCGAACAGCAACTGGCCGTTGTTCGGGTATTTCTTCAACAGGTGGTCGAAGCTCTGCAGCAGGCCGGCGCGGGTATCCGGGTCGGTCTCCGCGGCAGACAGGGCGAGGAAGTCGAAGTGCGTGTCGCCCTGGCCGTTGAGGACCTTCTCCATGTACACCATGGACTCCTCGTAGCGCCCGGCGCGGGCCAACTGGATCGCGGCGGCGCGTTGGGCATCGAGGTTGTCCGGCGCGCTGCGCGCCCAGAGCAGGGAGGTGTCGAGGGCTTCCTGGTCGGCGCCGAGGTATTCGGCGATGCGGAAGGCGCGCTCGGAAACCCCGGGGTCGCGGGTTTTCTGCGCCTGCACCACATAGTTGCTCAGGGCGATGTCGAAGCGGTTGCGCTGCCCGGCCAGTTCGGCCACCAGCAGCGAATACAGGCTGTCCTCGCTGAAGGAGCCGTACTTTTCCGGCTTGGCCTTGGTCTCGACCGCGGTGTCTTCCACCGGCGGGGTGCCATCGGGAGTCTTGTGGATAAGTGACTGGCAGCCGCCGAGCAGCAGCGTGACGGTCAGCAGCGCAAGGGATTTGTTCATAGAGGAAGAAAGCCGGCCTTGAACCTGCGAGGGTGGCGCCATCATGACATAAGCCGTCCGGCAAGCCCAAGGGGGCCGGGACGGGCGTCGACGAAGCTGTCTATGGGGTCAATACATCGGCAATGGTTGTCCTGCCCTTGGCGAAGTAGGAGAATTGCGCGTTTCCCCGATTAGCTCAGCGATCCTGCATGGCCTTCATTGCCCTCGGCATCAATCACAAGACCGCCTCGGTGGCTGTCCGCGAGCGCGTGGCTTTCACTCCGGAACAGATGGTCGAGGCGCTGCAGCAGCTCTGCCGCCTGACCACCAGCCGCGAGGCGGCCATCCTGTCGACCTGCAACCGGAGCGAACTCTACCTGGAGATCGACCATCCGACCGCGGACGACGTGCTCGCCTGGCTGGCGGACTACCATCGCCTGACTCTCGACGAGTTGCGCGCCTGTGCCTATGTGCACCAGGACGAAGACGCGGTGCGCCACATGATGCGCGTGGCCTCCGGCCTCGACTCGATGGTCCTCGGCGAGCCGCAGATCCTCGGCCAGATGAAGTCGGCCTACGCCGTCGCGCGCGAGGCCGGCACCGTCGGTCCGCTGCTCGGCCGCCTGTTCCAGGCCACCTTCAGTACGGCGAAGACCGTCCGCACCGATACCGCCATCGGCGAGAACCCGGTGTCCGTGGCGTTCGCCGCGGTGAGCCTGGCCAAGCAGATCTTCAGCGACCTGCACCGCAGCCAGGCGCTGCTGATCGGCGCCGGCGAGACCATCACCCTGGTCGCGCGCCACCTGTTCGAGCAAGGCGTGAAGCGCATCGTGGTGGCCAACCGCACCCTGGAGCGCGCCAGCCTGCTCGCCGAGCAGTTCGGCGCCCATGCGGTGCTGCTTTCGGAGATACCCGAGGAGTTGGCCAACAGCGATATCGTCATCAGCTCCACTGCCAGCCAGTTGCCGATCCTCGGCAAGGGCGCCGTGGAGCGCGCGCTGAAGCAGCGCAAGCACAAGCCGATGTTCATGGTCGACATCGCCGTGCCGCGCGACATCGAGCCGGAAGTCGGCGAACTGGACGACGTCTACCTCTATAGCGTCGACGACCTCCACGAAGTAGTGGCGGAGAATCTCAAGAGCCGCCAGGGCGCTGCCCAGGCCGCCGAGGAACTGGTCGGCAGCGGCGTCGCCGAGTTCATGCAGCGCCTGCGCGAACTGGCCGCGGTGGACGTGCTGCGCGCCTATCGGCAGCAGGCCGAGCGCCTGCGCGATGAGGAGCTGGGCAAGGCCCAGCGGCAACTGGCCAACGGTGCCGACCCCGCCGAGGTGATGGCCCAGCTGGCCCGCGGCCTGACCAACAAACTGCTGCACGCGCCCAGCGTGCAGATGAAGAAAATGTCCGCCGAGGGCCGCATCGACGCGCTGGCCCTGGCCCAGGAGCTGTTCGCCCTCGACGAGGGCGCGCCGCGCCACTGACCGGTACCTATGCCTGCATGAAAGCTTCTCTGCTGAAAAAGCTGGATGTCCTCAGCGATCGCTACGAAGAACTGACGGCGCTGCTCGGCGACGCCGAGGTGATCAGTGACCAGACCCGCTTCCGCGCCTATTCCCGCGAGTACGCCGAGGTCGAACCGGTGATCCTGGCGTTCCGCGACTACCGCAAGGTGCAGGCCGACCTCGAGGGTGCCCAGGCGTTGCTCAAGGACAGCGACCCGGAGTTGCGCGACCTCGCCGAGGAGGAGGTCGCCGAAGCGCGCGGCCGCCTCGCCGCCCTCGGCGACAGCCTGCAGCGCATGCTGCTGCCGAAGGATCCCAACGACAGCCGCAACGTGTTCCTGGAGATCCGTGCCGGCACCGGTGGCGACGAGGCGGCGATCTTCTCCGGCGACCTGTTCCGCATGTATTCGCGCTACGCCGAGCGCCAGGGCTGGCGGGTCGAGACGCTGTCGGAGAACGAGGGCGAGCACGGTGGCTACAAGGAAGTGATTGCCCGGGTCGAGGGCGACAACGTCTACGCCAAGCTCAAGTTCGAGTCCGGCGCGCACCGCGTGCAGCGGGTGCCGGAAACCGAATCCCAGGGCCGGATCCACACTTCCGCCTGCACCGTCGCGGTGCTGCCGGAGCCGGACGAGCAGGCAGCGATCGAGATCAACCCGGCCGACCTGCGGGTGGACACCTACCGTTCCTCCGGTGCCGGCGGCCAGCACGTCAACAAGACCGACTCGGCGGTGCGCATCACCCACATTCCCAGCGGCATCGTGGTCGAGTGCCAGGAAGAGCGCTCGCAGCACAAGAACCGCGCCAAGGCCATGGCCTGGCTGGCGGCCAAGCTCAACGACCAGCAGCAGGCCGCGGCGCAGCAGGCGATCGCCAGCACGCGCAAGCTGCTGGTGGGCTCGGGCGACCGCTCGGAGCGCATCCGTACCTACAACTTCCCGCAAGGGCGGGTCACCGACCATCGCATCAACCTCACCCTGTACTCCCTGGGCGAGGTGATGGAGGGCGCGGTGGAACAGGTGATCGAGCCGCTGCTGCAGGAATACCAGGCCGATCAACTGGCGGCCCTGGGCGACTGACATGACCACTATCTGTACCCTTCTCAAGGATTCCCAACTGCCCGATTCGCCCAGCGCCCGGCTCGACACCGAGTTGCTGCTGGCGGCGGCGATGGGCAAGCCGCGCAGCTTCCTGCGTACCTGGCCGGAGCGCATCGTGCCGCGCGAGGCCAACGAGCGGTTCGACGACTGGATCGCCCGTCGGCGCAACGGCGAGCCGGTGGCCTACATACTTGGCCACCAGGGCTTCTGGAGCCTGGACCTGGAGGTCGCGCCACACACCCTGATCCCGCGCCCGGACACCGAACTGCTGGTGGAAACCGCGCTGGCGACCCTCGCGGCGGACACCGCTACCGTGCTCGACCTGGGCACCGGCACCGGCGCCATCGCCCTGGCCCTGGCCAGCGAACGGCCGCTGTGGACGGTGACTGCGGTGGACCGCGTGGAAGAGGCCGTGGCGCTGGCCGAGCGCAATCGCCAGCGGCTGCTCCTGGAGAACGTCGAGGTGCGCCGCAGCCACTGGTTCTCCGCTCTCGATGGCCGACGCTTCCGGATGATCGTCGGCAATCCGCCGTATATCCCTGCCAGCGATCCGCACCTGAGCGAGGGCGACGTGCGCTTCGAGCCGAAGAGCGCGCTGGTCGCGGGTAGCGATGGCCTCGACGATATCCGCCAGATCGTCGCCCAGGCGCCGCAGCATTTGCTGGACGAAGGCTGGTTGCTGCTCGAGCACGGCTATGATCAAGGGGCGGCTGTGCGCGAACTGCTCGGCGCCCGCGGCTTCGCCGGGGTACATACGTTGCGCGACCTCGGCGGCAACGAGCGGATCACTCTCGGACAATGGGTATGCTGAGCGACGAGGAACTGCTGCGCTACAGTCGCCAGATCCTGCTGGCGCAGGTCGACGTCGAGGGCCAGCTGCGCCTGAAGCGCAGCCGCGCACTGATCGTCGGTCTTGGCGGCCTGGGTTCGCCGGTGGCGCTGTACCTGGCCGCGGCCGGGGTCGGCGAGCTGCACCTGGCGGATTTCGATACGGTCGACCTGACCAACCTGCAACGGCAGGTCATCCACGATGGCACCAGCGTCGGTGTCGGCAAGGTGGAGTCGGCGATGCGCCGGCTGGGCGCGCTGAATCCGCAGATCCGCCTGGTCAGCCATAGCGCCGCGCTGGACAAGGACTCCCTCGATGCCGCCGTGGCGGCGGTCGACCTGGTGCTCGACTGCACCGACAACTTCGCCACCCGCGAGGCGGTCAACGTCGCCTGCGTGCGCGCCGGCAAGCCCCTGGTCAGCGGCGCGGCGATCCGTCTCGAGGGCCAGCTTTCGGTATTCGATACCCGCCGCGACGAAAGCCCCTGCTACCACTGCCTCTACGGGCACGGCAGCGAGGCCGAGCTGACCTGCAGCGAGGCCGGCGTGATCGGTCCGCTGGTGGGGCTGGTCGGTAGCCTGCAGGCGCTGGAGGCGCTCAAGCTGCTGGCCGGTTTCGGCGAACCGCTGGTGGGCCGCCTGCTGCTGGTGGACGCCCTCGGCACGCGCTTCCGCGAATTGCGGGTGCGTCGCGATCCTTCCTGTGCCGTCTGCGGGCAACGCCATGGCGGTTGAGTCGGCCGCGGTCGGCGTTTTCGATTCCGGGGTCGGCGGGCTCAGCGTATTGCGTGAGATTCGCGCGCGCCTGCCATCCGAATCGTTGCTCTACGTCGCCGACAACGCCCATGTGCCCTACGGCGAGAAGAGCGCGGAGTACATCCGCGAACGCTGCGAGCGGATCGGTGATTTCCTTCTGGAGCAGGGCGCCAAGGCTCTGGTACTGGCCTGCAATACCGCGACGGCTGCGGCTGCGGCGGAATTGCGCGAACGTTATCCGCAGGTGCCGCTGGTGGCCATGGAGCCGGCGGTGAAGCCGGCCGCGGCGGCCACCCGCAACGGTCGGGTCGGCGTCCTGGCCACCACCGGAACTCTGAAGAGCGCGCGTTTCGCCGCCTTGCTCGACCGCTTCGCCAGCGACGTACAGGTCTTCACCCAGCCCTGCCCGGGGCTGGTCGAGCGCATCGAAGCCGGCGATCTCTATGGGCCGCAAACCCGGGCACTGCTGGAACGCCTGCTGGCGCCCATCCTCGAACAGGGCTGCGATACGCTGATCCTCGGCTGTACTCATTATCCCTTCGTCAAACCCCTGCTGGCCGAGCTGATCCCGACGGAGATGGCGGTGATCGATACGGGAGCGGCTGTCGCCCGGCAGTTGGAGCGCGTATTGTCGGCGCGGGCGCTACTGGCCTCTGGCCAGGCCGCGACGCCACGTTTCTGGACCAGCGCGCTGCCGGAGGAGATGGAAAGGATCCTGCCGATCCTCTGGGGAAGCCCGGAAAGCGTAGGAAAATTAGTCGTTTAGTCGTGCCTGGCAGACGTGACAGCGATTTTTTGAACTAAAGCGTTTGGTCTAGTATCTGCTTTAGTAAGTGCGCTCTTATAATGCGCAGCTTGAATGCGGGGGCTTTCATGCAACTTTCGAAAAGGACGTTTCAATGAAGAAACTACTTCCGCTGGCCGTTCTGGCCGCACTTTCCTCCGTCCACGTGGCCTCCGCCCAGGCGGCGGACGTCTCGGCCGCCGTCGGTGCGACCGGCCAGTCGGGCATGACCTATCGCCTGGGCCTGAGCTGGGATTGGGACAAGAGCTGGTGGCAGACCTCCACCGGGCGCCTGACCGGCTACTGGGATGCGGGCTACACCTATTGGGAAGGTGGCGATGAAGGCGCCGGCAAGCATTCGCTGTCGTTCGCTCCGGTATTCGTCTACGAGTTCGCCGGCGACTCGATCAAGCCATTCATCGAGGCCGGTATCGGCGTGGCGGCGTTCTCCGGCACCCGTGTCGGCGACCAGAACCTGGGTTCCTCCCTGAACTTCGAAGACCGCATCGGTGCCGGCCTGAAGTTCGCCAACGGCCAGTCGGTCGGCGTTCGGGCGATCCACTATTCCAACGCCGGCCTGAAACAGCCGAACGACGGTATCGAGTCCTACAGCCTGTTCTACAAGATCCCGATCTAGTCGGCACGGTCGAAAAAAGCCGGGTTCATCCCGGCTTTTTCATGCCTGCGATTCTTCCACCACGCCGCACCGCACTATGGAAAGAGCGAGCCATTTGGCGGGAGGCGATAGCTCGCTGACGCGCCCTACGCGCGACCATCGCGCGGCGGCAGGTTGCGGAAAGCCGCCAGCGCCCGTTCGCGGCTGGCCTTCAGGTCGACCATCGGCCGTGGATAGTCGACCCCGGCGAACAGCCCCAGGCTGGACGGATCGTGGATCGCCTTGCGCTCCAGGCCGGCCAGTTCCGGCAGCCAGTGGCGGATGAACTCGCCGCGTGGATCGAAGCGTTCGGACTGCGAGAGCGGATTGAACAGGCGGAAGTAGGGGACGGCGTCGGTGCCGGTGGATGCGCTCCACTGCCAGCCGCCGTTGTTCGCCGCCAGGTCGCCGTCGATGAGGTGGCGCATGAACCAGCGTTCGCCTTCGCGCCAGTCGATCAGCAGGTTCTTGCTGAGGAACATCGCTACCACCATCCGCAGGCGATTGTGCATCCAGCCGGTGGCGAGCAACTGGCGCATTGCCGCGTCGATGATCGGTATGCCGGTGCGCCCCTGTTGCCAGGCTTCGAGTTCCGCCGGGGCCTGGCGCCAGCGCAGGGCTTCGGTCTCCTCGCGGAAGGGGCGGTGCCGGGAGACCCGTGGGTAGCCGACCAGGATGTGCTTGTAGAACTCGCGCCAGAGCAGTTCGTTGATCCAGGTCGCGGCGCCTTGCTGGCCGCCGCTGAACTCGCCGCGGTTGGCAACCAGCGCGGCGTCCAGGCATTGCCTGGGCGAGAGTACGCCGGCGGCCAGGTAGGGCGACAGTTGGCTGGTGCCGGGAAGCGCCGGGAAGTCGCGCCGTTCATGGTAGTCGGCCAGGTGCTGGTCGGCGAAGTCGCGCAGGCGTTCCTGCGCTACCTCTTCGCCTGCCGGCCAGAGGCGGCGCAAGCTATCGGCCGGCCGCGGGAAGGCGGGCACGGCATCCGGCAGCGGGTCGCTGGCCAGCGCGTGCGGTGGCTGGGGCTGCGGACGCGGGCGGACACCCGGCAGGGCCTGGTACAGCCGTTCGTGGCAGACCTTGCGGAACTGGCTGAACACCTGGAAATAGCCGCCAGTTCGGGTCAGCACCGAGCCGGGGGCGAAGAACAGCTGGTCGAGGTGGCTGTGGAAGGCCACGCCCTGTTCACGCAGGCGTTGGCCGACGGCCTGGTCGCGGCGTTCCTCGTTCACCCCGTATTCCTGGTTGACGTGTACCGCGCCGACTCCCAGTTCCCGACAGAGCCGGCCGATGACTTCCGGGGCTTGCCGCCAGTGGCCGCAGTCGCGCACCAGCAGCGGGATGTTCAGCGCGGCGAGCTGGCGTTGCAGCTCGCCCAGGTTGCGCAGCCAGAAGTCGACCTTGCAGGGCGCATCGTCGTGTTCCCGCCACTGCGCCGGGCTGAGCAGGTAGAGAGCCACGCAAGGGCGCCCATCGGCGGCGGCGAGGAGCGCGCTGTTATCGGTGGTTCGCAGGTCGCAGCGAAACCAGATCAGGTTCATCGGAAGTCCGTTCATGGGTTCAACAGACCTCGTTCGCCGAGCAGGCGGCGGGCTTCCAGGGGCGTGCTCGCCAGCAGCAGGCCAGTTAGCGCCAGGGTTTCGAAGGCTTCGCGCTGGATCTCCACGGCCGGTCCGACCAGCACCACCGGGCAGCTCACCCCTGCCAGCAGGCGCGGCAGGTGCTCCGGATTGAGGCGATGACTGGCGTACAGCAACACGCCGCGAGCTTCCAGGCGTTCGCAGGCCAGGGCCAGTTCGGCCGGTGGCAGCGGCCAGTCGAAGACCTGCAGCGGCACCTCGCCGCTGCCGAGCAACCAACTGCACAGCCAGAGGTTCGGTTCCAGCGACAGCTCGGACTGGTTGACCAGCAGCAGCGGCGCGCCCTGTTGCAGCCGTTGCTGGTGATAAAGGCGGGCGCCCAGCTTGCTGCGCAACCAGGAGAAGAAGAAGGCCCGCTCCATGCGCGCGCCGAACTGTCCCTGCCAGCGTCGTTCGAGGTGCTGCAGCAAGGGTTGCAGAAGCTTTTCGCAGAGGGTCGCTACCGGATAGAGCGACGCGGCCTGGTTGAACAGATCGTCGAGGCGTCGCTCGGCCAGCGCGGCGATGGCGTCCAGCAGCTGTTCGTGCAGGCGTTCCCAGGGGGATTCGACATCCGCCGCCGGGGTTTCCTCCGGACGCTCCAGCAGCGCGCGCACCTGGCTGATGGCGACGCCACGCTCGAGCCAGACGAGTATCCGGCGGATGCGCTCGACCTGCTCTTCGCTGTAGAGCCGGTGCCCCTTGCCGGTGCGTTGCGGCACCACCAGGCCATAGCGGCGCTCCCAGGCGCGCAGGGTGACCGGATGGACGCCGGTCAGACGAGTGACTTCGCGGATCGGCAGGCCGCCGCGTTCGAGGTGGGGCGAGTTCATCGGGAAATCCTAGAGCGCGTTGCGCAGGCCGAGTTCGGTCGGGTGCGGTTGCAGGTAGGCCTGCTGGGCGATGTATGCATGCGGGTGGCGACGGAAGTGGTGCTTTAGCAGGGTCAGCGGTACCACCAGCGGCACGCTGCCATGCCGGTATTGCTCGATCAGCTCGCGCAATTCACGCCTGTCTTCGGTTGCGAGGTCGCGTTTCAGGTAGCCGCTCAGGTGCAGCAACACGTTGCCATGGCTGCCGCGGGTCGCGCAGCGGCGCAAGCCCTGCATCAGCTCGCCGAAGTAGCGAGTGCCGAGGGCTTCCGGCTGGTAGTGGCCGGCTTCGCCGAGCAGGCGGCCGAGGCTGCGGTAGTGCTCCGGCGAATGGGCCAGCAACTGGTACTTGTAGCGGCTATGGAAGGCGACGATGGCCGAATGGCTGAGGCCGCGCTGGCGCAGGGCCTGCCAGTGGGCATGGGCATACACGCGGGTGAGGAAGTTCTCCCGCAGGACCGGATCGTGCAGCCGGCCTTCTTCTTCCACCGGTAGCTCCGGCAAGGCTTCGCAAAGGGCTGCGGCGAAGCGTCCACGGCCTTCGGCGCGCGGCGCGCCGCCGCCTTCTGGATAGACCTTGACCCGTTGCAGCCCGCAGGACGGCGAGCGTTGCATGAAGATGAAACCGTCCAGCGTATCCGCCCGTTGCGCCACCCGCCGCGCATATTCGGCGAGCGCTCCGCCGACCGCCAGGCCGTCGCGGCTCCGCGCCTCGGCGGCTTCCGGAGTGCCTTCCAGGCGAATCGCCGGGCGCGGCGTGCCCAGGCCGATGGCCTGTTCCGGGCAGAAGGAGACGAACTCGACGTGTCGCGCCAGTTCCTCGCAAAGCGCGGATCGCTTGTGGCCGCCGTTGAAGCGCACCGGTTCGCCGAGCAGGCAGGCGCTGATGCCGAGTCGGGGCGTCAGGGAAGGGTGAGATTCGTGCATCGGTGTCGTCTCCCGAGGGGAAAGGAGGTTCGCGCGCAGCTCGACAGCCAGGCGGTCATACGACACATCCTAGAACTTATCTTGTACAGGTCAATGTATTTGTATAGGTATTTTCTTGTCACATCGGGCCGCCAGGCGACGGCCCGATCCCCTCAGAGATGTTCCAGCAGGCGCCGCGCGGCTTCCTGGCCGCTGAGCCAGGCGCCTTCGACGCGGCCGCTGGAGCACCAGTCGCCGCAGGCGTAGATGCCCAGGTCGGGATCGCCGAGGGCGCCCCACTGGTGGGCCTCCGCCGGGCGTGCATAGAGCCAGCGGTGGGCGATGCTGAAGGCGGCTTCCGGTACGGCGCAGCCGATCACTTCGGCGAAGGCGCAGCGCAGGTGCTCGACCACGTCCTCCTTGGCCATGTCGATGTGCTGCCGGCTCCACTGGCTGGTGGCGTGCAGCACCCAGGTGTCGAGGGTGGTGTCGCGCCCCGGCTTGCTGCGATTGCAGGCCAGCCAGGCGATCGGACTGTCGTGCACGAAGCAGCCCTGCACCGGGGTGTCGAGTACCTCGCGGAAGCCTAGCGCCACCGCCCAGGTCGGCTCCATGACCACGCTCGCGGCGGTGGCCGCCAGTTTCGGCACGCTGGCCAGCAGCGGCGTGGCCTGGGGAGCGGGGATGGCGATCAGGACCTGGTTGAACGGACCGTGGTTCTGTCCCTCGGCGTCCTGCAGGTGCCAGTGTTGCTTGCCGCGGAAGACCTCGGTGATGCGGCAGGAGAAGACCACTTGCAGATCGGTGAGCAGGGCGCGGGTGATCGCACTCATCCGTGGGATGCCGACCCAGCGTGGCTGCTCGTCCGGGGAGGGGCTCAGCTGGCCGTCGCGGTATTGGTAGAGAGCGGGTTTCCACTCGTCCACCCAGCCTTCCTCGCGCCAGTGTTGCAAGGCGTCGAGGAAGCGCCGGTCGCGGGCGGTGAAGTATTGCGCGCCGAGGTCCAGCGTGCCGGCCTCGCTGCGCTTGCTGGCCATGCGGCCGCCGCTGCCGTGGCCCTTGTCGAACAGTTGTACGGTCTGGCCGGCGGATCTCAATGCGTGGGCGGCGGAAAGCCCGGCGATGCCAGTACCGATGATGGCGATGGGGACGCTCATGACATGCCTCTCTGGTTGTGTAGCGTCTGGACAGGCGAATCAGGTTTCTTGTACAAGCTTGATTTAATGTACAGTATTGCGCGTGCTTCGAGGCGCACCTTGCATCGCGCCGATGGCGCGCCTGCGGCGCACGGCTCGCTTCCTGGCCTGTCGAACCTTCAGACGTTCCGTTCGGAAGTATCAACCGAGTTATCTGAAGAATAGACGGCTGGCGCCGTTCACTAAGGCACCAGTGCGATGCAAGCCCTGTTCCTTGGCTGAGTCGAAAACGACGCCAGGGTTCCCCGGCCGGAGCCGACGGATCTTCCATCCACAGGATAACGCCGGAATGGGGGAAGGATGCACGGTCATCGGGCAGATCGATGTCCAGGGTCCAGACTGAAAGGGCACGCAGGCAAAACGAGGAGACAGCCATGCACATTCTCTTGACCGGCGGTACCGGCCTGATGGGGCGCCGCCTGTGCGCCCGCTGGCGACAGGCCGGGCACCGGCTGACCGTGTTCAGCCGGCGGCCGCAGCAGGTGGAATCGCTGTGCGGCGTCGGCGTGCGCGGCATCGATCGTTTCGACGAGTACGGCGACCAGCCGCTCGACGCGGTGGTCAACCTGGCCGGCGAGCCGATCGCGGACAAACCCTGGAGTCACAAGCGCAAGGCGCTGCTGTGGGAAAGCCGGGTACGCCTTACCGAGCGCCTGGTGGAATGGCTGGACGCTCGCGAGCAGCGCCCGGACCTTCTGTTATCGGGTTCTGCGGTGGGTTGGTATGGCGACAGCGGCGAGCGCCCGGTGACCGAGGAGGGGGCGGCGGCCGGCGAGGATTTCGCCAGCGAGCTATGCCTCGCCTGGGAGCAGATCGCCCGCGAGGCGGAGAAGCTCGGCACCCGTGTCGTGCTGTTGCGCACCGGCCTGGTGCTGGCCCCCGAGGGCGGCTTCCTCGGGCGCCTGTTGCCGCTCTACCGGCTCGGCCTGGGCGGACCGCTGGGTGACGGCCGGCAATGGATGCCGTGGATTCATATCGAGGATCAAATCGAGCTGATCGATTTTCTTTTGCGGCGGCCCGATGCCAGCGGTCCCTATAATGCGTGCGCTCCCAACCCGGTGCGCAACCGCGATTTCGCCAAGGCCCTGGGCCGGGCGCTGCACAAGCCGGCGCGGATACCGACCCCCGGGTTCGTCCTGCGCCTCGGGCTGGGAGAAATGTCCGGATTGCTGCTCGGCGGCCAGCGAGCCTTGCCGCAACGCTTGCAGGACGCCGGCTACCGTTTTCAATTCACCGACCTGGACGTGGCGCTGGCCGATGTCCTGGACGCCCGACGAAAGGATCAGGCATGACCGAGAATGCCCTGCTGTTGCTCAACCTGGGCTCCCCGGATTCGACCCGGGTGGAGGATGTCCGCCGCTATCTCGACCAGTTCCTCATGGATCCCTACGTGGTCGACCTGCCCTGGCCGCTGCGGCGCCTGCTGGTGTCGCTGATCCTGATCAAGCGTCCGGCCGAATCGGCGCACGCCTACAGCTCGATCTGGTGGGACGAAGGGTCGCCACTGATCGTCCTCAGTCGTCGCCTGCAGGAGGCGATGAAGCCGCACTGGCCGCATGGGCCGGTGGAACTGGCGATGCGCTACGGCCAGCCGGCCATCGAGAAGGTCCTGCTCGACCTGGCGCGCCGTGGTATCCGGCGGGTGACCCTGGCGCCGCTGTATCCGCAGTTCGCCGACAGCACCACGACCACCGCCGAACAGGAGGTGCGCCGGGTGATCGCCGCCCATCGCCTGGGCCTGGAGGTCAGCACGCTGCCGCCGTTCTACGACCAGCCGGTCTACCTCGATGCCCTGGTGGAAAGCGTGCGTCCGTACCTGCAGCAGCCCCACGACCATCTGTTGCTGAGCTTCCATGGCTTGCCCGAGCGGCACATCCGCAAGCTGGTGAAGGATCCTGCCCACGACCTGCTGGCCGAGAACAGCCGCAACGTCAGCCCCGAAGCCCTCGCCCTCTGCTACCGCAGCCAGTGCCTGCGCACCGCCGAGGCCTTCGCCGAGCGCGCCGGCCTGGAGCAGGGGCGCTGGTCGGTGTCGTTCCAGTCGCGCCTGGGGCGCGCCAAGTGGATCGAGCCCTATACCGACGCCAAGCTCGACGAACTGGTGCAGCGCGGGGTGAAGCGCCTGCTGGTGATGTGTCCGGCGTTCGTTGCCGACTGCATCGAGACCCTGGAGGAAATCGGCATGCGCGGCCGCGAGCAGTTCATCAGTGCCGGCGGCGAGGACCTGGTGCTGATTCCCTGCCTCAACGACCACCCCGCCTGGGTCGGCGCCCTGGCCGAGATGAGCGGGCGCTTGGCCAGGCCGCTCTGAGAGCCTGTTCATGATCCGCTGCGCGGCGCGGTATGACGGCTTTGAAGTGCTCATTTGCCGCTCGTCAGCTCCGCTTCCCCGCCCAGCTCGCGAGATGCTGGACAGGCTCTGAGCGCATGCGGCGGCGAATGACCTGGCGGTCATTCGCCGGAACCCGCTTCCCGCATTCAGCAGTTCTATAGTCCCTTGCCCTGGGTATAAGCCCGGATGTTGCCGGCTTATCCTGCCTGTCGACCCTCCCTTCGCATCCGCCGCTTCGGCGGCGTCCAGGAGTTCGGCATGCATAACAACAATAACGGCTATCCCTCCAACCTTGCGGCCTGGACCACGGTGGCGATCCTCATGGTCGCCTATGTGCTGTCCTTCATCGACCGGCAGATCCTCAACCTGCTGGTCGGCCCGATCCGCCGCGACCTGGCCATCAGCGATACGGAAATGAGCCTGCTGATGGGCTTGTCCTTCGCCCTGTTCTACACCCTTTGCGGTATCCCGCTCGGACGCATGGCCGACAACCGCAGCCGGCGCGGCCTGATCCTGTTCGGCGTGCTGGTGTGGAGCGCGATGACCGCGGCCTGCGGTCTGGCGCGCAGCTATTGGCAATTCCTCACCTTCCGGGTCGGCGTCGGGGTCGGCGAGGCGGCGCTGTCGCCAGCGGCCTATTCGCTGATCGCCGACAGCTTCCCGCGCGAGCGTCGGGCGACGGCGATCAGCGTCTACTCGATGGGCATCTACCTGGGCTCGGGGCTGGCCTTCCTGCTCGGCGGGCTGGTGATCAAGTTCGCCTCGGCCCAGGGCGACGTGCATCTGCCGCTGTTCGGCGAGGTGCGCCCGTGGCAACTGATCTTCCTCATCCTCGGCGCCGCCGGCGTGCTCTTCTGCCTGTTGCTGCTGGCTATCCGCGAGCCGGCCCGGCGCGGAGTCGGCGCAGGCGTGGCGGTGCCGCTGGGCGAGGTCGGCGCCTACCTGCGGGCCAACCGCAAGACCGTGCTCTGCCACAACTTCGGTTTCGCCTGCCTGTCCTTCGCCGGCTACGGCAGCGGCGCCTGGGTGCCGACCTTCTTCGTCCGCACCCACGGCTGGGACGCCGGTCATGTCGGGGTGGTCTACGGCAGCATCGTCGCGGTGTTCGGCTGTCTCGGCATCGTCTTCGGCGGGCGTCTGGCCGACTACTGGGCGAAGCGCGGGCGCAGCGACGCGAACATGCGCGTCGGGCTGCTCGCCGCCTGGGCGGTGATTCCCTTCACCCTGGTCTATCCGCTGCTGGACAACGCCAATTGGGCGGCGGCGCTGATGGCGCCGACGGTGTTCTTCCTGAGCATGCCGTTCGGCGTGGCCCCGGCGGCGATCCAGGAGATCATGCCCAACTCGATGCGCGGCCAGGCCTCGGCGATCTACCTGTTCGTGGTCACCCTGTTCGGTCTCGGCGTGGGCCCGACGGCGGTGGCGTTGGTCACCGATTTCGTCTTCGCCGACGACATGGCGCTGCGCTACTCGCTGCTGCTGGTGACCCTGGCCGCGGTGCTTGGTGCGGTGGTCCTGCTGGGGATCGGCCTCAAGCCCTATCGCGCCAGCCTGGAGCACCTGAAGGACTGGAGCCTGCGACGGGAAGGCGAGGGCGGCGAGGATTGGAAGGCGTCCCGGCAGCCGGCCTGACTCAGTAGGTGAGGATGACCCGCACGGTATCGCTGTAGGTACCGGCGGGGACGTTGCCCTGGGCCGGGTTGACGATGGCCCGGTACGGCACGTTCTGCGCGGCGCCGCTACCGGTGCCTGCCTGGGTGTTGCTGGTGGTCCAGACCGTCGAGTCTCCCGGTTTGTAGAGGTTGTACTGGATCGCGTTGGCGCCGCTGAGCATTCGCCGCCAGCCGCCGCTGAAGTTGTTGCCGTTGTCGAAGCCGATGGTATAGGTGGCGTTCAGGGTGCAGCGCACGCCAATGTTCTGGTTCACCGCGGTGAAGGCCGAGACCAGCGCGGCGCTGCCGAAGCTGAGGTCCGGAGCGCTGTCGATGAAGCAGTCCTTGAGCACCGTCAGGGTAACGTTGACGCTGCTGCTGGCGGTGCCGTCGTCGTATACGCAGACTGGGCCGATGCCCGCCGCGCACAGGTGCCAGGCCCAGTTCAGGCCGATGGTATCGGTATAGGTGCCGGCCGGCAGGGTCACCCCGGTGGCGGTGCGCAGGTACAGCGGCAGGCTGCCGTCGGTGGCGTTGAACAGGCCGAGGATGCCGAGGAAGGTGGTGCTGCTCCAGCGTACCGTCGAGCCGACGTTGTAGACGGTGCCGCAGCCGTTGTCCTTGCAGATACTGTAGGGCAGGTAGGTGCCGCTGGCGGCGTTGTACAGCCGCGGCGTGGTGCCCAGCGGATTGGCGGTGCTGGCGATGGTCGCGTCGATGGTGTTGGTGCTGAGGATCGACAACAGGCTGCCGGTGCACTTGAAGCCGGTGGTGCCGGTGATGGTCTGGGCGGTGCTGGCCACGGTGAACGAGCTCAGGCTGCCGAAATTGCCGGTGCCGGAGCTGGTGGTGCAGGCGGCGAGCAGCAACGGGCTGGCGCAGAGCGTAGCGAAGCCGAGCAGGCAGGCGGACGTGGAGTGGCGGCTCATGGCGTATCTCCGATCGGGGCCGAGCAGGTCAGCGGGCCGACCTGGCTGACGGTGGGTTTGCGCGTGTCCAGGCGGAAGCGTGCCTGGCAGGCCCGGCCGTCGGGGCGGACCACGCGTAGCTGGTTGTCGCTTTGCAATCCTTCGAAATAGACCTGGCCGTCCCAGCCGACGCTGGCGCGCTGGCCGCTGCCGGTTTCTTCGGCCTGGCTGCCCAGCGGCAGCGGTTCGCCGCGCTCGTCCACCAGGCTGATGCTGGCGGCGACTACGGCACGGATCGGGAAGTCCAGCAGCAGGCCGCTGCCCTGGCGTACCGCCACGCGCTGCTCGACTTCGGGCGCGCTGACGTTGGCCGGAAGGTCCAGCGGCTCGATCTGGAACTTCGCCGGGTAGTAGGCCGCGACCCAGGGCACCAGCAGGTGGCCGTTGTCGTCGGTGCTGCCCATCAGTTGGTTCTCGTAGCGGATCGGCACCTGTGGATAACCCTTGGTGCTGACCAGGACGAAGGCGTCGTTGATCCGGTTGCTGGCGAACACGGCGTTGTCCATCCATACCAGCGAGCCGCTGAGATCGGCCCAGCGCGTGTAGTTGCCGGTCTCGCCATAAAGGCCGCCCTGCAGTTGCACGTTCTGCATGCGCCAGGTCAGGTCGGCCTGCTGGTAGCGGCTGGCGCCGCCGCCATAGCCGAGGTTCCAGCCGAGGCCGCCCTGGCTCGGCGTGGAGCGGCTCCAGATCACCCGCTCGCTGTAGCGTCGGTCGCTGTCGCGGGTGACGCCGATGTTCAGCAGGCCGTTGATGTCGAAGGGAATCACCAGTTGCATCAGCGCGCTGTAGCCGTCGCCGTCGAGATCCTTGTTCAGCGCCAGGTAGAAGCTGCTGCGGCTGCCGATCGGGCGGCTGTAGGAGAGGTTGGCCAGGCGCGTGCGGCTGCCGTCGCGGGCGCGGATGTCGAAGTAGCCGGTACCGATGGTGCCCTGCTCGTCGAAGGTCAGGCTGGCGGTAGCCTGGTCGGTGCGCCGGCTCAACTGGTACTCGCCGTCCAGGGTGCCGAGGTCGCCATAGCCGGCGCTGCGCTCGATGTGTTGCAGGCTGAGGCCGAGCCGTCGCGAATAGTAGGAGTAGCCGAGCAGGTATTGCTGGCCGCTGTCGCCCTGGCCGTCGCTGCCGCTGGCCGCCAGGCTGAGGGTGCCGAAGGTGGCCACGGCGATGTCGCCGCCGATGCCGAGCAGGCGCAGGTCGCTGGCGGCCTCGGCGTGGGTGGAGAGGGTCAGGCGGTCGCTGACGCCGTAGCGGTAGATGCCGCTGGCGGCGTTGTCGGCATAGGAGAAGTTGCGCAGGCCGTAGTCGTCGCGCAGGCGCCCGACGGACAGGTCGAAATCGCTCAGGCCGCGCGCCAGCAGGGTGTTGGATACGTAGAACGGCAGGCTGGTCACCACTTGTCGACCCTGGGCGTCGGTGGTCACCACCGTGGCTTCGCCGGCTCCGTTGATGTACGGCACGTTGCTGATGGCGAAGGGACCGGGTTGCAGGTCGGCGCTGCTGGCCTTGTAGCCGTTGATGAACAGGTCGACGGTGCTGGGTACGGCGGCCTGGCCGTCGAAGCGCAGCAGCGGATAGGTGACCAGGTCCGGACGTACGCCGAAGTTGCGGGCGAAGCGAAAGCCGCCCATGCGTACCGGGGTGGTCCAGTTCAGCGCGCCGTTGACGTAGTCGCCCAGTTGGTAGCTGTGCATGTTGCGTTCGTCGTTGTACAGCCAGTAGGTGTCGTAGCGCAGGTAGCGGCTGTCGAGGTTGTCGGCGTCGCCGAAATAGCGGGTGTAGACGCCGGTGTTGGAGATCACCCCGAAGCCGTCGAACAGGCGTTGCTCGAGCAGCGCGGAAAGCCAGGGCGTGGCGCCGTCGGCGGGGTCCGAGTAGTACAGGTCGTAGTTGAACAGCGCGCCGAGGCTGCTGCGCGCCGGGGCGCGGGCGACCAGTCCGGGATCGTCGAAGCGCTGCTCCGGCAGCCAGTCCGGCGGCACTTGCAGGTGCAGTTGCTGGCTGGCGCTGTCATAGTCCGCCCGGACCTCGGGCAGGGCGTCCACCGCGACCTGTCCGGCGGGGTTGCCAGGCAGGCGCACGCCGGCTTCGCGCAGGGCCGCGGCGTCGAGCAGGTAATGGCCATCGGCGGCGTTGACCGGCACCACCTGGCCGCTGTCGCGGCCGTTGATCACCAGTTCCAAGTAGTAGAGGACGTTGCCGCCGCCGGACGGAGCGGGTTGCGGCGGCGGCAGTCCGGCCAGGTAGTCCGCCGCATGGACAGGGGAGAGCAGCGCCAGGCCGATCAGTAGCGAGCGGTGGCGGCGAGAGCGCCGCTGACACGGGCGAGGCACGGGACCGACGTCCGCCTCAGTACCCGGGAACGCTGATCGGCGCGTCGTTGTCCGCCAGTTGCAGTTTCAGGGTCATGCCGGAGTCCGGCAGCAGCCCCGGCGGCAGCGGCCAGCGCATCTGCCGGCCGGGCAGCACGTAGCCGAGAAGGCCGTCCAGCAGCGCCAGGCTGCGGCCGTTGCCCTCCCAGCGGACATGGCTGAGGCGGGCGTGCACGCTACCCTCGTTGCGCACCTGCAGGTAACGCTTGCCCTGTTCCTCGACCAGCCGCCAGGCCAGCTTCGGCCGGGTCGCGTCGGCCGGGTCGCGCTCGACATCGCTACGCGGCTGGGTCCAGACGCCGTCGGCGCTGACGAACAGCGGTACCGAATAGCGCATCTGGAACTGCAGGGCGAGACCGGGGCTTCGTTGCGTCTGCCCCGCGTCGCCGTCGGGCACTTCGTCGATCAGCACCCGGTAGGCGTCCTCCGGCGTGCTGGGCTGGCCGCCCTGGCGGATCAGCCGGACCAGTTGCCGGCGGCCCGGCTCGACCTTGACGAAGGGCGGGCTGGGAATCACTGCCTGCTGGTTGCGATAGACGTCTTGGAAATCCGCCTGGGACCAGCCGAGCACGCGCACCTGCAGGGTCACCGGTTGCTTGCCGCGATTCTCCAGCCACAGCGCCGTGGCCGGCTGGTCGGCTTCGATGGCCGGGTTGATCGGCCAGATCAGCACCGCACTGGCGGCCTGTGCCGGGCCGCCCAGGAGCAGCGCCAGCAGCGCCGCAAGCCAGCGGCCGGGGCGGAGAGGTAGGTGTGGACTGGGCATGTGATCCTCCATGACGGCTCAGAACGAAAGGGTGACGGTGACGGTATCGCGGTAGTTGCCGGCGGACGGCAGGCTGCCGACCGCGAACAGGCGCGCGTATACCGTGTAGGTCTGGGTGCTGGCGGGAAAGTTGGCGATGGTCCGCGCGAGTGCCCCGTTGCCCCAGACCTGGGAGTAGGCGGCATCCTGGTAGAGCTGGTAGGCGAGGGTCTCGTTACCGCTCACCCGCTTCAGGTAGCGCTGGCTGCTGCTGCCGCCATTGACCCCGTAGTCGAGGGCGACGGAGACGGTCATTCCCGGAGTGCAGGTCAGGACGATGGAGCCGGCCCCGGAGCTGCTGGCGACGTTAACCGGACTGGCCAGGTTGCCGAGGGTGCCGAAGCTCAGGGTGCCGAGGTCATAGGCGTTGTTGCTGATGGCGGTGCCGAAGGCGCAGCCGTTGGCGACCACCGCCTGGACCTGGAAGGCGCGGCTGATCGGCGATGGATCGGCATGCGCGACCAGGTTCGGCAGCGGGAGCAGGAGAAGCGACAGGAATAGACGCCGGCTGGACATCGGCATCACCAACTGATGGTCACGTTGACGGTGTCGCGGTAGGTCCCGGCGACCGGCGTGGTCTGTGCCGGCACCAGGCCGTAGATGGGGTACCACTGGTCGTTGCCGTTGCCGGTGGCGGCAACGCCGGTGGTGTTGTCCCAGACGATGCCGCCGGGGCGGTCGCTGTACAGGTTGTAGGTCAGGGTGAGGGCGGTGTTGGCGATGTTCGCCATGCGCCGCGTGGCGACGCTGCCGTAGAGCCCGCCGTCGAGCGTGATCGCATAGGTCTGGCCGCTGACGCACCTGACCCGGATGGAGCCTGCGCCTTGCTGGCTGGTGGCGCTGATGGCGTTGTTCAGGGAGGCGTACTGGCCGAAGTCGAGGGTGCCGAAGGTGATCGCGCCGCCGCTGCCGACGCTACCTGCCTCGCAGGCCGGGAGCAGCGTGGCGCTCAGGACGATGGTGGCGGTCTGCGCGTTTGCCGGGTTGCAGCCGAGCAGGCAGAGCAGTCCTCCGGTGAAGTAGCGGTTCAGGCTCATCGGTCCCCCCAGGACCATGCTGCCTGGCGCCGCGCCTGGCGGCGCGTCTTACCAGGCGATGGTGACCAGCAGGGTGTCGGTGTAGGTCCCCGCCGTCGGCGTGGGTGTGCTTTGTCCGGTGGGCACCACGCGGCCATAGAGGGGGATGTTGACCGCGGTGCCGGTGGAGACCGAGGAGATGTCCACCGGTGTGTTGGCCTGGATCAGCGCGCTGCGCGCGGCGTCCGAATAGATGTTGTAGGCGATGGTGCTGCTGGTGGTGGTGGTGTTCTGCATGTAGCGCTGGCCGCCGCTGGCGTGCAGGCCTGCGTTCACCGTCAGGCTCGGGGTCAGGCCGGTGCTGCACTGGATCTGGATATTGCCGCTGGTGCCGACGGTCTGCGCGTCGACCACGTTGGTGAGGTCGGAATGGCTGCCGAAGTCCAGGGTTCCCCACTGGTTGATACCGCCGCTGACGCTGCCGTTGATGATGGTGCAGCCGGCACCGATGACCATCTGCACGCCGACCTGGCCGATCAGCGTACCGGCGGCCTGGGCGGTGCCCAGCAGGCTGGCGCAGGCACAGAACAACAAGACTGCCGGAATGCGTTTATTCATCTCTAACTTCCTGTCGATAACGAATGTCGGTGGCGCAGGACGATGTTGGCGGATAAATAAAGTTCCCACGACTTTAAATGATCGGCCTTATATATCCGCCAAACTCGAAGTTCATGGCTGGCGACGCGCCGGGTGCGGCGCAGAGCGGCTCGCCAGTCATGCTTGACTGGCTATATAGCAGCGCGAATAAGCCTCTGCCAGTTAGATGACGTGATTGTTTGGAAAATACAGGGAAGTTTAATTACAAAGTAGTAAGCGATTGGCTACATGCTTTTGAAAATAACGTGGCGGGTGGAAAATGGACGGAACAGCGAAGTGTTCCGTCCGTTGTTTTCAGTGTGAATCCTTGTGTTGTTCGTCGAGCGCCTTGTTCTGCCAGCCGTCGTTGCCCGGCAGCAACAGGTTGAGGACGATGGCGACGATGGCGCACAGGGCGATGCCCTTCAGGCCGATGTTGTCGGGGCCGGTACCGCTGCCGATCAGCACGCCGCCGATGCCGAACACCAGGGTCACCGAGACGATCACCAGGTTGCGTGCTTCCGAGAGATCGACCTTGTGCCGGATCAGGGTGTTCATGCCGACCGAGGCGATGGTGCCGAACAGCAGGCAGAGGATGCCGCCCATCACCGGTACCGGGATGCTTTGCAGGATCGCGCCGAACTTGCCGACGAAGGCCAGGGTGATGGCGATCACCGCCGCCCAGGTCATGATCTTCGGGTTGTAGTTCTTGGTCAGCATCACTGCGCCGGTGACTTCCGCGTAGGTGGTGTTGGGCGGTCCGCCGAACAGGCCGGCAGCCGAGGTGGCCAGGCCGTCGCCGAGGAGAGTGCGGTGCAGGCCGGGCTTCTTCAGGTAGTCCTGGCCGGTGACGCCGCCCACCGCGATGACCCCGCCGATATGCTCGATGGCCGGGGCCAGGGCCACCGGGACGATGAACAGGATCGCCTGCCAGTTGAATTCCGGCGCGGTGAATTTCGGTAGCTCCAGCCAGGGTGCGGCGACGATCGCGGCGGTGTCGACCACGCCGAAGACGAACGACAGGGCGAAGCCGACCAGCACGCCGGCGATGATCGGCACCAGGCGGAATATACCCTTGCCGAATACCGCCACCACCAGGGTGGTGAGCAGCGCCGGCATCGAGATCATCATCGCGGTGCGGTACGGCAGCAACTCGCTGCCGTCGCCGGCCTTGCCCATCGCCATGTTCGCCGCGATCGGCGCCATCGCCAGGCCGATCGAGATGATCACCGGGCCGATCACCACCGGCGGCAGCAGTTTATCGATGAAGCCGGTGCCCTTGATCTTCACCGCCAGGCCCATGAAGGTGTAGACGAAGCCGGCGGCGACCACCCCGCCCATGGTCGCGGCCAGGCCGAACTGGCCCTTGGCGAGGATGATCGGGGTGATGAAGGCGAAGCTGGAGGCGAGGAACACCGGTACCTGGCGCCCGGTCACCAATTGGAACAGCAGGGTCCCGAGGCCGGCGGTGAACAGCGCGACGTTGGGATCCAGACCGGTGATCAGCGGCATCAGCACCAGCGCGCCGAAGGCGACGAACAGCATCTGCGCGCCTGACAGCACCTGGCGCCAGAGCGGCTCCTGGAAGGCATCGCCCATGTTCAGGCTTCCTTCTGCTTGGTACCGAAGATCTTGTCGCCGGCGTCGCCCAGGCCCGGAATGATGTAGCCGTTCTCGTCGAGCTTCTCGTCGATCGAGGCGGTATAGATGATCACGTCCGGGTGGGCCTTGCGTACCGCCTCGATGCCCTCGGGGGCGGCGACCAGCACCATGGCGCGGATTTCCTTGCTGCCGGCCTTCTTCAGCAGGTCGATGGTGGCGACCATCGAGCCACCGGTGGCGAGCATCGGGTCGATGATCAGCGAGCGGCGCTCGGCGATGTCCGGCGCCAGTTTTTCCAGGTAGGTGCGTGCTTCCAGGGTCTCTTCGTTGCGGGCGACGCCGACCGCGCTGACCTTGGCGCCGGGAATCAGGCTGAGCACGCCGTCGAGCATGCCGATGCCGGCGCGCAGGATCGGCACCACGGTGATCTTCTTCCCGGAGATCTTCTCCACCGTCACCGGGCCGGCCCATCCGGGGATTTCGTACTGTTCCAGGGGCAGGTCCTTGGTCGCCTCGTAGGTCAGCAGGGCGCCGACTTCCTGGGCCAGTTCGCGGAAGTTCTTGGTGCTGATATCGGCACGGCGCATCAGGCCCAGTTTGTGGCGGATGAGGGGGTGGCGGATCTCATGTACGGGCATGGGCGACTGTCTCCAACGGGGGCGGGCAAAAAAATTGCGCTAGCGTAATGCATTCCGCACAGTCTGGACCATTATTCTGATTCGCACTCGACCGCCGGGGGTTGCCCGATGGCGACCGGATGAGTACCTTTGCCGACTTTTTCTCAGCCCAGCCAGGGAGAAGCACCATGTCCGTCGATCTCGCGCACATCCGCCAAGTCATGGCGGAAGCCGACTGCCTGTTCAACAACGACGAGGTCGAGGCAGCCATCGGTCGCGTCGCCGAGGCGATCAACCGCGATCTCGGCGAGACCAACCCGGTGGTCTTCTGCGTGATGAACGGCGGCCTGATCTTCTCCGGCAAGCTGCTCCCGCTGCTCGACTTCCCCCTCGAACTGTCCTACCTGCATGCGACCCGTTACCGCAACGAGACCTCCGGCGGCGAACTGTTCTGGAAGGCCAAGCCGGAAATCTCCTTCATCGACCGTGACGTGCTGATCATCGACGACATCCTCGACGAAGGGCACACCCTCTCGGCGATCATCGACTTCTGCAAGCATGCCGGCGCACGCGCGGTGCACACCGCCGTACTGGTGGACAAGGAACACGAGCGCAAGGCCCGGCCCGACCTCAAGGCCAGCTTCACCGGCCTCTACTGCGCCGACCGCTACGTGTTCGGCTACGGCATGGACTACAAGGGCTACTGGCGCAACGCCGCGGGCATCTTCGCGGTCAAGGGGCTCTGAGATGGCCGGACCGCGCTACCTCGACCAGCAATTGTTCGCCGAACTGGCGAGCGGGGCGGGTAACGCGCCGCGTGGTCGCCAGCATCACAACTTCCACCGCATGGAGGAGCCCTGCCATCGCATGGCGGTGGGCCTCCAGCCGAATACCTACATCCCGCCGCACCGGCACCTGGATGCGGGCAAGGCCGAGGCGCTGATCGTGCTCAAGGGCCGTCTCGGCCTGCTGGTCTTCGCCGAGGACGGGGAACTCCTCGACAAGCGCGAGTTGAGCGCCGCTGGGGACTGCCCCGGTGTCGACCTGCCGCCCGGGGTGTTCCATGCCCTGGTGGTGCTGGAGCCGGACAGCATCCTGTTCGAATGCAAGGCCGGGCCTTACCGCCCGCTCGGCGAAGGCGAGTTCGCCAGTTGGGCGCCTGCCGAAGGCAGCGCCGATGCGCCGGCCTACCGGGACTGGATGCGCGCCCAGTTCGCCTGAGCGCTTCGCTTCGGCGGCGGGTCGGCAGCCATGCTAGAGTGCCGGCTCGCCCTGTCCGGAGGTCCCGATGTTCGCCCGTAGCCTGTGCGGCTCCCTGCTCCTGTTCGTCAGTCTGGCCGGCCTGGCCGCCGAGAATCCCCCGATGCACGCGCGCTTCCTGCCGCCCGACGACGGCCAGTTGCGCCAGGAGGCGCCGGAGCAGCAGCAACTGATCCAGATCACCGAGTACAGCGTGGTGCTGGGCAACCAGCGGCAGTCCAACCAGCAGCCGATCCCGATCACCACGCCGACCCTGCTGCGCCTGAAGGGCAAACCGCTGAGCAAGGGCGCGACCCTGGCCCAGGTGCTGATCCAGTTCGACAGCGAAGGCAAGAGCCTGAAGAAGCCGGTCTACGATGCCGGGACCCGCACCCTCACGCTCAACTACCCGTTGGCGCAGTACCCGGCGTTGCTCGACCTGCTGCGCAACCAGACGGTCTATTGCCAGTTCCTCGCCTATCCCAACGGCCATGTCTGGGCGGACCTGCACACCGGCGCGGTACGCGCGCGTTGAGCCTCGCCGCGCGCCGGGAGTAAACTGCCTGGCCTTATCCCGCGCCGGGCGAGCCCGGCCCCAGAGCCGTTGAGAGAAAGCGATGCGCAAAGACAAGAAACAGATCATTGGCGAAGAGATCAGTGACGAGTCGATCAAGCTGTTCCTCGGCGTCGAGCCGGCCGACGACACCCCCCCCTCGCTGCACAAGCTGATCAAGGCCTATCGCGGTCTGCGCATCGACGACTTCGAGCGCTTCCTCACCTTCTTCCGCGAGGCCGGCTACGATCTCGACGCGCGCGACGCCAAGGGCAACGACTTCGTCGCCCTGGTCGCCGACCAGCGCCAGGCCGTGCCCTACATCGAAGCGCTGCAGGCGGCCAAGGGCGCCTGAGCCGGCCATGCAGCGAAAAGCCCGCCCTTCGGCGGGTTTTTTCGTTGCGCGGTCCGCCGAGTCACGCCCGTCGGAGAACGCCAGCGTCCGAATGGCGGCTGGTGGTGGCAAGGGTCGATAGACGCCGCGCGGGCCCCGCCGCGGTCGCGGATCGCCAGGGCGGCGGGGAAGGGCGAATGGCCAGGACTGCGTTATTCGCTCTGCGAGAGGCTGCCTGTCGGCTGCTGCTTTTCTACACTCACAGGAAAAACAGCCTGCTGAGGTTCCCATGTACGTCCAGCCCTACGTCTGCTTCAACGGCCGTTGCGAAGAGGCCCTGCGTTTCTATGAACACGCCATCGGTGCCAGGGTGAGTTTCCTGTTCCGTTTCGACGAGGCGCCCGGTCCGGTGGTGGTGCCCGAAGGCTGGTGCGACAAGGTGATGCACGCCAACCTGCAGATCGGCGACAGCCAGATCATGGCCTCGGACGGGCACGGGCCGGCGTTGCAGCCGATCTCCGGGATTTCCCTTTCACTGAATACCCGCGACCCGCAGCAGGCGCGGCGCTGCTATGACGCCTTGCTGGAGGACGGCGGGCGGGTCGAGCTGGAGTTGGGCAAGACCTTCTGGTCGCCCTGTTTCGGTACCCTGGTGGACCGTTTCGGGGTGTCCTGGATGATCAATTGCGAGGCCGGCGCCTGACTCCACAAATGAAAAAGCCGCCCGAAGGCGGCTTGTTCCGTAGCGCGGCTCACTCGGCGTTGACCGGGGCCTGCACGTCGTTCTTCGCGGTCAGTTCCAGCACCTCGCTGCAACGGCTGCTGACGCTGCGGTACAGCTCGGCGTCGCTTTCCAGCTCTTTCTCGCGAGCCGGGAAGATTTCCTTCAGCTTGGCGCTCCACTCCGGCGAGCGGGCCTGCTCCGGGAAGCAGCGCTCGATCAGGCCGAGCATGATCGAGACGGTCACCGAGGCGCCCGGCGAGGCGCCCAGCAGGGCGGCGATGGAGCCGTCGTGGGCGGCCACCAGCTCGGTGCCGAACTGCAGGATGCCGCCTTTCTTCGGATCCTTCTTGATGATCTGCACGCGCTGGCCGGCGACTTCCAGGCGCCAGTCCTCGGCCCTGGCTTCGGGGTAGAACTTGCGCAGGGCTTCCAGGCGCTGTTCCGGCGACTGCATGACCTGGCCGATCAGGTAGCGGGTCAGGTCCATGTTGTCGCGGGCCACCGAGAGCATCGGCAGGATGTTGCCCGGGCGTACCGACAGCGGCAGGTCGAGGAACGAGCCATGGCGCAGGAACTTGGTGGAGAAACCGGCATAGGGGCCGAACAGCAGGGATTTCTTGCCGTCCACCACACGGGTGTCCAGGTGCGGCACGGACATCGGCGGCGAGCCGACCTCGGCCTGGCTGTAGACCTTGGCCTGGTGCTGCTTGACGATTTCCGGGTTGTCGCAGCGCAGCCACTGGCCGCTCACCGGGAAACCACCGAAGCCCTTGCCTTCCGGGATGCCGGAAAGTTGCAGGAGCGGCAGGGCGCCGCCGCCGGCGCCGAGGAAGACGAAGCGTGCCTGGATCTCGCGGTCGCCGCCGTTGCGGGTGTCCTTGACGGTGACCCGCCAGCCGTTATCGGCGCGGCGCAGGTGGGTGACCTTCTGGTTGTAGCGGATCTGCGCGCCCGGCTGTTGCGCCAGGTGTTGCAGGAGCTGGTTGGTCAGGGCGCCGAAGTTGACGTCGGTACCGCCCTCGACGCGGGTCGCGGCGATCGCTTCGTCGGCCGGACGACCCGGCATCATCAGCGGCATCCACTCGGCGAGGGTGGTCTTGTCCTCGGAGTAGACCATGGTCTCGAAAGCATGGTGCTTCGTCAGCGATTCGAAGCGCTTCTTCAGGTAGGCGATGCCTTCGCTGCCGCGCACGAAGCTCAGGTGCGGTACCGGGTTGATGAAGGTCTTCGGCGAGCCGAAGGTGCCCTTGGCGACCAGGTGCGACCAGAACTGCTTCGACACCTCGAACATGGTGTTGATGCCCACGGCTTTCTTGATGTCGATGCTGCCGTCGGCCGACTGCGGGGTGTAGTTCAGCTCGCACAGGCCGGCGTGGCCGGTGCCCGCGTTGTTCCACGGGTTGGAGCTTTCGATCGCGCCGGACTCCTGGAGTTCGACGACTTCCATCTTCAGGTTGGGGTCGAGTTCCTTGAGCAGGACCGCCAGGGTCGCGCTCATGATGCCGGCGCCTACCAGCAGCATGTCGACTGTTTCGTGATCGTTTTGCGCCATTAACGCTTCTCCAAAATCTTCAGCACCAAATTGACGACAGACGGGGCGGGGCCGAGGCCGGTACGGGCCGGCAGGCAGCGGCGGAGGGAGCCGTCATGTCCGATTCTTCGCAACAACGGCGGGACGCCGGGCGTCATCGCCTATGGATGCCGGGCGCGGGGCTGGCGATCTGGCAGCCTGGCTGGCCCATGCGGGCATCCGGTCGTGCAAGCACATTCGCGACGGAACGGGCCGTCAGGCTCTGGTCATGAGGTATCCGCTGCGGTCGCGTCTGCGGGGGGCTGTTTCAAGCGCTAATGGCGCACTTACCGACGCAAAACTCTTCATTGCTCGCCACACTCTCGTGAAGTAGTGAAATACCTTCGATCCACGCTCTTTTGGAGACATGGGCCGGAAGGGCTCGTCTGTCGCGGGCATGCCTTCGCAGAATCGTGCGGGGTCATGCGGCATTCCTTGCCGAAAAACTCGCTACAGGCGTTTCAGGGCGTCTGCCTCATGGGGCAGCGCTCTACTGGCGGCTCTCTGTGGGGGGATGGCGCGGGGGCCGGAACCCGATCAGGAGGCGTCCTTATAATCGGGGGGCGATTATAACGGTGAAAATCAAAAAATACCCCGCTCCTTAGACTTTTTTCCCATTCCCGGTCACGAAGTGCCCGCCGGCGAAAGCCCCCTGGGACAATCCGCCGCGCCGTATCTGCCAAACGCCGGGCATGCGTGCCCTGCGCCACCTGCCACAGGCGAGGAACCGCGCCCCGTGGCGAACGTCCAAGGCAATGCTGCGGTGCTTTCGCGGCGCCGTTATACTGCCGGCCATTCGTGCCCAACCCATGGAGAGATGAGCATGCTGCATCGCCTGTTGCTCAGCCTGATGACCGCAAGCGCCCTGGTTCTCGGCGGCTGCGCCCTGAGCCCGCAACAACTGGACCCGCAACCGGTCCTTAAAGGACCGTTGACCGCAGTCGGCCATGGCCAGCCGGTGGTGGTCAAGGTGGTCGATGGCCGTCCCGGCCCGTCCCTGGGCACTCGCGGCGGCCTCTACGCCGATACCAGCACCCTGACCGTCCGTAGCGAGGACGTGGTGCCCAAGCTCCAGGCCCAGGCCGAGACGGCCGTGCGCCTGCTCGGCTACACGCCTTCGGCCAACGCCTACAACGCGCCGCAACTGACCCTGACCCTGGCCGAGCTGAAGTACCAGTCGCCGAAGGACGGCGTCTACGTCACCCAGGCCGACATCACCGCGACCTTCCGCGCCGACGTGCAGAACAGCAGCCGGCGCTACACCGGTCGCTATGGCGCCTCGCTGAACCAGCGCTTCGGCATGGCGCCGAACCAGGCGACCAACAGCAAGCTGGTCAGCGAGGTGCTCAGCGACGCCCTGACCCGCGTGTTCAAGGACCCGACCATCGCTCAGACCCTCGGCCAGCAATGAGCCGGCGGTAACGAGAAAGCCCGGCGGATGCCGGGCTTTTTCATGCGCTCGGGAAACTCAGGCGGCCTGGTGGAACGGGTCCGGCTCGCCGATGCTGATGCGTTCGTCGGTCTCAGGCAGGTCGAGGTGTTCATGGCCGCAGGCGGTGCAGTACACCAGCCAGCGGTCGTCCTGGACATTGAAGGAAAGATCGACGATCACGGCCTCGATCTCGTCCAGGTGGTCGATCAGATAGTTATGTTCGTGGGGTGCGGTTTCCAGCATGACGACTCTCCTGTGTTGTCGTTTGCCTGGGTGGGGTTCTGTGACCGGCAAATCACTTTCAGACTAGTCGGTCACTCTGGCGAGGCCGCGCCTTTTTTAGACGGATTGCTGCTAACCGCTGCGCTTCGTCGCGACAACCCGGGTGCCGCTGGCCGTCGCTCATGCATTCTGGATAGAATTCGACCAGTCCTTCCCCGCCGTCCCCGACGGTCCGTCCTGTCATCAGCTCACCCAAGGCGTTATTCGGTAGCCCCGGCGTGTGGTCCTGTTGCGGAGGTTATCGATGTCCTTGCAAGCCTTGTGGGCGCTGTTCCTCGCCCATCCCGCGCAGGCCGTGAACGGCCTTGCGCTGTTCTTCGGTGTCGCCGGCGCCTGGCTGCTGCTGGCCACCCGCGCACGCGAGCGTCGCGCCCTGGCGCGCTGGGCCGCGGAGGGCGAGGCGGGGGAGGCGGGGGAGGCGGGGGAGGCGGCATTGCCGATGGACGAGGCGACCCTGCGGATCAACCTGTTCTTCTACCGATTCGGCACCGCCTGCCTGGGCCTGGCGCTGCTGGTCAGCTGGGCCAGCACGCGGCTCTGAGAGCCCTGCCTCGGCGAGCCGAACCGCACGCGGATAAGCGTATCGCGGTTATCCGTCCATCGCCTGCGGGTTCGAAGCCGTTGCCCGATGGAGAAGCCCGGCGGCGCCGGGCTTTCGTCTTCAGGATTGCTGCTTGATCCGGTATTGGTTGAGCACCGGGTTGGCGTATTGTAGCACCAGCCAGGGGCGCTGCTCGGCCGGGCATTGCTCCAGGCGGCGGTTCCATTCCTTGCGCGCCTTCTCCAGCTCCTCGCTGCCGAACAGGCTCTCGGCCGTGGGGACGGCGAGGCCCGGGTCGCGGTTCTCGCTCATCTCGTAGGCCAGGTAGTGCACCGGGAACAGACGGTAGTTGCCGAGGATCTGCCGGTCCAGTTCGGCGGCCAGCTGCTTGGCGTCGCTGAACTCGCCCTCCAGCTCGGCACCGAAGTTGATGTGCACGCGGCCCTTGTAGCCGGTGATGCCCAGGGCGATGCTGGCATCGTCCTCGCCCGGCGCCTTGCGGTACTCGCCGGTGCTGGCGCGGGTGTGCAACTCGCGGGCCTTGGCCAGGTCGCAGGGGTCGTATTCGTAGCTGATCGACACCGGGATGAAATGCAGGGCGCGCACCATTTCGGCGAAGGGTTCGTCCTTGCGGCTCATGTGGAACATCTTGAGTATCGCCGAGTCGGTACGGTCGTCGCCGTCCTTGGCCCGCCCTTCGGCCTGGGCGATCCACACCGACTGGCGGTCCTCGCGGATCGAGTGGTTGATGTAGGCGGAGAGCGTCTGGTAGGCGGCGAGCTTCTCGCGCCGGCCGCTCAGCGAACGGTGCACGATGAAGCTCTTGTTCAGGCGCATCAGGTCGCTGACGAAGGATTTCTGCAGCAGGTTGTCGCCGATGGCGATGCGCGGGGTCGGCAGGCCGGCGTGGTACACGGCGTAGTTGACGAAGGCCGGGTCCATCACGATATCGCGGTGGTTGGCGATGAACAGGTAGGCGCAGCCTGGCTTGAGGCGATTGACCCCGGAGTAGGTGACGCCATCGGTGGCCTTCTCGATGGTGTGGTCGACGTAGGGCTCGAACTTGTCCTGCAGCGTGGCGACGCTGCGGATGCCGGTGACCTCGCGGGCCAGGCGATGGGCTATAAGAGGTTTGAGCAGCCAACCGAGGGGACCGGCCAGGCGCGGGAAGCGGTAGCGGACCAGGGCGCCGAGGAAGGCGTCGTCGCTCAGGAGGCGTTGCAATACCGCGGGGACTTCGGCGTCACTGTAGGGTCGGATGGCTTCGAACTCGCCCATCATGCTTTCTGGTTCCATATGGATGCTGCGAAGGCCGCCCAAGGGGGTGGCCGAAAATTGAACCGCGCGATTATAAACGGAACTCATAGGGGGTGCAGCGATGCTCGAAAGCCAGGCCTATAGCTGCCCTTACTGCGGGGAACCGGCCGAGGCGCTGCTCGACCTGAGCGCCGGCGACCAGCAGTACTACGAGGACTGCCCGGTGTGCTGCCGGCCGATCCTGTTCGACCTGCGCACCGATGGGCAGGACTGGTCACTGAACGTCCGCCGGGAGGATGACTGATGCAGCGCGTATATGAGCCGGCCGACCTGCTGGAGGCCGAGATGCTGGTGGGAATGCTCGCCAGCGAAGGGATCGCCGCCCATGTCAGCGGCCGCCACCTGGTCGGCGCCATCGGCGAACTGCCGCCTGGCGGACTGCTGGCGTTGTTGGTGGCGGACGAGCAGACGGAGCGGGCGCGAGAACTGATCCTCGCCTACAACGCCGCCGCCCCGTTGGCCGAGGAGCCGCCGGAGCCCTGCGGCCCGGCAGCCTGTTGTGTTGAGGCGGCCGCCGCTCAGTCGGCCGCCAGTTCGAAGACCTGCCAGCGCACCGAGCTGACGCCCTTCTCCAGGCTGACCCGGCTGACCAGGCGTTCCAGCTGCGCCGGAGCTTCGGGGGTGCCGAGCAGTTCGGCGCGGACTTCCAGCTTGGCCGGGTTGTCCAGATCCTCGCTGTGCAGCGATTGCAGGCGCAGGTCGCTGCTGCCGAGGCTGTGCAGCATCAGGCTGCGAACCTGGATCTCGTCCTCGGCGCGGCAGACGATCTGCACTTCGTAGCGTTGCTCGGCCTCGCTGGCCGGCAACACGTCCTGGCGGTTCAGGCGTTGGGCGATGTCGCGCAACAGGATGTTGGCGCAGAGCACCATCAGGCTGCCGAGCGTGGCCTCCAGCAGCAGGCCCATGCTGCACAGGACGCCGATGGCGGCGGTGCACCAGAGGGTGGCTGCGGTGTTCAGGCCGCGCACGTTGAGGCCGTCGCGCATGATCACGCCGCCGCCGAGGAAGCCAATCCCGGAGACTACATAGGCGGCGATCCGTGAAGCGTCGCCGGCCAGGCCGGGCACGCCCTGAGTCATCAGCACGAACAGGCAGGCGCCAGTGCTGACCAGCGCGTTGGTGCGCAGGCCGGTGAGGCGTTGGCGCAGCTGGCGTTCGGCGCCGATCAGGGCGCCCAGGACCAGCGCGACCGCGACGCGCAGGAGAAATACTTTCCAATCCATGTTTCACCTCGTTGCCGGCCGACGGCCGGAGCTGGCGCGGGCCGTCGGTCCGCGCGGATAAAGGACGATGGATTGCGCAGGACCGCGGCTTCCCGCTGCGCGGATGGCGCGAGGGAAGGGACACGAAGGGAAAATGGGGATGCGTCATCCCGGTCGGGATGCGGATCGCCACTGTCCGCCATGTTCGGCGAGGCAGTGGCAGAGGGTTCTGCTGGACTAGCTCGCCGGATGGACCTGTCGCAATCGACTAGGGCTGTTGTCCAATGCAGGACTCCTGTGTGGGTTACAGAATGCGGGCGGCACCTTAAGCCTGGAGGATAGGCGCGTCAAGTTAAGATTGGGTTTCATTCAGCTTGCGTTCGGCAAGGCCAGTGTGGCGCTTCGGGTTACACTGTGCGGCTTTCCCTCACCAGGCAGTGCCAAGCATGAGTGGTCGTTACGCCCTGTTCCGCTGGAATCCGTCGCTGGCGGCCCTGCCGGGCTTTCCGGCGGATTGGCGGGCGCACTGGAACATTTCTCCGGCGAACCAGGTGCTGATGGTTCGCGAGGACGCCGGTGCGCGCCGCGCCGACCTGGCGCGCTGGGGGCTGACCCCGGCCTGGCTCACCGACCTGTCGCGTACGCCCAGCCACGCGCGGGCGGAAACCCTCGCCGAGCAACCGATGTTCCGCGAGGCGTTCCAGCAGCGCCGCTGCCTGCTGCCGGCCAACGGCTTCTATGAATGGCGCGGGGTGCGCAAGCGTCCGTACTGGGTTTCCACCGGCGAGCGCCTGTTGTTCTTCGCCGGCATCTGGGAGGCCTATCCGGTGCAGGGACAGACCTGGCTCAGCGTGGCCCAGGTATCCCAGGCGGCCGCCGAGTTCCGCCGGCCGCTGCTGCTTGACGAGGCCGAGCAGGATGCCTGGCTGGCTCCGGACACGCCGCTGCCGGCGCTGATCAGCCTGCTCGCCAAGCCCCAGCCGAACCTGCGCAGCGTGGCCCTGGCCGGCTTCGTCAACAAGCCTGAAACCGACGGGCCGGAGTGCCTGACCCCGGCCTGACGCTAGACCCTGAACTGATTCACCAGGCGCCGCTGCTGCTCGGCCAGGCGGGTCAGCTCGGCGCTGGCCTGCGAGGCCTCGTCGGCGCCGCCGGCCACCTGGTTGGCGACCTGGCCGATGTTGGCGACGTTGCGGTTGATGTCCTCGGCCACCGCGCTCTGCTCCTCGGCGGCGCTGGCGATCTGGGTGTTCATGTCGTTGATCACCGATACCGCCTGGGTGATCGACTCCAGCGCTTCGGCCGCCTGGCGCGCATGGCGCACGCTGTCGTCGGTGCGGTCCTGGCTGTCCTGCATGACCTTCACCACGTCGCGGGTGCCCTGCTGCAACTGCTGGATCATGCTCTGGATTTCTTCGGTGGCCTGCTGGGTCTTCTGCGCCAGGTTGCGTACCTCGTCGGCCACCACCGCGAAACCGCGACCCTGCTCGCCGGCGCGGGCGGCCTCGATGGCGGCGTTGAGGGCGAGCAGGTTGGTCTGCTCGGCGATACCGCGGATCGCCACCAGGATCGCGTTGATGTTTTCGCTGTCCTTGGCCAGGTTCTGCACCACTCCGACCGCGCGGCCGATCTCGCTGGCCAGGGCCTGGATCGCCGCCGAGCTGCTTTCGACGATCTGCTTGCCCTGGTGCGCGGCCTGGTCCGCGTGGTTGGCTGCCTCGGCGGCGTGGGTGGCGTTGCGCGCCACGTCCTGGGCGGTGGCGGTCATCTCGTGGACCGCGGTGGCCACCAGTTCGATCTCCGCCAGTTGCTGCTGCACGCCCTGGTTGGTACGGATGGCGATGTCGGCGGTGTGCTCCGAGGAGTCGCTGACCTTCTGCACCGATTGCACCACCTGGCCGATCATGTTCTGCAGCTTGCCAAGGAAGGTATTGAAGCCCTTGGCGATGGAGCCCAGCTCGTCGGCGCGCTCGCTGCTCAGGCGGCGGGTAAGGTCGCCTTCGCCCTGGGCGATGTCGTCGAGCATGCCGACCAGTTGGCGCAGCGGCCGGGCGATGCCGTAGCCGACCAGCCAGACCACCAGCAGGCCGAGGGCCGCTACCACCAGGCCGGCCAGGCTCATGCCGAGGATATCCTGCTGGCGCTGGTCGCTCAGCTCGCCCTGGAGTTGCTGCAGTTCGCCGAATACCGCCGCCTGGGGAATCTGCAGCATGAGGGTCCAGCGCACGCCGCTGTCGGCGATGGTGAAAGGCAGGAACAGCTCGATGTGGCCGTGCTCGGCGTCGATGTCGTAGAGCGGCTGGTCAACCGTGAGGTTCTTCAGGTTGTCCACTTCGTTGCCGTCGAGGACGCTGCCGGCGGGCTCGCCGAGCTTGCTGTCGTCGCGGGTGTAGGCCACCAGGCGGCCGTTGCTGGCGATCAGCGCCATTTCCCCGGCGCCATTGTAGAGCTGCTGGTCGGCGCGCTTGAGCAGGTCCTGGATGAAGGCCAGCGAGAGGTCGGCGCCGACTGCGCCGCGGAACTGGTCTCCGACCATGATCGGCACGTTGAAGGACGACATCATCACGGTCTTGCCGCCCATTTCGTAGGGGGCCGGGTCGATGATGCAGGGACGCTTGTTCTCTTTCGGACAGGCGTAGAACTCGTTCTCGCGCACCCCGGTGGGCAGCAGCTTTTCGCTATCGATGCTGTCGGCCATGGCCTCCACGATCGGCTTGCCGTCGGCGCCGCGATACCACCAGGGCAGGTAGCGGCCGTCCGGGCCGTAGCCCTTGCCGGGTTGCCCGGCGAAGGCGGCATCGGTATCGAAGGCATTGGCTTCCCAGGCCATGAAGGTGTCGAGCAGCTTGGGGTTGTTCTGTACGGTGCTGCGCAGCAGCGCGGAGATTTCGTCGCGGCTGGCGTTCAGCTGCGGCATGCCGTCGGCGCCCGGCTCGCCGAGCAGGCGGGTGCTGTTGGCCAGGCCGTGGACCACCGTCAGCGGATACTCCAGCTCGCGCTGGATCTGGCTGACCTGGGCGCGGGCCAGGGCCACCAGGCGCTCGTTGATGACCTTCTCCAGCAGGCCCTGGGTGCGTTGCTGCACCAGCTCCTGCGTTCGCGCGCCGGCGAACAGGGCGTACAGCACCAGCACCACGACGACGCTTAGAACGCTGGCGCCGGCGAGGGCGGCGACAGAAAACTGGATCGACTTGAGCTTCATGATGGGACTTCTGACCCTTGTTGGAATTGTCTCTGAGGAGCTTATCGGCAGGAGGACGGCAAATCCTTAATCGGCCGTCGGAGATTTCCTCGCCAACGGCTGTTGCCGGCGTTCGAGGCGCGGCCTACCATGCGCTCGGCCTTCAGAGGAGAACAAAGGACCATGGCTCATCCCTTCCGATTCGCCACCCTCGCCGGCGCGCTGCTGCTCGCCGGTTGCCAGGCAGTGAACACCACCAGTGGCGGCGCCGTCGGCGTCGACCGCAAGCAATATATGTTCAGCATGTTGTCCAGCCAGGAAGTCGACCAGATGTACGCCCAGTCGTACCAGAAGACTCTCGGCGAGGCGAAAAGCGCCGGCGTGCTCGATACCAGCAGCGCCGACGCGCGGCGAGTCAAGGCGATCGCCCAGCGGCTGATCCCGCAGACCGCCGCCTTCCGCCCGGACGCCACCGGCTGGAACTGGGAAGTCAATGTGGTGAAGAGCGACGAGCTCAACGCCAACTGCGGTCCCGGCGGCAAGATCATTTTCTACACCGGGCTGATCGACAAGCTGAAGCTCACCGACGACGAGATAGCCGCGGTGATGGGCCACGAGATCGCCCACGCCCTGCGCGAGCATGGGCGCGAGGCCATGTCCAAGGCCTACGGCGTGCAGGTGGCCAGCCAGATCGGCGCCCTGGCCGGCCTCGGCCAGGAAAGCCTGCAACTGGCCAATACCGGCGTCGACTACCTGATGACCCTGCCCAACAGTCGTGCCAACGAGAACGAAGCCGACCTGATCGGTCTCGAGCTGGCCGCCCGCGCCGGCTACAACCCGGAAGCGGCGATCACCCTCTGGCAGAAGATGGGCAGGGCCAGCGGCGGCGCCAGCCAGCCCGAGTTCACCAGCACCCACCCCTCCGACAGTTCGCGGATGGCCAATCTCCAGGCCGCGATTCCCAAGGTGATGCCGCTGTACCAGCAGGCCAGGCGCGGCAAGTGAGGCCAGGGCGCGCGGTCGCGGGGGGCGGCCGGCGCGCCGACAGGCTTACCATCGGAAACGCCTGTTGTGTATTTCCGTAACCTGCTGTTTGGTATCTCGCCGGTGTTCGGCCTAGACTGCTGGCCGACCCGCTTGCGGGACCCGTGGACGAACAGCCACTCTCACGCCCTGGAGCTCATGTGAAATACGCCGTACTCGGAGCCACCGGCCTGCTGGGACATCACGCCGCGCGCGCCATCAGGGCTGCCGGTCACGATCTGGTGCTGATCCACCGTCCTTCTTCGCAGATCCAGCGTCTCGCCTATCTGGAGCCCGAGTGCCGGGTCGCCGAGATGCTCGACCACGCCGGCCTGGAACGCGCCCTGCGCGGCCTCGACGGGGTGATCTTCAGCGCCGGCTACTATCCTTCGCGGCCGCGCCGCTGGCAGGAGGAAGTGGCCAGCGCGCTGGGCCAGACCAACCCGTTCTATGCCGCCTGCCTGCAGGCCAGGGTGCCGCGCATCCTCTATGTCGGTTCGGCATATGCCATGCCCCGCCATCCCCAGGGACTACCGGGCCACGAGGGGTTGTTCTACGACAGCCTGCCGAGCGGCAAGAGTTCCTACGTGCTGTGCAAATGGGCGCTCGACGAGCAGGCCCGGGAGCAGGCGCGCAACGGCCTGCCGGTGGTGATCGGGATTCCCGGCATGGTACTCGGCGAACTGGACATCGGCCCGACTACCGGGCGCGTGATCACCGCCATCGGCAATGGCGAGATGACCCACTACGTCGCCGGCCAGCGTAACGTCATCGATGCCGCCGAAGCCGGGCGCGGACTGCTGATGGCCCTTGAGCGCGGGCGTATCGGCGAGCGCTACCTGCTGACCGGGCACAACCTGGAAATGGCCGACCTGACCCGGCGCATCGCCGAGCTGCTCGGCCAGCCTGCGCCGCAGCCGATGTCGATGGCCATGGCTCGCGCGCTGGCCACCCTGGGCCGCTTGCGCTACCGGGTCAGCGGCCAGTTGCCGCTGCTCGACGAAACCGCCATCGAGGTGATGGCTGGCGGGCAGTTCCTCGATGGACGCAAGGCCCGCGAGGAACTCGGCTTCTTCTCCACCACCGCCCTCGACGACACCCTGCTGCGCGCCATCGACTGGTTCCGCGACAACGGCTATTTCAATGCCTAGGACGGTTGGCTAGGGCAGCGCTTTTTCCGCGAAGGGTCGGGTCTGCAGTCCCAGCTGGGCGCGAAAGCTCTCCATGTCGAACATGGTGCACAGCTCCTGCAACTGGCCCTGCGGGTTGAACACCCAGAAGCCCATCGCGGAAATGCTCAGCACCTTGTCGCTGGCCGGATAGCCCAGGGTCGGCCGGACGATGGTGCCGATCAGCGTGCTCCAGGTGAACACCTTGCGTTCCTCGCCGATGCAGTCTTCGACCACGACCTCCAGGTCCGGCATCGCCGTGCGGATGTCCTGCAGCAGGCGGATATAGCCGGCGGTATCCAGGGGACGGCCGATGAACGAGCTTTTGTAGAGGAAATCCTTGCTGTGCAACTGCTCCACCAACGCCATGCGGCCCTTGTTCCAGGACAGCTCGATGTGATGGCGGGCGAGTCGTTTCAGGTCGTGTGAGGGCATCTCCGGCTCTCGAGGGCGAGTGGTGGGGCAGGCATCCGGTGCCTGCCTGAACTGTAGCCGTTCCTATGCATTTTGCATTGGCCGCCCAGCCATCCCGGGCCCGGCGGCGCAGTCCTTCAGAGCCAGCCGGTCAATTGCGCGGCGTGCCAGGCGGCGTACAGGCCAAGTGCGGCGAAGGCGGCCGCGGCCAGGCGGCGGATCAGGGTCAGCGGCAGCTTGTCGGCGGCCAGGTTGCCGATCAGTACCACCGGTACGTTGGCGATCAGCATGCCCAGGGTGGTGCCGATCACCACCAGCCAGAAATGCGGATACTGGGCGGCCAGCATGACCGTGGCGACCTGGGTCTTGTCGCCCATCTCGGCGAGGAAGAACGCGATCAGGGTGGTGAGGAAGGGGCCGTATTTCTTCAGTCCGGACTCTTCGTCGTCGAGCTTGTCCGGTACCAGTGTCCACAGGGCGACGGCGATGAAGGAGGCGGCGAGGATCCAGCTGAGGGTGGCTTCCGAGAAGAAGCTGGCGACCCAGGCGCCCACCGCGCCGGCAGCGAAATGGTTGGCCAGGGTGGCGGCGACGATGCCGGCGATGATCGGCCACGGCTTGCGGAAACGCGCCGCGAGCAGGAGTGCCAGCAACTGGGTCTTGTCGCCGATTTCCGCGAGGGCAACGATGAGGGTAGGGACGAACAGCGATTCCATCAGGCTTCCTAAGGGGCGGGTCGACCAATCACCATGACACGCGCCATCTGCCCGCCCCGGGTCAGATCGTGCGTGTCATAGGTCTTGTCAAACCCTTGGCCTGTCTGGGCAGGCTTGGGTCGCGCGCGCCATGGTCTGCGGACCAAGTGTGTTGACGCGTGCCGGGCGAGGCCGGTGCGGCGCTCGCGGGAGACTACTCCCCTAGGACGGGGCGCATTCTGCCCAAGCCGGGCGGCTTGGGCAAGCCCGGGACGGAAACTTTCGTCCGGGAGGGCGGCGAGGGAGCCTGATCGCAAGGAAACGTGCCGGCATCCGCAGCGATCCGCGAGGAATCGCTGGGCGGCAGGGTGAGTCAGGTATTGGTCGGGCTGACGTCCATTTCGTGGTAGCGAACGAAGCGTGCGCGCTTCTTCCAGCGGTATCCCAGCCAGATCGCCAGGAACAGCGGCAGGCTGATGTAGGTGGCGAGGAGGCCGATCCAGTCGATGCGTTCGCCCACCAGCGCCTGGTAGTTCTGCCCGAGGGTGATGACCATGCACAGGGCGAAGGCGAACAGCGGGCCGAAGGGGAACAGCTTGGCCCGGTAGGGCAGGTCTTCCAGGCGGCCGCCCTGGGCCAGGTAGCCCTTGCGGAAGCGATAGTGGGAGATGGCGATGCCCAGCCAGGCGATGAAGCCGCACATGCCCGAGGTGTTCAGCAGCCATGTGTAGACGGTGCTGTCGCCGAAGGCCGAAGTGAGGAAGCACAGGGCGCCGACCAGGGTAGTGGCGTACAGCGCATTGCGTGGCACGCCGCTGCGCGAGACACGAGAGAACAGGCGCGGTGCCTTGCCCTCGAGGGCGAGGTTGTAGAGCATCCGGGTCGAGGCGTACATGCCGGAGTTGCCGGCGGAGAGGATCGCCGAGAGGATCACCGCGTTCATCACCCCGGCCGCCGCGGCGAAGCCGGCGCGCTCGAAGAGCAGGGTGAAGGGCGACACGCTGATGTCGCTGGCATCGTTCTTCAGCAGGTTCGGGTCGGTGTAGGGAATCAGCATGCCGATCACGAAGATCGCCAGGATGTAGAACATCAGGATGCGCCAGAACACCTGGCGAATGGCGATCGGGATGTTCTTCCGCGGATTTTCCGATTCACCGGCGGCGATGCCGATCAACTCGGTGCCCTGGAACGAGAAGCCGGCGATCATCGCCACCCCGACCATCGCCTGGAAGCCGCCGACGAAGGGCGCGTCGCCCATGGTGAAGTTGCTGAAGCCGGGCGACTCCACGCCATGCATGATGCCGAAGATGGTCGCCAGGCCGACGCCGATGAAGATCACCACCGTGACTACCTTGATCAGGGCGAACCAGAATTCGCTCTCGCCGAAGCCGCGCGCGGAAATCACGTTGAGGCCGAACATGATGCCCAGGAAGATCGCGCTCCAGTAGATGCCCGGCACCTCGGGGAACCAGAAACTCATCACCAGTTGCGCCGCCACCAGTTCCGCGGCGATGGTCACCGCCCAGTTGTACCAGTAGTTCCAGCCGAGGGCGAAACCGAAGCCATCTTCGACGAACCGGCTGCCATAGGTGCAGAACGAGCCGGAAACGGGCATGTAGGCGGCCATCTCGCCGAGACTGGTCATGAGGAAGTACACCATCAGCCCGATCAGTGCGTAGGAAAGCAGCGCACCGCCGGGCCCGGCGGTGGCCACGGTGGCCCCGGAGGCGACGAACAGCCCGGTGCCGATGGAGCCGCCGATGGCGATCATGTTCAGGTGGCGCGGCTTGAGCACCCGCCGCAATTGCTGGCCCTGGCTGGCGTTCAGGTCAGTCATCGGCGGCCTCCCGGCGGGTGGCCACGGAAGGGTCTGGCTGCGGGCGTGCGGGCAGGGAGAGGAAAAGCTTCATTCACAGGGTTCCAGGCAGAAATCAGGAGCGACGGGCGGAGTAGATGCGGAAACCGTCGCCTTCGGCGAGTGTCCGGCAGGGGCCGAGGTGGCGTTCGATCAACGGCGGGTACTTCAGGAAGCTGTTGGCGACCAGGCGCAGTTCGCCGCCCGGCGCCAGGTGCTCGGCGGCGCGTTGCAGCAGGCGCTCGGAGGCCTGGTAGTCGGTGTGCACGCCCTGGTGGAAGGGCGGGTTGCTGACGATCGCGGCGAGTTCGCGCGGCGCGCCGTCGATGCCGTCGGCGGCGATCACTTCGCCGTCCAGGCCGTTGGCGGCGAGGGTCAGTCGGCTGCTCTCGACAGCGAAGGCGTCGACGTCGAGCAGAGTCAGGCGACTGGCGGGGTAGCGACGCTTGAGAGCCGCCCCGAGTACGCCGGCACCGCAGCCGAAGTCCAGCAGATGGCCGCCGGGCAGAGCTTGCAGTTGCCCCAGCAGCAGCGCGCTGCCGCGATCCAGGCGGCCATGGCTGAACACCCCCGGCAGGCTCACCACCTGCAGCTCGCCATCGGCCAGCGGCAGGCTGTAGCGCTGGGCCAGGGCGTGCAGGTCGGGTTCGGCCGGCGCCTGTTCGATACGCACCTGCCAGAGCTGGCAATGCCGCGCGCTATCCAGTTTGCGGGGCTTGCCGTAGGCGGCCAACTGCTTGCTCGCGCGCTCGATCCCGCCGCGCTTTTCGCCGACCAGGAAGAGTTCGCCGCCGGGCAGGCGGGCGGCCAGGCTGGCCAGCAGGTAGTCGGTCAGTTCGCGGGACTTGGGCAGGAACAGAACGGCCGAAGTCCAGGCGCCAGTCGGCGCGCGCGTGTCGAAACGGCTACGGCCGGGGAAGCGGGCGTCCAACTGCGCCTGCTCGCCGGCGTGCCAGCTCCAGCCCTGGGCCTGCGGTAGCTCGGCGAGCAGGTCGTCGGCGGGCAGGCCGGCCAGCAGCAGCGGGGTCGCGAAGAGGTGGCGCTGGCGCAGCAGCACTTCACTGCGAGGGTCCATGCGGGCTCCGGAAAAAATGGGAAATCTTAACAGGCTTGGGCCTGGCATACCCGCATGGATTGTCGGCGAGGATCGCCGTTCATCCGTGCGCGGTGCCCGCAGCGCCGTATCAGCCGGCGTTGACTACCCGCAGGGCGCGCCCGGCCTTCCATGCCTCTGCGTTTTCCGCCAGTTGGCCGACGATGCGCTGCCGCGCCTCGCGACTGCCCCAGGCGTTATGGGGGGTGACGATCAGGCGCGGGATGTCGGGGGCCAGCAGCGGATTGCCGTTTCTCGGCGGCTCGACGCTGAGCACGTCGGTGGCGGCGCCGCCCAGGTGGCCGCCGCGCAGGGCGTCGGCCAGCGCCTGTTCGTCGACCAGGCCGCCACGGGCGGTATTGACCAGGAAGGCGCCAGGCTTCATCAGCGCCAGTTCGGCGGCGCCGAGCATCCCGCGGGTGTCCTCGGTCAGCGGGCAGTGCAGGGTCAGGGCGTCGACCCGTGGCAGGAGTTCGCCAAGCGGCAGGCGGTCCGCCCGGGCGGGCCGTCCTGGCAACTGACCGAGCAGCACGCGCATGCCGAACGCCTCCGCCAGCCGCGCCACCGCCCCGCCCAGTTCGCCATGGCCGAGCAGGCCGAGGGTCTTGCCTTCCAGTTCGACGATGGGGAAGTCCAGCAGGCAGAACTGGCTGGATTGCTGCCAGCGGCCGCTGCGTACCGCCTGCTGGTAGTCCGGCAGGCGCGTAGCCAGGGCCAGTAGCAGCGCGAGGGTGTGCTGGGCTACCGAGGGCGTGCCGTAGCCATGGCAGTTGGCGACGACGATACCGCGCTCGCGAGCGGCAGCGAGATCGATGTTGTTGGTGCCGGTAGCGCTGACCAGGATCAGTTCCAGCTCTGGGCAGGCGGCGATGCATTGCGCGTCGATCGGCGCCTTGTTGCTGATCGCGACCCGCGCACCGTGCAGCCGCGCGGCGACTTCCTGCGGTTGGCTGGCGGCATGCAGTTGCAGCTCGTCGAAGGCGGCGCGCAGGGGGCGCATGTCCAGGTCGCCGAGGTCGAGGGAGGCATGGTCGAGGAAAACGGCGCGCAGGGCATGGCTCATGGACGGTTCCTTGGCGGCAGCGGACGGGGGCTGCCTAGCCTAGCAAACCCGCGTGCCAGGGAGGTCTTCCGGTTTTCTTGACAGTGATTATCCCGAAAGTATTGTCGGTTTTTTGACGGTATTACATATTTAACCTCGGTAGTGTCATTTTTGAGTCACTCCGACGAACGGTCGCCCTTTCAAGTGGACAATTTTTGATCTGAAAGGCATTTTTTTGGCACACAAGGCGCAATGTGAATTGCTTCTCAGATTTTCGTCATTTAACTGACGAAATGCAGTGCTGGAAAACTGACGTGCGCCACGCAGATAGGGAGATTTTCATGGTCCGTCCGGATAGCCAGCGCGGCAAGCGCACCTCTTCGAAAGCTGGTAGGGAAGGGCGTTTCGTCCTTGCCGCCAGCAGCACCCTCATGTTCGCCATCGCCAGCATCAACGCGGCCATGGCGGCACCTACCGGTGCCCAGTTCAACCCCAACGAGATCAAGATCAGCCAGCAGGGCAAGACCACGCTGATCGACCAGAGCACCCAGCGCGCGATCATCAACTGGAAGGGCTTCGACGTCTCCGCCGACGAGGCGGTGCGCTTCAACCAGCCCGGTGTGACCTCGTCGACCCTGAACCGGGTCACCGCAGGCCAGGAAAGCGTGATCGCCGGGCGCATCTCCGCGCCCGGCCAGGTGATCATCTACAACTCCAACGGCGTGGTCTTCAGCGGCTCGGCCAAGGTAGACGTGGGCTCCCTGATCACCACCACGGCGAACATCAGCGACGAACACTTCCGCCAGGGCAAGCTGATCTTCGACCAGCCCGGAAACCCCGACGCGCGGATCGTCAACGACGGCAGCATCAGCGTCGCGGAGAAAGGCCTGGCGGCCTTCGTCGCGCCGTCCGTGGCCAACAACGGCGTGATCAACGCCCGTCTCGGCACCGTGGCGATGGCCGCCGGCAACGCCGCGACCATCGACCTCTACGGCGATGGCCTGGTGTCCATCGCCGTGACCGACCCGGTTACCCGCAAGCCGCAGGATGCCCAGGCGCTGGTCAGCAACGGCGGCGCGATCCAGGCCGACGGCGGTAGCGTGCTGATCACCGCCGAGCAGGCTTCCCGGGTGGTCGACAACGCGGTCAACCTGTCCGGCGTGATCCTCGCCCGCGGCACCGAGGTGCGCGAGGGCAGCGTAGCGCTGGTAAGCAAGTCCGGGGACATCCAGGTCGCCGGCAAGATCGACGTCAGCGGTCCGAAGAGCGGCGGCGACGTGCTGGTCAGCGGGCAGCAGGTGGCCCTGGCGAGCACCGCCAGCATCGACGCCCGCGGCGCCGCACAGGGCGGCAGCGTGCGCATCGGCGGCGACTTCCAGGGCCGCGGCGAGTTGCCACGAGCGAAGAACGCTACGCTGGCCAAGGGCGCCAGCATCGACGTCTCGGCTACCGGCAAGGGCAATGGCGGCCTGGCGGTGGTCTGGTCCGACGGCAATACCCGCATGGACGGGCGGATCCTCGCGCGCGGCGGCGCCCAGGGCGGCAACGGCGGCCTGGTGGAGACCTCCGGCAAGGTCAACCTGAGCATCGCCGACAGCGCCTACGTCAGCGTCGCCGCACCCTACGGCAACGGTGGCACCTGGCTGCTCGACCCGACCACCCTGCGCATCGTCGCATCCGGCGGCACCTCCGGCTCGGTGGGGGGCGCCAACGGCGCCAGCGGCGACGCGACGGTGAATGCCTCGGTGGTTACCGGTGCGCTGGCAGGCGGCAAGGTGACCCTCAGCGCCAGCGACCGGCTGTCGGTGGAAGCGCCGCTGATCACCAGCAACCTGGGCGGCGCCAGTCGCGGCCTGGAGCTGATCGCCACCGGACCTGCCGGTGCGGTGGATATCTCTGCGCCGATCCTGTTCCGCAACGGCAGCCTGGCAATCCGCGCCGGCGGCAACATCAGCTTCCTCAGCGGCGGCACGCCGCAGACCAGCGGCATCGTCGACCTGGGCAGCGGCACCCTGTGGATGCAGACCAGCACCGCCGGCAAGATCAGCCAGCAGGCCGGTACCGCATTGATCGCCGCCAACCTCGCCGGCCGCGCTGGTAGCATCGACCTGGCTTCCTGGGACAACTACGCCGGCAACCTGGCGCTGCAGACCTTCAACGGTACGCTCAAGTACCGGCAGAGCAACGCCACCGGCGTGACCACGAGCGGCACGGTGTTCGATCCGTTCATCAACCAGAGCATGACCGGCACCGCGCAGAACATCGTCTCCAGCGTCGGCACGCGGATTCTCGAGGCCAACAGCGTCGGCACCACCGGCAACTACACGCTGACCGCCGACGGCAACAGCGAGTTCGACCGCCTGGTGTTCACCGCGCTGCCCTATCGGCGGGTCAGCGGTTCCGCCAGTTTCCCGACCAACGACTCGTCGGACTACCTGGTGACCAACCTGCGCTACCAGGTCAACGGCAGCAACGTCACCGCCACCCCGAACGGCGGTGCGCCCAGCGGGTTCACCGTCGCCGCCGGCAACGGCAGCGTCACCACCTGGACCGGAAACTGGGGCACCAGTTGGGGCGTCAAGGGCTTCGGCGGCGTGATCGGCGTGACCGACGAGCTGCAGTACGACGTCGGCACCGGCCTGACCGAGGAACTGATCTTCGGCCTCGGCGGCAAGACCAGCCGCGTCGATACCCGCCTGGACCTGTTCATGCGCGAGGGAGCGTTCAACAGCTTCGCCGAGCGCGCCCAGGTGGAGATGTTCAAGACCACCACCACTGCCGGCGACATCCTTTCCCGCCAGCAGACCGCCACCCTGACCGCCAATGACGCTACCCGCGTCTACGGTGATGTGAATCCGACTCTGACGGCCACGATGTCCGGCATCAACGCCATCGACGCCTACGTCAACAGTCAGTTCAACGACCTCTACCAGGCGACCGCCAGCACCACGGCGACCCAGGCGTCGAATGTCGGGCAGTACGCGATCACCGGTAACGCCAATGGCAGCGAGTATTTCAGCCAGCGTTACCAACTGGTGCGCCAGGACGGCAAGCTGACCGTCACGCCGGCGCAATTGATCGTCAGCGCCGACGCCAAGACCAAGGTCTATGGCGACGCCGATCCGACCCTCACCTACCAGGTCAGTGGCCTGAAGAACAGCGATACCGCCGCTGGCGTGCTGAGCGGCAACCTCGGCCGGGTGGCCGGGGAGAACGTCGGCAACTACGGGATACTCCAGGGCGGGCTGGGCCTCAACACGGCCAATTACACCCTCAGCTACGTCGGCAACGACCTGCGCATCACCCCGGCACAACTGAACGTGATCGCCGATGCCAAGACCAAGGTCTACGGCGACCTGGATCCGGCGCTGACCTACCAGGTCTCCGGTCTCAAGCGCGGCGATACCGCCGGTGCCGTGCTCAACGGCGGCAGCCTGAGCCGCGTGGCTGGCGAGAACGTCGGCGTGTACGGCATCAACCAGGGTGGACTGGGCCTGGTCAGCAGCAATTACACCCTGAACTACCAGGGCAATAACCTGACCATCACCAAGGCACTGCTCAATGTGATCGCCGATGCCAAGACCAAGGTCTATGGCGATGCCGATCCGGCACTGACCTACCAGGTGTCCGGGCTGAAGAACGGCGACACCGCCGGTGCCGTGCTCAACGGCGGCAGCCTGAGCCGCGTGGCTGGCGAGAATGTCGGCGTGTACGGCATCAACCAGGGTGGACTGGGCCTGCTCAGCGCGAACTACGACCTGAGCTACCAGGGCAATAACCTGACCATCACCAAGGCGCTGCTGAATGTGATCGCCGATGCCAAGACCAAGGTCTACGGCGATGCCGATCCGAGCCTGACCTACCAGGTCAGCGGCCTGAAGAATGGCGATACCGCTGGCGCGGTGCTCAACGGCGGCAGCCTGAGCCGCGTGGCTGGCGAGAATGTCGGCGTGTACGGCATCAACCAGGGCGACCTGGCATTGAACAGCGGCAACTACGATCTGAGCTACCAGGGCAACAACCTGACCATCACCAAGGCGCTGCTGAATGTGATCGCCGACGCCAAGACCAAGGTCTATGGCGATGCCGACCCGAGCCTGACCTACCAGGTCAGCGGCCTGAAGAATGGCGATACCGCTGGCGCGGTGCTCAATGGCGGCGGCCTGGTTCGTGTCTCCGGCGAAAACGTAGGCAACTATGCGATTCAGCAGGGTGGCCTGGGTCTGGTCAGCGGTAACTATGACCTGGCTTACCAGGGCAACAACCTGACCATCACCAAGGCGCTGCTGAATGTGATCGCCGACGCCAAGACCAAGGTCTACGGCGATGCCGATCCGAGCCTGACCTACCAGGTCAGCGGCCTGAAGAACGGTGATACCGCTGGCGCGGTGCTCAACGGTGGCAGCCTGAGCCGCGTGGCTGGCGAGAATGTCGGCGTGTACGGCATCAACCAGGGCGACCTGGCATTGAACAGCGGTAACTACGACCTGAGCTACCAGGGCAATAACCTGACCATCACCAAGGCGCTGCTGAATGTGATCGCCGACGCCAAGACCAAGGTCTATGGCGATGCCGACCCGAGCCTGACCTACCAGGTCAGCGGCCTGAAGAATGGCGATACCGCTGGCGCGGTGCTCAATGGCGGCGGCCTGAGCCGCGTGGCTGGCGAGAATGTCGGCGTGTACGGCATCAACCAGGGCGACCTGGCATTGAACAGCGGCAACTACGATCTGAGCTACCAGGGCAACAACCTGACCATTACCAAGGCGCTGCTGAATGTGATCGCCGACGCCAAGACCAAGGTCTATGGCGATGCCGACCCGAGCCTGACCTACCAGGTCAGCGGCCTGAAGAATGGCGATACCGCTGGCGCGGTGCTCAATGGCGGCGGCCTGGTTCGTGTCTCCGGCGAAAACGTAGGCAACTATGCGATTCAGCAGGGTGGTCTGGGTCTGGTCAGCGGTAACTATGACCTGGCTTACCAGGGCAATAACCTGACCATCACCAAGGCACTGCTGAATGTGATCGCCGACGGCAAGACCAAGGTCTATGGCGATGCCGACCCGAGCCTGACCTACCAGGTCAGCGGCCTGAAGAACGGTGACAGCGCCGGTTCGATCCTGACCGGCGGGCTGAACCGCGCCGCAGGCGAGAACGTGGGTGTGTATGGCATCAACCAGGGCGACCTGGCATTGAACAGCGGTAACTACGACCTGAGCTACCAGGGCAATAACCTGACCATCACCAAGGCGCTGCTGAATGTGATCGCCGACGCCAAGACCAAGGTCTACGGCGATGCCGACCCGAGCCTGACCTACCAGGTCAGCGGCCTGAAGAATGGCGATACCGCTGGCGCGGTGCTTAATGGCGGCGGCCTGGTTCGTGTCTCCGGCGAAAACGTAGGCAACTATGCGATTCAGCAGGGTGGCCTGGGTCTGGTCAGCGGTAACTATGACCTGGCTTACCAGGGCAACAACCTGACCATCACCAAGGCGCTGCTGAATGTGATCGCCGACGCCAAGACCAAGGTCTACGGCGATGCCGATCCGAGCCTGACCTACCAGGTCAGCGGCCTGAAGAACGGCGACAGCGCCGGTTCGATCCTGACCGGCGGGCTGAACCGCGCCGCAGGCGAGAACGTGGGTGTGTATGGCATCAACCAGGGCGACCTGGCATTGAACAGCGGTAACTACGACCTGAGCTACCAGGGCAACAACCTGACCATCACCAAGGCACTGCTCAATGTGATCGCCGATGCCAAGACCAAGGTCTACGGCGATGCCGACCCGAGCCTGACCTACCAGGTCAGCGGCCTGAAGAACGGTGACAGCGCCGGTTCGATCCTGACCGGCGGGCTGAACCGCGCCGCAGGCGAGAACGTGGGTGTGTATGGCATCAACCAGGGCGACCTGGCATTGAACAGCGGCAACTACGATCTGAGCTACCAGGGCAACAACCTGACCATCACCAAGGCACTGTTGAATGTGATCGCCGACGGCAAGACCAAGGTCTACGGCGATGCCGATCCCAGCCTGACCTACCAGGTCAGTGGCCTGAAGAACGGCGATACCGCTGGCGCGGTGCTCAACGGTGGCAGCCTGAGCCGCGTGGCTGGCGAGAATGTCGGCGTGTACGGCATCAACCAGGGTGGACTGGGCCTGGTCAGCGGTAACTATGACCTGGCTTACCAGGGCAACAACCTGACCATCACCAAGGCGCTGCTCAATGTGATCGCCGACGGCAAGACCAAGGTCTATGGCGACGCTGACCCGAGCCTGACCTACCAGGTCAGCGGCCTGAAGAACGGTGACAGCGCCGGCTCGATCCTGACCGGCGGGCTGAACCGCGACGCAGGCGAGAACGTGGGTGTGTATGGCATCAACCAGGGCGGCCTGGTGCTGACCAGTGGCAACTATGACCTGGCCTACCAGGGCAATGACCTGACCATCACCAAGGCGCTGCTCAACGTATTCGCCGATGCCAAGAGCAAGCAGGTCGGCACCGCCGACCCGGCGCTGACCTATCAGGTTTCCGGCCTGAAGAATGGCGATAGCGCCGGTCAGGTGCTCGCCGGCGGGCTCGGTCGGGTGGGCGGCGAAGCCGTAGGCCAGTACGACATCCTCCAGGGTGGGCTTGCCCTCACCAGCGGCAACTACCAGCTCAACTACCAGGGCAACCTGCTGAGCATCCTGCCGCTGCCGGTCACGCCGGGCGACCTGGGGCAACTGGCAGCGCTCTCCGACTTGCGCGAACTGCAGAAGGGGCGCGATCCGGATACTCCCGGGGATGCGGTCTACCGCACCACCACGCTGGAAAACCCGTTCCTCGAAAACCCGTTCCTGCGCGCCTACGCTCTGGGCATGGACGTCAGCGATCCTAACCTGCTGCCGGCTACCGCCGCGGGTCCGGCGGAGGACGCCAGTGCCAAGCGGGTGGGGCAGTTCACCGATCGTCCGCTCAGGGCAGAGGCCGAGAGTGGGGCGGGTTGCTCGAACCAGAGCTACCTGGCCGACTACTGGAGCTGCTTCAACAAGCCTCTGAATTTCTAACCCTTTTCGCAATGCGCACTATCGTCTCCGGGCGGTAGTGCGTCATCTGCCCGAGGTGAATGATGAAACCTTCGCAATGGACGCTTCGCTGGGTGACGCTCTGTGGCTGCGGGATGCTGGCTGCTTCCGCCGCCGCCGTGGAGTTGCCAGGGACTGTACAGCCATCCCAGCTCGATGAACGCTTCAAGCCCCGCAGCGAGCCGCAAGCCAAGCCCGAGGCGCCGCTGGTGGTGCCCAAGCAGGTCGCGCCGCAAGGCAGCGAACAGATCCGCTTCGAACTGCGCGAGATACGCATCGAAGGCAACACCCGCTATGACAAGGCGGTGCTCGAGTCCTATTACCAGCATATGCTCGGCAAGCAGGTGTCCCTGGCCGAACTGGTCGACCTGGCCAACCGCCTCACCGCCAAGTACCGCCAGGACGGCTACCTGTTGACCCAGGTAGTGGTGCCGGAGCAGAGCATCGAGGGCGGCAAGGTACGCCTGCAGGTGATCGAGGGTTACCTCGAACACGTGCAGATCAAGGGAACCGTCGATGGGCCGCGGGTGCGAGTGGAGGAACTGCTCGCGCCGCTGACCGAAAAACGTCCGCTGGATGCCGATACCCTGGAGCGCGGCCTGCTGCTGGTCGGCGACCTGCCGGGGGTCAACGTGCAGAGCGTGCTCAGCCCGGGTCAGGCGCTGGGCTCGTCGAACCTCGACGTGGCCTTGCAACAGCAGCGATACGAAGGCTTCGTCAGCCTCGACAACCGCGGCTCGCACTACACCGACCCGACCACCCTGGCCTTCGGCGCCACCGAGTTCTCCCGCCTGGGCTTCTACGAGCAGATCGACGTGCTCGGCGCGATCTCGCCGTTCAGCGATGCCACCCGCTACATCCAGTTGCGCGGCACGTTGCCGCTGGGTGGCATGTTCGCCGGCGATACCCTGCAGATCATGGGTTCCTATTCGAAGGTCAACCCGGACATCCCGGACTCGGTATTCCCCTTCGACAGCGTCAGCAAGAGCACCGAAGGCAGCATTTCCTACAACCATCCCTTCATCCGCTCGCGCTCGCAGAACCTGAGCGGCGGCCTGGCGTTGCAGTGGAAGGATACCGAGACCCGCCTGCGCGACTTCGCCAGCGACGCCTCGAACCCCGGTCGTGACCATGTGCGGGTGTTCCAGCAACGCCTGACCTATGACTGGGTCGACCGCTGGATGGGCATCAACCTGGCGGAGGTGCGCAACAACATCGGCCTGGACATGTGGGGCGCGACCAAGAAGGACGATGAACGTCGTTCCCGCGAAGTGGCCGACGGACGTTTCGTCTATCTCAACGGCAACATCGGGCGTCTGCAAGGGCTCGGCGGACCCTGGTCGGTGTATGGCGAGTTGCAATGGCAGTACAGCTTCGACCCGTTGCTGCCGAGCGAGCGCTTCGGCGTCGGCGGCAGCGGGATCGGTCGCGGCTTCGCCCCGGGCAACATCACCGGTGACCGTGGCTTCGCCCTGAAGCTCGAACCGCGCTATGGCCAGGCGGTGGGCTATAGCTGGCTGCGCAGCTACCAGGCCTACGCTTTCTACGACTGGGGCAAGACCTACAACCTCGACGTGGACGATGACGAGCAGCAGAAGCTCGGCTCGATCGGTGCCGGGGTGCGCTTCAACCTCACCGACCAGTTGTCGTTCAACCCGGAGATTGCCCGCCAGGTCATCGGCGAGCCAGCCGACCAGCGTGATGGGAAGCGCGAGACGCGGGTCCTGTTCAACGTGGTGGCGCGCTTCTGAACCCTGCCGGCCTCCGTTCCGGAGGCTGCTGACGGAGCCCCTCTCCGGTTCTGCGGAGAGGGAGGTTCGTGCTCAATTCCGAGTGTTCTTCTCAAACTTTCGATTTCTTCGATTTTTCATATCGATGCCGTCAATCCGTGCCAAGGCCGGTCGGAGAGGCGTATTCTTGCTGTAACTCCTGTACTAGAGCGGTTCTTCGCACTATTTCAAACGTCGATGAATACTATTGGCGCGCTTCGTTTTCCAATCGAGTTTCCCGAACAGAGAATGGCCCCACGTAACGAATACCTGGAGCCACTGCCATGAAACGCCCGCTGATCCTCGCCATCGCCCTTGCTACCCTGACCGCCAATGCCGCCTTCGCTGCACCGCGGGTCGAATCCATCGCCCTGCGCGGTGCCCAACAACTGATCGCCTCCGACGGTTCCGACCGTACCCTCGAACGCCTGCGCAAGACCCAGGCGCCGCGCGTCCAGGAAGAACGCCGGGTCGCCGAAAGCGGCAGCGAGCAGACCATCGATCGCTTGCACCGCGACATGACCAGCCGCGAGGCGCGCCTGGCCGAGAACGGCAGCGAACAGACCGTCGACCGTCTGCACAAGGACATGGGGCGCGTCGATCTGCGCCTGGCCGACAACGGTAGCGAGCGCACCGTCGACCGCCTGCATCGGGAGATGCGGCGCCCCGCCTGACACCGCGGATCACGCCGCAAGGTGCGAGAAAAGCCCGGCTCGATGCCGGGCTTTCTTATTGCCGAGAAGGTGCGGTGTTCCATGGGGAGGACGGATAACGCCCCAGGCGTTATCGCCGATACGCCGCTGTCGGGGCAGCGGCGCGCGACGGCATTGGCCTCAGTGCAGGCGGTCGCGTTGCGCCAGGCTAGGGAACAGCTTCATCCACGCTCCGGTGACCACCAGGGTGCCGATCCCGCCAAGGACCACTGCCGGTACCGTGCCGAACCAGTGTGCGGTGAGCCCGGACTCGAACTCGCCGAGCTGGTTCGAGGCGCCGATGAACAGGCCGTTCACCGCGCTGACCCGGCCGCGCATCTCGTCGGGGGTTTCGAGCTGCACGAAGGCGCCGCGGATGACCATGCTGACCATGTCCGCGGCGCCGAGTACCACCAGCACGCCGAGGGACAGCCAGAACGATTTCGACAGGCCGAAGGCGATGGTTGCCAGGCCGAAGATGCCCACGGAGAGGAACATGATCCGCCCGACGTTGCGTTCGATGCTGAAGTGCGCCAGCCAGAACGACATCGCCAGGGCGCCCACCGCTGGAGCCGAGCGCAGCAGGCCGAGGCCCCAGGGCCCGGTGAGCAGGATGTCCTTGGCGAACACCGGGAGCAGGGCGGTGGCGCCGCCGAGGAGCACGGCGAACAGGTCGAGGGAGATTGCCCCGAAGATGTCCGGTCGGCTGCGGATGAAACGGATGCCGGCGAGCAGCGAGTCGAGGGTGGCCTTGCCCTGGGTGAGCGGCTGGTTGCGTACCGGCAGGCTGAGCGTCAGGACGCACGCGAGGACGTAGAGAGTCGCGGTCGGCACGTAGACCCAGGAGGCACCGAACGCATAGAGCAGGCCGCCGAGGGCCGGGGCGGCAATGGTCGCCGCCTGCATCGCCGAAGCCGAAGCGGCCACCGCGCGCGGGAACAGCCCGGCCGGTACCAGGTTCGGCAGCAGCGCCTGGGTGGTCGGCATTTCGAAGGCGCGGGCGGTACCGAGGGCGAAGGCGAGGACGAAGATCATGTTGCGGGTGATCTCTCCCGAAGCCGCGCCGAGCACCAGTGCCACCGCCACCAGGGCCTGGCCGGCCTGGCAGAGGGCGGCGATTCTGCGTCGGTCGTAGCGGTCGGCAACATGCCCGGTGTGGAGCATGAACAGTACCCGCGGGAGGAATTCGACCAGGCCTACCAGGCCCAGGTCGAGGACATTGCCGGTCAGTTCGTAGATGTGCCAGCCGATGGCCACGGTGAGCATCTGGAAGCCGCTGGCGGTGCAGACGCGGGCCAGCCAGAAGGCGAGGAAGGGACGATGGCGGAGCAGGGAGCTGGGTTGGCTGGACATGCTGGGGTCGGGCGTTTCGAGAGGAGGGCGGAGAGTAACATGTGGTTACCTCTTGGCTGTTGCCATTGCCGAAATCGAAGATTCAGAGAAGCGCACGAAAAGGTTGGAGCCGGCCTGGCAGGCGACCAAAGTCGAGTGTCCATGGGTCCTTCCAGCGGTAGACGGGACTTTTCCTCGGGTGCGACTTGTCGCTAAAATTAACTCCTGAGTCAGGTTTTTCCGCCTGCGTGCTCCACCTCGTCCGTCCGGACGAGCTGTTCAAGCCTGAATAACGACATGGGTGGGAACCGTACCACCCAGAGGAACTTGCATGTCCAACCGTGATATATCCCGGCGCGCCTTTCTCCAGGGCGGGTTGATCGCCGGCGTGGGTGTCACCCTGGCGCCGCTCGGCAGCCAGGCGTTCGCTGCCTTGTTCGAGAACCAGGTGACCGTTTCCGCCCAGCGCTGGATGGCGGGCAACGGTCAGGTCCGTTTCCGTAACGACGCCTTGTCCAAGGTCTGCGGCAACAAGGTGTTCGCCCGCGATATCCGCGCCAGGGACATGCCCGGCTGGCCGCAGCAGCAAGGCCACGCCATGTTGCTGAAGACCGTTCGCGCCGACCGCATCTACGAAGGCCACGACCTTTCCTGGCTGGGCGCCGAGTTGCAGCCGGACCGTATCGTCACCGCCGCCGACCTGGAGAAGGACGGCATCGTCTTCCCCGAGGCGCATTCGCCCGATCCGCTCCTGCCGCCGGGCAAGGTGCCGATGTTCATCGGCCATCCGGTGGCGATCCTGATCTGGAACGACTTCGAGCGCTTCCGCCGGGCCAAGCTCAAGCTCAAGTTCAACGACAAGGCGATCCGCTATGGCGCCCAGGCCCCGCTGTACCAGGGCGATCCCTACGGCAGCTATCGCTTCGTCCGGGTCGGCGGCAAGACGCCCTACGAGGACGACGAGTTCTCCAGCCTGAAGGACTCGATGCTGTTCCCCACCATCCTCAACCGCAAACCGGTATGGACCAGCGAGCCGAAGCTGCACGGCGACCTCACCGAGCAGGGGCTGTTCCATGCCAAGCGCATGGCCGAGCAACTGGAAAACCCGCCGCAGGACTGGCTGGTCTTCGACGAGCGCTACAAGACCCCATCGATCGAGCCGGCGGCACTGGAGCCGGACAACGGCAACGGCTGGTACGACGCGGCGAGCAAGACCTTGCACTTCGTGGTCGCCACCCAGTGCCCGTTCGAAGTCGCCTACGAAAGCGTGCACATGATCAAGCCGTCGCGCTTCGCCCTGGAGAAGTTCAACATCCATCCGGGCTATACCGTCGGCTACGGCTCCAAGGACAACAACATCTTCGTCTTCTATGCCGCGCTCGCCGCGCTGTATGGCGAGGGTGTGCCGGTGCGCCTGGCCAACGACCGCTACGAGCAGTTCCAGAGCGGCATCAAGCGCCACCCGTTCGACATCCGCTACCAACTGGCGGTAGACAGGAACGACCTCGGCTTCCGCATCTTCCGCGCCGACATGAGCGCCGACGGCGGCGGGCGCGCCAACTACAGCGCCTCGGTGGCGGCGGTGGGCGCCACCGCCGCGCAGTCGATCTACTACATGCCGCAGAACGACCTGGCGGTCACCGCCTATCATTCGCGCGGCGTGGAGGCCGGCTCGATGCGCGGCTACGGTACCCTGCAGACCATGGCCGCGACCGAGATGATGGTCGACGAGATCGCTGGCCGGCTGGGCGTCGACGCCATCGACCTGCGTCGTCGCAACGCCCTGCGCTCGGGCATGAAGAACACCCAGGGCGCGGTCCCGGCCGGTGCCCTGCGCCTGCACGAGATCCTCGACAAGGCCGCTGCCCACGAGGTCTGGAAGGACCGCGACGCACGCAAGAAGCGCTTCGACGCGGAAGACCCGGACAACTGGTATGGGGTCGGCTTCGCCATTTGCCAGAAGGACTTCGGCACCGGCGCCGAGGCGCCGATGGCGAGCATCGAGTTCAGCGCCGACGGGCGCATCAGCCTGCGCCACATCGGCACCGAGATCGGTACCGGGATGTCCACCTCGCAGGCCTTCGTGGTCGGCGACTTCCTCGGCCGTCCGGCGGACGAGGTGAAGACCGCCGAGACCGAATGGCCCGAGCTGCGGCTCACCACCAAGGGCAATCCCTACCTGATGAGCCAGGCCGAGCAGGACGCCGCGCTACGCGATCCGCGCTGGGTCGGCAAGCTGGCCTCGCCGTCGTCGGCGACCAACTCGGCGTTCTATTTCAGCCACGCCACCCGCGAAGCCGCGCGCGTGCTGTTCAACCACGGCCTGTGGCCGGCGGCCCTGGAGCTGTGGCGCAGCGGTCCGTTCGGCGGCCAGGCCAATCCCTATGTGGTGCGCCGCGAAAACGCGGTATGGGTCGACGGCCAGTTGACCGGCAACGGCCTGGCGCCGATTCCCTTCGCCGAGCTGGCGAAGAAGGCCCACGAGATGGGCCTGGTCACCGGCGTCAGCGTCCACGGCTTCAACCGCTGGAGCTGGGCCGAGGCGGACTTCGTCATCGATGGCGTGCGCGAGCGCCTGCCGCTCGACGCCATGGCGGTGAAGTACGGCGACGGCGCGCCGGGAGTGAAGAAGGCGATGATGAACAGCGCCGGCTTCCACCTGCTCGACCGGCAGAATCCGGCTTATCCGGCGACCCAGCTGAACAACGCGATGGTCACCTACTACAGTCCGGTGGCGACCCTGGTCGAGCTGAAGGTGAACAAGGGCAGCGGCGAGGTGCAGGTGCTCGACCACCATTCCTGGATCGAGTGCGGCCGGGTGCTGGTGCCGGAGCTGGTCAAGGGCCAGCTGGAGGGCGGCATCGCCATGGGTATCGGCCATGCGCTGCTGGAGGAAATGCCGCTCTACGAGGGCGGCCCCGCGGAAGGGGACTGGAACTTCAACCGCTACCGGTTGCCGCGGGCGAAGGACGTGGCGGTTTGGAACCAGACGGCGGAGATCCTCCCGCCGCTGTCGCCGACCGATCCGGCCAAAGGCATCGCCGAGGTGGTGATGATCCCGGTGGTCGGCGCCATCGCCAACGCCGTGGCGCACGCCACCGGCAAGCGCGTCCGCGACCTGCCCATCACTCCCGCCCGCATCAAGGAGGCCCTCCATGGCTAACCGCAAGCTCCAGATGACCCTCAACGGTCAAGCCGTCGGTCCGGTGGAGGTCGCCGAAGACCTGCCGATGATCGACTACCTGCACGAATACCAGAACCTCACCGGCTCGCGCCTGGGCTGTGGCCAGGGCATCTGCCATGCCTGCGTGGTGATCGTCGACAATCCGGACGGCACCAGCGAGGAAGTGCGCACCTGCATCACCGGCGCGCACTACTTCGACGGCAAGAAGGTTCGCACCATCGAGGGCCATGCCCAGCGCGACGAGAATGGCGACATCCGCGAGCTGAACCCGATCCAGCAGAAGTTCGTCGACCAGTTCGCCTTCCAGTGCAGCTATTGCGCGCCGGGCTTCGTCAACGCCGCCACCGTGCTGGTGGAAAAAGCCCAGCGCCAGCCGATCAAGCGCAGCGAGCTGGAGCAGGCGATCGAGGACAGCCTCGGCCATCACATCTGCCGTTGCACCGGCTACGTGCGCTACTACAGCGCCACCCGCGACGTGCTCGACGAACTCGGCCTGGTCAAGGAGGCTTGAGGATGAAGCGGACCCTTTCCGGCCTCGCCCTGGCGCTGGCCGCGCTGTCGCCGTTCCTGGCCTCCGCCGCCGGCGCCGACGCGGCGCTGGTCAAGCGCGGCGAATACCTCGCCCGCGCCGCCGACTGCATGGCCTGCCATACCGCCGAGGGCGGCGCGCCGTTCGCCGGCGGGCTGCCGATCCAGTCGCCGTTCGGCACCATCTACGGCACCAACATCACCCCGGACAAGGAACACGGCATCGGCGCCTACAGCGCCGACGAGTTCTTCGCCGCTCTTACCGAGGGCAAGCGCAAGGACGGCGCCTACCTCTATCCGGCGATGCCCTACACCTCCTATCACCTGATCGAGCGCGAGGATGCCGACGCCATCTACGCCTACCTGATGGCCCAGGAGCCGATCGCCCGGCCGGCGCCGCAGACCAGCCTGAGCTTCCCGTTCAACGTGCGCATGGGCCTGGCCGGCTGGAGCCTGCTCTACGGCAAGAGCGTGCGCTTGCAGCCGGAGGAAGGGCGCAGCGAGGCCTGGAAGCGCGGGCAGTACATGGTCGAGGTGCTCGGCCACTGCGGCGAGTGCCATACCCCGCGCAACCTGGCCGGCGCCCTGGAGCAGGACAAGCGCCTGAGCGGCGGCCTGCTCAACGGCTACCTGGCGCCCAGCCTGCTGCCCGGCGACCTTGCCGCGCGCGGTTGGACCCAGCCGGACCTGGCGAGCTTCCTCAAGCACGGCATGAGCGCCCAGGGCAGCATGTTCAACGAGATGTTCCCGGTGGTGCACCACAGCACCCAGCACCTCGACGACAGCGACCTGGCAGCCATGGCCACCTACCTGCTCGGCGACCAGCCGCCGCCGGCCAAGGTGGTCCAGGCGCTGCCCGAGGCGCAGCTGAACGACAGCGGCAAGCGCGGTCGCCAGCAGTACCTCAACGTCTGCGCCGGCTGCCACGGCGGCGAAGGCGAGGGCAAGCCGCATATCGCGGTGGCGATGAACGGCAACACTACCCTGCGCCTGCAAGACCCGCGTAATCTGTTGCGAGTGATCGAAGACGGCATCGTCGAACAGCAGTTCACCGGCTTCGAACGCATGCAACCGATGCCCGGTTTCGCCGGGAAACTCGACGACGAGCAACTCACGGACCTGCTCAACTACCTGCGTCAGACCTGGGGCGGATTGCCCGGTGACCTCGGTCCCCAACAGGTCGCGCAATTGAAGATGGAGAGCGCTTCGGCGCATACCGTCAAGGTGAAGTGAATCGTGCAACACCTCGATCTACAGGTGGTCCGCAAGGCGCTGAAGTGGTCCGTGGGCGGCGAACGGGTGTGGTTCTGTACCGTGCTCACGACCTACGGCTCGGCGCCCCGCGCGCCGGGATCGCTGCTGGCGGTGAACGCCAGCGGTGAATGGATCGGCTCGCTGTCCGGCGGCTGCGTCGAGGATGATTTCCTCGAGCGGGTCGCCGCCGGCGGTTTCCCCGATCCCGCGGTGATCGTGCGCTACGGCGAGGGCGACGACCCGAACTCGAACATCCGCCTGCCCTGCGGCGGCATCCTCGACGTACTGGTGGAAAACCTGGCGCCGGACTGCGATGTCCAGGCCCATCTGCGCGAGCTGGAGTCGGCGTTGCTTGGTCAGCGCCGCCTGCTGCGCGAGGTCGAGCTGGGCAGCGGCGCGCGCAGCCTGCGCGACGATTCCAGCCACGGCCCTCGGGCTGAACGCGACGGCGAGTGCGTGCGCTTGCGCGTCGGCGCTGCCCAGCGCCTGCTGCTGGCCGGCTATTCCAGCGTCGCCCATGCCTGCGCCGAGTTCGGCAAGGGCCTGGGCTTCGAGGTGATCCTCTGCGACCCGCGCGAAGAAGCCTTGCGCGGCGTGGTGCTGGAGGGCATCGAGATCCGTCGCGAGCTGCCCTCGCTGTTCATCGCCGACGGCGGTTGCCACGCCGATACGGCGGTGGTGGCGTTGACCCACGATCCGAAGATCGACGACCTGGCGATGCTCGAGGCGGTGCGTACCGAAGCCTTCTATATCGGCGTGATGGGATCGCGGGCGACCTCGGAGAAACGCTTCGAGCGCCTGCGGCGCATCGGCGGCCTGGGCGATGCCGAACTGGCGCGGATCCACGCGCCGATCGGCCTCAACCTGGGTAGCAAGACGCCGGCGGAAATCGCCCTGGCGGTGCTGGCGGACATTCTCCGCATCCGCAACGGCATTCCCCGCGAGCGGCTCTGATGGTCGCCGCCGACGAGGTGCTGTGCCTGGTCCTGGCGGCCGGGCAGGGGCGCCGCTTCGGCAGCGACAAGCGCCTGGCGCGCCTGGCTGATGGCACGACCCTGCTGGCGGCCAGCGTGGCGCGGGCGCGCGAGGCGTTCGCCGAGGTGCGGGTGGTGGTGCGTGCCGGAGACACCCCGGCGAGCCTGGGCCTGCCGGCGCAGCAGCGGCTTGTCCACAGCCTCGATGCATCGTTGGGCATGGGCCACAGCCTGGCCGCCGGCGTCGCGGCGGCGAGGAACAGCACGGCCCGGGCCATCGCCGTCCTGCTCGGCGACATGCCCTGGATCGCCGCCGATACCCTCGAGCGTCTGGCCGCGATGGCCACTCCCGAAGCCATCGTGTTTCCCCTGTACGACGGTCAGCGCGGCCATCCGGTGCTGTTCGGCCGCGCTTTCTGGGACGCGCTTGCGCAACTGGACGGCGACCAGGGCGCGCGCCGTGTGCTGCAGGCCCATCGTCCGGCCTGGTGCGAGGTGCCGTGCGACGATCCGGGCGTACTCCGCGACGTGGACACCCCGGCGGCGCTCGGCTGACTATTTTCCCGCTTTCAGGATCACGAACTTCGGATTCGCCGCAACCTGCTCGACCCCGCGGAACAGCCGCTTGAGCTTGGCGTGGTAGCCCAGGTGGCGGTTGCCGACGATCCACAGTTCGCCGCCCGCCGCCAGGGCATCGCGAGCCTGGAGAAACATGCGCCAGGCGAGGAAGTCGCCGACCACCTGCTGCTGGTGGAACGGCGGGTTGCACAGGACCAGGTCCAGCGAGCCCGCCGCCTGGCCGGCCAGGCCATCGTCGGCGCGGAACGTCGCCGGCCGCTCGCCCAGCGCCGCTCGCCAGTTTTCCCGCGCCGACTGCACGGCCATGTACGACTCATCCACCAGGGTCAGCTCGGCCTGCGGGTTGAGCAGCGCGTAGGCGATGCCGAGCACCCCGTTGCCGCAGCCCAGGTCGGCGGCGCGTAGCGCGCCGAGGCTGCGTGGTAGGTGCGGGAGGAAGGCGCGGGTGCCGATGTCGAGACCCTCCCGGCAGAATACGTTGGCGTGGTTGAGCAGCGTCAGCGGGGGCTGCTCCAGGCGATAGCGGGTCGGATAGGGCGAGCGCGGCTGCGGGCGCTCCGCTGCCTCGGCGATCAGCAGGCGGGCCTTCTTCACCGCCAGCGAAGCGTGCATCGGGCCGATGTAGCGTTCCAGCAGGTCGCCGGCGGCGCGCGGCAAGTGCTTGACCATCCCCGCGGCGACGACCTGCGCGCCCGGTGCCAGTTGGCCGTGCAGGCGGATCAGTTGCTCCTCCAGCAACGCGAGGGTCTTCGGCACCTTGACCAGCACGTGATCGAAGGGCCCCAAGGCGGTTTCGCTGGCCGGGACGAAGCGCACCGAACCCAGGTCGAGGCCGTTGCGCGCGAGGTTCTTGCGCAGGGCGAGGAAGCCCAGGTGCGAATCGCCGCTGCTGGTGACCTGGACGTGCGGCGCCAGGCTCGCGGCGAGGGCGCCGAAGGCGTCGTTGAGGACCAGCACCCGGCATTGCGCCGTCACGCCCCGTTCGTGCAACTGGTTGAGCAGGTATTCGTCGGCGGCATCGAACGCCTGGAGGGGCTCGCCGTCCTGCTCGGGCTGGCGGACCAGGTCGAGCTGGGCGAAGGGGGTGGCGAATAGAGGCATCGGGTTCCCGGCGGGGCGAATCCCGCTCGTCAATTAACAATCTGTCGAAACTGAGAGCTGGTTGGAGTTCTCCAGCTTGTGCGGCACACGGATATGCCGAAAAATTCTTTACCCGGCTCTGGTTAGTCGTTTCCTTACCGACGAGTCATCCAGCCGGGCACGCCAATAATAACCGGGCTAGGGCTTCGATAGCGCCTGTCATGACCCGGTAGCGCCTGGACGGGCGCCTTCGCCACTTCGAGCGGTGACCGTCACCCAACCCGTTTCCCGAACGAGACCCGTGCGAGCCGTCGCGGGGCTCGTCGTTGCCATCGCACAGGTACATCGATGTTCAAGCCGTTTGTCGGTGTGGCGCTCGCCGCACTGTTCGCCGTTTCCGCCGTCGCCCATGCCGAGGACGCCGGCCCGATCGTGATCAAGTTCTCCCATGTGGTCTCCGACGACACGCCCAAGGGCAAGGGGGCGCTGTTGTTCAAGAAGCTTGCCGAGGAGCGTCTGCCGGGCAAGGTCAAGGTCGAGGTCTACCCCAACTCGACGCTGTTCGGCGACGCCGACGAGATCGAGGCCCTGCGCGCCAACAAGGTGCAGATGCTGGCCACCTCGCTGTCCAAGTTCGAGCCCTATACCAAGCAACTCCAGGTGTTCGACCTGCCGTTCCTGTTCGATGACCTGGAGGCCCTGAAGCGTTTCCAGAAGCGCGACAAGAGCCGCGAACTGCTGCGCTCCATGGCCAAGCACGGTATCTATGGCCTGGCCTACTGGAACAACGGCATGAAGCAGCTTTCCGCCACTCGCGAGCTGCACCGGCCGGACGATGCCAAGGGCCTGGTCTTCCGTATCCAGCCGTCGTCGGTGCTGGAAGCGCAGTTCGCCATGCTCGGCGCCACCGCCAAGCAGTTGTCCTACGCCGAGACCTTCAAGGCCATGCAGGCCGGCAGCGTGCAGGGCACCGAGAACACCTGGTCGAACCTCGCCGGACAGAAGATCGACAGCGTGCAGCCGTACATCACCGAGACCAATCACGGCGCGCTCAGCTACATGCTGATCACCAGTTCGGCGTTCTGGACCGGCATTCCCTACCAGACCCGCACCGAACTGGAGAGCATCGTCGACGAGGTCACCCTGGTGGTGAACAAGGAAGCCGAAGCGCTCAACCAGAAGGAGCGCGAGCACCTGCTGGCAGCCGGCAAGAGCCGCCTGGTCAGCCTCAGCGCGGAAGAGCACGAGGCCTGGCGCAACGCCATGAAGCCGCTGTGGAAGAACTACGAGGCGCAGATCGGTAGTGACGTGCTGCGTGCGGCCCAGGTGGTCAACCGCAAGCGCTGATCGGCCGCTGGCTATTCCCGTCAGCGGGGATAGCCACAAGCCTTGCGGGTGTTTCTCCCGGGTGCTTTGCGGGACACTAGGGGAGTATCGGTATCCGGAGCGGACCATGACCGCCAGCGAAGAGAAATTCACCCGCCAGACGCTGCTCGACGTGCAGCCTCTGACTCCCAACCTGTTCACCCTGCGTACCAGCCGCGACGCGGGATTCCGGTTCCGCGCCGGGCAATTCGCCCGGCTCGGCGTGTACAAGCCCAGCGGCAGTATCGTCTGGCGCGCCTACTCGATGGTTTCGGCGCCTCATGACGAATTCCTCGACTTCTTTTCCATCGTCGTCCCGGACGGCGAGTTCACCAGCGAACTCAGCCGCCTGCGCGAGGGCGACCAGTTGCTGGTCGATCGCCAGGCCTTCGGCTTCCTCACCCTCGACCGCTTCGTGGATGGTCGTGACCTTTGGCTGCTGGCCACCGGTACCGGTGTGGCGCCGTTCGTCTCGATCCTGCAGGACTTCGAAGTCTGGGAGCGCTTCGAAAGCATCAAGCTGGTCTACAGCGTGCGTGAGAGCAAGGAGCTGGCCTACCGCGAGCTGATCGCCGGCCTCGCCGAGCGCGAATACCTGGCCGAGCATGCCCACAAGCTGCAGTTCATTCCGGTGGTGACCCGCGAGCAGGTACCCGGTTGCCTGAACGGACGTATCACCACGCTGATCGAGAACGGCGATCTGGAGCGTGCCGCCGACCTGGAACTGACCCCGGAGCATTCGCGGGTGATGCTCTGCGGCAACCCGCAGATGATCGAGGACACCCGCGCCGTGCTGAAGGCTCGCGGCATGAACCTCAGTCTGACGCGGCGCCCGGGGCAGGTGGCGGTGGAGAACTACTGGTAGGTGCGTGCCCGCGCAGTAGCGGCGGATAACGCTGCCGCCCGGCGTGTTGTCCGGCAATGAAAAAGGGCCCGTTCGGGCCCTTTTTCATTGTTCCGCCGACGCGATCACGACTTGTTCTGCTGGGCTTTCAGCAGATCGCGGATCTCGGTCAGCAGGGTTTCCTCGGCACTCGGCACTGGCGGTTCGGACGGCGCGACGGCTTCTTCGCGCTTGAGGCGGTTGATCGCCTTGACCCCCATGAAGATGGCGAAGGCCACGATGACGAAGTCGAGTACGGTCTGAATGAACTTGCCATAGGCCAGCACCACCGCCGGCACGTCGCCTTCGGCGGCCTTCAACGTTATCGCCAGGTCGGAGAAGTCGACTCCGCCGATCAGCAGTCCGATCGGCGGCATGATCACATCGCCCACGAAGGACGAGACGATCTTGCCGAAGGCCGCGCCGATGATGATACCGACAGCCATATCCACGACATTGCCCTTGACGGCAAAGGCTTTGAATTCACTCAGAAGACCCATGGGTTCACTCCCTGTATTTCGCTAATAGGTAAAGGCAGTCTAATGCAGCCTTCGGCAAGTTGCTCAGGCTGGAAGATTGGTGTTTTGGTTCCCCCCGGCAACGCGAAAATTCGCAAGGCATACGTTTGCGTCGGGTCTTGTGGGGAGAAACGAAGTTTAGAGGAAAAACATTACACTCATGTCGATTTTCAGGAATTCGCCAAGAAAGAAGACAAAGCAACTTCGGCAACTTGGAACTGCGCCATGCAGATGCCGGAAGTTGAAGTTGGAGTGGCGAGGTTCTCCGACCTAACTTCGCAGGCAAATAACGAAGGTGAACTCGTTTACCGGCGAGCGAACTGGGAGTGCCTGGTGCACCAGCGCGGGCTTTCTTCGGCTGGCGGTCTTTTTTATTTCTTTTTGCGATTCATGGGCGCATTGATATTCCTAATCGGCGCGGTGAGGTTTTTCAATTTAGCGTCGCCGGCGGCGCTCCTTACCTTGGTCGGGCGCAACAAGACGCCTGACAAGCCATTAGGAGCTCTTCCATGAACCCTTCCCTGAACGCCTTCCGTCCCGGCCGCCTGCTGGTGGCGGCAAGCCTGACCGCCAGCCTCCTGTCGCTGTCCGTGCAGGCCGCGACCCTGACCCGTGACAACGGTGCGCCAGTGGGCGACAACCAGAACTCGCAGACCGCCGGGCCCAACGGTTCGGTGCTGCTGCAGGACGTGCAACTGCTGCAGAAGCTGCAACGTTTCGACCGCGAGCGTATTCCCGAACGCGTGGTGCATGCCCGCGGCACCGGCGCCCATGGCGAGTTCGTCGCCAGTGCCGATATCAGCGACCTGAGCATGGCCAAGGTCTTCCGCAAGGGCGAGAAGACCCCGGTATTCGTGCGCTTCTCCGCGGTGGTGCACGGCCACCACTCCCCGGAAACCCTGCGCGATCCGCGCGGTTTCGCCACCAAGTTCTATACCGCAGACGGCAATTGGGACCTGGTGGGCAACAACTTCCCGACCTTCTTCATCCGCGATGCGATCAAGTTCCCGGACATGGTCCATGCCTTCAAGCCGGACCCGCGCAGCAACCTCGACGACGACTCGCGACGCTTCGATTTCTTCTCCCACGTGCCGGAGGCGACCCGCACCCTGACCCTGCTGTATTCCAACGAGGGCACCCCGGCCAGCTACCGGGAAATGGACGGTAACAGCGTGCATGCCTACAAGCTGGTCAACGCCAGGGGCGAAGTGCACTACGTGAAGTTCCACTGGAAGAGCCTGCAGGGCCAGAAGAACCTCGATCCGAAACAGGTGGCGGAAGTCCAGGGGCGCGACTACAGCCACATGACCAATGACCTGGTGAGCGCGATCCGGAAGGGCGACTTCCCGAAATGGGACCTGTACATCCAGGTGCTCAAGCCCGAGGACCTGGCGAAATTCGACTTCGACCCGCTGGACGCGACCAAGATCTGGCCGGGCATTCCCGAGCGCAAGATCGGCCAGATGGTGCTGAACCGCAACGTCGACAACTTCTTCCAGGAAACCGAACAGGTCGCCATGGCGCCGTCGAACCTGGTGCCGGGCATCGAGCCCTCCGAGGATCGCCTGCTCCAGGGACGGCTGTTCGCCTACGCCGATACCCAGATGTACCGGGTCGGCGCCAACGGCCTGGGCCTGCCGGTCAACCGCCCGCGCAGCGAGGTCAATACCGTCAACCAGGACGGCGCGCTGAACGCCGGACACAGTACCAGCGGGGTGAACTACCAGCCGAGCCGGCTCGATCCGCGCGAGGAGCAGGCCAGCGCCCGCTACGTGCGGACCCCGCTGAGCGGCACCACCCAGCAGGCGAAGATCCAGCGCGAGCAGAACTTCAAGCAGACCGGCGAGCTGTTCCGCTCCTACGGCAAGAAGGACCAGGCCGACCTGATCGCCAGTCTCGGCGGGGCGTTGGCGATCACCGACGACGAGAGCAAGTACATCATGCTTTCCTACTTCTACAAGGCTGACAGCGACTACGGCACGGGCCTGGCCAAGGTGGCCGGGGCCGATCTGCAGCGCGTCCGGCAACTGGCGGCGAAGCTCCAGGATTGATCGCAACCGGGGCGGCCATCCAGGCCGCCCTTCCTCTATCGGTTTGGTGGGAGATGACGACGATGCGAGGTTGGATTCTGGCAGGCTTGCTGCTCGCGGCGCTGGCCGCGCAAGCTGGCGAGGTGCATGGGGTCGAGGTCGAAGCGCGGTTGCGCGACTACTTCTTCGATGCCGCCCGACGCGGTGACCAGGCCATGCTGAAGGAGTTCGTCGAGGCCGGCTTCGACCTCGATGTGCAGGATGCCAAGGGCTATACCGGGCTGATCCTGGCCGCCTACCACGGCCATGGCGGAGCGGTGGAACAATTGCTGGAGGCCGGTGCCGACCCCTGCGTCCAGGATGCGCGCGGCAACACCGCCCTGATGGGCGCCATCTTCAAGGGCGAGGTCCGCATCGCCCGGCGCCTGATCGGCGCGCAATGCAGCCCCGACCAGCGCAACGGCGCAGGGCAGACCGCGGCCATGTACGCGGCGCTGTTCGAGCGCGAGGAGCTGCTCCAGGCGCTGTCGGCGCGCGGTGCCGACCTTGGCGCCCGCGATGCGCTGGGCAACAGCGTGGAAAGCCTGCGACGCGGCGAACTGAACGGCACTGCGGCGGCGAGGTGATCGGGGGCAATGTTCGGAGGAGGCCTGCTGGGCTAGTCTGGAGGTGTCGTATACAACGTCAGAGGAGGTCCGTCATGCCGCTCGAGCAACATCCGCTTTCCCGGGAGTTTCCGGATTTTCATGCCGAACTGAAGCAACTTCATGGCAACGACGCCCACTTCACTCGCCTGGCGGCGGACTATGAGAGCCTCGACAAGCGCATCTATGAGGTCGAGGGCGGTCGCGAACCCCTCGACGACCTGGCGCTGCAGGGGTTGAAGCAGCAACGGGTGCAACTCAAGGACGAAATCGCCGAGAGGCTGAGGAAGGCCAACGGAAAAGGCCATTGATTCATTCACGACAACGGCATGAAAAAGGGCGCCTCCGGCGCCCTTTTTCATGTGGGCATGCTCAGAAGGCGCCGCCGAAACGGAAACTCTGTCCGACCGCGACGAAACCCAGGCCCACCAGGGTGATCGCGGCGATGTGCCAGCCCAGCTTCGGCAGGCTCTCGGCGTCCAGGTTCGGGATCAGGCGCAGGCGCGCATGCACGCCCAGGGCGGCGGTCGCCGCCAGGAGCAGCAGCTTGAGCTGCAGGGCACGGGCCACCGACGTGGCGCCGAACCAGTGGTCGAACGGCAGCCACAGGCTGGCCAGCCACAGGCCGCTGACCACCTGCAGCAGCAGGGCGGGGATGCCGATCCGCTCGTAGACCTGCTCGAAGGCGCGGATCGCCTGGGGATCGCGGCGGCGCAGGGCGCCGGGGAGGATGCCGAGGGCCAGGACCAGGTGGCCGCCGACCCAGATCGCGGCACCCAGCAGGTGCAGGAACAGCAGTGTGCGCATGGAAGTCTCCTTGTCCGGCCATCAGTGTCGCGCGAAGCGCGGTCGATCGAGGCTGATCGGAATCAAGCCAGCGGCTATCATCTGCGCTTTGCCCGCGAGAGGAGTTCCCATGGCCAAGGCCAAGCGCATGTACGGCTGCACCGAGTGTGGCGCGACCTTCCCGAAATGGGCCGGCCAGTGCGCGGACTGCGGGGCCTGGAACACCCTGGTGGAGACCGTCGTCGAGGCCGCGCCGAGCGGCTCCGGCCGCGGCGGCTGGGCCGGCCAGCAGGCCAACCTGAAGACCCTGGCGGAGGTCAGCGTCGAGGAAATGCCGCGCTTCACGACCGGCTCCACCGAACTGGACCGGGTTCTCGGCGGCGGCCTGGTGGACGGTTCGGTGGTGCTGATCGGCGGCGATCCCGGCATCGGCAAGTCGACCATTCTCCTGCAGACCCTTTGCAACCTGGCCAGCCGCGTCCCGGCGCTGTACGTCACCGGCGAGGAATCCCAGCAGCAGGTGGCGATGCGCGCGCGGCGCCTGTCGTTGCCGGAAGACAAGCTCAAGGTGATGACCGAGACCAGCATCGAAACCATCATCGCCACCGCGCGCCAGGAGCAGCCGCGGGTGATGGTGATCGACTCGATCCAGACCATCTTCACCGAGCAGTTGCAATCGGCGCCGGGTGGCGTCGCCCAGGTCCGCGAGAGCGCCGCGATGCTGGTGCGCTATGCCAAGCAGAGCGGCACGGCGATCTTCCTGGTCGGCCACGTGACCAAGGAAGGCGCCCTGGCCGGCCCGCGGGTGCTCGAACACATGGTCGACACCGTACTGTATTTCGAGGGCGAATCAGACGGCCGCCTGCGCCTGCTGCGGGCGGTGAAGAACCGCTTCGGCGCGGTCAACGAACTGGGAGTGTTCGGCATGACCGACAAAGGCCTGAAGGAAGTGAGCAACCCTTCGGCGATCTTCCTCACGCGGGCCCAGGAAGCGGTGCCCGGCAGCGTGGTGATGGCCACCTGGGAAGGCTCGCGGCCGATGCTGGTGGAGGTCCAGGCGCTGGTCGACACCAGTCACCTGGCGAATCCGCGGCGGGTGACCCTGGGCCTCGACCAGAACCGCCTGGCGATGCTGCTGGCGGTGCTGCACCGGCACGGCGGTATCCCGACCTACGACCAGGACGTGTTCCTCAACGTGGTGGGTGGGGTCAAGGTGCTGGAAACCGCCTCCGACCTGGCGTTGATGGCGGCGGTGATGTCCAGCCTGCGCAACCGCCCGCTGCCGCACGACCTGCTGGTGTTCGGCGAGGTCGGGCTGTCCGGCGAGGTGCGTCCGGTGCCGAGCGGCCAGGAGCGCCTGAAGGAAGCCGGCAAGCATGGTTTCAAGCGTGCCATCGTACCCCTCGGCAACGCGCCGAAGGAGGCGCCGGCGGGATTGCAGGTGATCGCCGTGACGCGCCTCGAGCAGGCCCTGGACGCCCTCTTCGAGTGACCCGCCTCAGTCGTCGTGGGCGCTGACCAGCAGGGCCAGCTCGCGCTCGAGGAGTTCCTCGTCGCCCAGGTTCAGTTCCACCAGGCGGCGCAGGTGGCTGATGGAGTCGAGGTCGATGTGCTGGCATTCGAAGCCGAGCAGGCCGTCGCGAGCCCAGGCCAGGCTGATCTCCATGCGGATCAGTACATCCAGGCCCAGGTACAGGCGGGCCTCGAAGGGCCGTTGCGGGTCGCCGTTCCAGTCCTGCGGCTGGCCGACCAGGATGCCGTGCAGGGAGACGTCGTGGAGCAAGACCTCCCAGCGCCGTTCGCCCTGGAGGATCTCGCTGTCGGCGTCGAAGGCGATCCGGTGGAAACGTCGTCGTTCGTCGTGCTGGTCACTCATGTCGCGATCCCTCGGTGCGCGCTGCTGGATACCACTATAGCCAAGCCATGCCGGCGGGGAAGTGGCGGAATTCGATCGGCGGTGCCGTCCGTCCCCGCCTGTGCGGCTGGATCGGCGGCATGTGTCCGAGTTTGACAGTTCGTCAAGTCTCGCCAAAGCTGCTAAAGCGTTTTTCTCCAAAATACAACTGCGGAGCGCAGACATGGACAAGCGACTTTTGAGCAAGGGGTTGGTTCTGGGGCTGCTGAGCCTGGGCAGCATGACGGCACACGCCGACGCGGCAGGCGGTAATGGCTGTGGTTGGGGCAACATGGTGTTCGAGGGCCAGCGCGGCCTGTTCCCGCACCTGCTGGCCACCACCACCAACGGTACCTCGGGCAACGCCACCTTCGGCATGACCTCCGGGACCAACGGTTGCAACACCAATGCACGCCTGGGCTACGGCGGCCGCTCGATCTTCGCCATGAACGGGATGCTCGACAACATCGCCGAGGACATGGCCAAGGGCCAGGGCGAAGCGCTCGACGCCTATGCCGTGCTGCTCGGCGTGGAAGCCAAGGACCGGGCGCACTTCGCCCAGGTCACCCAGCAGCATTTCGGCGAGATCTTCGCGAGCAAGGATGCGACGGGCGAACAGGTCCTGAGCAACACCCTGGCGGTGATGAGTCGCGACGGCACCCTGGCGCGCTACGCCAAGCAACCGGCCTGAGATTTCAGGCCCAGGAAAGAGCCCGCTACGGCGGGCTTTTTCGTGTGCGCGGCCTGCCCGCCGGAGGTTGCCGCCTCCGTTGCCACGGCAGACGAACGGCTTGGGCATACGGCGTTTTCCCAGGGCGCTTCCTACGGAGAGGGCAAGGTCGCGCCGAAGCGTTTTCGCCTGGCCGGCCCTTGTCGGCCATGGACTTTTCCGGCGGATTCCTGCGACATTGCGCCTACCGCCATCGCGCGGTAACCGCTCTAGACTAAGGTCGTATGACCCCTGGTCGGTTCGCGGCTAGAATTTTCGCTGCAGAACTGCGCCCTCCATCTGTCGGAAGCCAAACACTATGAACAATAACAATAGCCTGCTACGTCACCTCGCCTGGCTGGTGGTGGCGATCGTGGGCGCCGCGGCCCTGGGCGTCGTCGCCCTGCGTCGTGGCGAAGCGATCAACGCCTTGTGGATCGTGGTGGCGGCGGTGGCCATCTACCTGGTCGCCTACCGTTACTACAGCCTGTTCATCGCCAGCAAGGTGATGCAACTGGACCCCAACCGCGCCACTCCCGCGGTACTCAACAACGATGGCCTGGACTACGTCCCGACCAACAAGCACATCCTCTTCGGCCACCACTTCGCCGCCATCGCCGGCGCCGGTCCGCTGGTCGGTCCGGTCCTTGCCGCGCAGATGGGCTACCTGCCCGGCACCCTCTGGCTGATCGCCGGCGTAGTCCTCGCCGGCGCGGTGCAGGACTTCATGGTCCTGTTCATCTCCAGCCGTCGCAACGGCCGCTCGCTGGGCGAGCTGGTGCGCGAGGAAATGGGCCAGGTGGCCGGGACCATCGCGCTGTTCGGCGCCTTCCTGATCATGATCATCATCCTCGCGGTGCTCGCGCTGATCGTGGTGAAGGCTCTGGCCGACAGCCCCTGGGGCATGTTCACCGTCCTCGCGACCATTCCCATCGCGCTGTTCATGGGCGTCTACATGCGCTTCATCCGCCCCGGCCGGATCGGCGAGATCTCGATCATCGGGGTGTTCCTCCTGCTCGGTTCGATCTGGCTCGGCGGGCAGGTCGCGGCCAGTCCGGAATGGGCGCCGCATTTCACCTTCAGTGGAATCCAGATCACCTGGATGCTGATCGGCTACGGCGCCGTCGCCTCGGTACTGCCGGTGTGGCTGCTGCTGGCGCCGCGCGACTACCTGTCGACCTTCCTCAAGATCGGCACCATCATCGGCCTGGCGATCGGCATCCTGATCGTCATGCCGGAACTGAAGATGCCGGCCCTGACCCAGTTCACCGACGGCACCGGCCCGGTCTGGAAAGGCAGCCTGTTCCCGTTCCTGTTCATCACCATCGCCTGCGGCGCGGTGTCCGGCTTCCACGCGCTGATCTCCTCGGGGACCACGCCGAAGCTGCTCAACCGCGAGCCCGACGCCCGCTACATCGGCTACGGCGGCATGCTGATGGAGTCCTTCGTGGCGATCATGGCGATGGTCGCCGCCTCGGTGATCGAACCAGGCATCTACTTCGCCATGAACAGCCCGCCGGCGGTGGTCGGCGCCGACGTCAACGCGGTGGCCGCGACCGTCAGCAGCTGGGGCTTCGCCATCACGCCGGAGCAACTCACCCAGACCGCCCAGGACATCGGCGAGACCACCATCCTGGCCCGTGCCGGCGGCGCGCCGACCCTGGCGGTGGGGATCGCGCACATCCTCCACCAGGTGCTGCCGGGCGAGAACACCATGGCCTTCTGGTACCACTTCGCGATCCTCTTCGAGGCCTTGTTCATCCTCACCGCGGTGGACGCCGGCACCCGTGCCGGGCGCTTCATGCTGCAGGACCTGCTGGGCAACTTCGTGCCGGCGCTGAAGAAGACCGAGTCGTGGACCGCCAACATCATCGGCACCGGCGGCTGCGTGGCGCTGTGGGGCTGGCTGCTGTACCAGGGCGTGGTCGACCCGCTGGGCGGGATCAATACCCTGTGGCCGCTGTTCGGCATTTCCAACCAGATGCTCGCCGGCATCGCGCTGATGCTCGCCACCGTGGTCCTGATCAAGATGAAGCGCCAGCAGTATGTCTGGGTCACCATCCTGCCGGCGGCCTGGTTGCTGATCTGCACCACCACCGCGGGCCTGATCAAGATCTTCGACAGCAACCCGGCGGTCGGCTTCGTCGCTCTTGGCGAGAAGTACGCCACCGCGCTGGATGCCGGCCAGGTGCTGGCGCCGGCCAAGGATATCGGCCAGATGCAGCACGTGGTGCTGAACGCCTACATCAACGCCGGTCTGACCGTGCTGTTCCTGCTGGTGGTGTTCAGCGTACTGTTCTACGCCATCAAGGTCGGCATCGCGGCCTGGGGCAAGAGCGAGCGGACCGACAAGGAAACCCCGTTCGAGCCCATCCCCGACGCCTGACCGGCCGCGCTCCCCGGTTCGCCGGGGAGCCTTAACGAGGAACTCGCCATGTTCAATGACCTCAGTCGCATGGGCAAGTACCTGGGCCAGGCCGCCCGGATGCTGGTCGGCATGCCCGACTACGACACCTATGTCGAGCACATGCGCAACAAGCACCCGGACAAGCCGGTGATGACCTACGAGGAGTTCTTCCGCGAGCGCCAGGAGGCGCGCTACGGTGGCGGCAAGGGTCGGCCGATCCGCTGCTGCTGAATCCCCATCCTTCCGTGGGCCACGTCTGACGTGGCCCGCGTCTTTTCTGGAAGTTGCGCATGTCCGAAGTAGCCAACGACAACCCCGCCCTGATCCCCGTCACCGTGCTCACCGGCTTCCTCGGCGCCGGCAAGACCACCCTGCTCAAGTACCTGCTGCAGGCCGAGCACGGCATGAAGATCGCGGTGATCGAGAACGAGTACAGCGAGACGCCGATCGACGGCCAGTTGCTCGGCGTCGAGCCGGTGCAGGTGATGACGCTGTCCAACGGCTGCGTCTGCTGCTCGATCAACACCGACCTGGAAAAGGCCCTGTTCCTCCTGCTGGAGCGCCGCGACAACGGCGAAATCGACTTCGACCGCCTGGTGATCGAGTGCACCGGCCTGGCCGATCCGGCGCCGGTGGCGCAGACCTTCTTCGCCGACGAGGAACTCTGCCAGCGCTACGTGCTGGACGGCATCATCACCCTGGTGGACGCCGCCAACGCCGAGCGTCACCTGCAGGAAACCATCGCCCAGGCCCAGGTCGGCTTCGCCGACCGCATCCTGGTGAGCAAGACCGACCTGGTCGACGCCGCCACCTTCGAGGCCCTGGGCCAGCGCCTGCAACGGATCAACCGGAGGGCGCTGGTGCATGTGGTCGAGCACGGCCGCATCGACCTGGCGCACCTGCTCGACGTACGTGGCTTCAACCTCAACGCCGACCTCGGTCCTGGCATCGGCCTGCGCCCGCTGCGAGCGGTGGCAGCCAAGGACAGCCGCGATCGCATCGGCACCCTGGTACTGCGCAGCGACACGCCGCTCGATCTCGAAAGGCTGAGCGAGTTCATGGACGACCTGTTGCAGTGGCATGGCAACTCCCTGCTGCGCTACAAGGGCGTGCTGAACATCGCCGACGAGCCGCGTCGCCTGGTGTTCCAGGGCGTGCTGCGACTCTACGGCTTCGACTGGGATAGCGAGTGGCGGGACGACGAGGCGCGCGAGAGCGTGATCGTGTTCATCGGCGACAACCTGCCGGAGGACAGTATCCGCGAGGGCTTCGAACGCATCGTCGAAGGCCGCTGAGGCGCATCGACGCCAAAGGAGCGTGGAAATGGACAGGAACGCATTGATCGGCGCCTGGCGGGACTGCATCCGTGGCGCGGACAAATCCTGGGTGCTGTTCGCCCAGGGCACTTGCGTGATCCTCACGCAGCCGGAGCCGGACCTCGCGGCCCAGGCGCGGGCATTGCTGGCCGAGTGGGGAGCGGTACAGGTCGGCACGCCGGCGGGCGACTTCGGTGTGATCACCCTGGACAACGGCCGCGGCTGGGTGGTGACCGGGCATCACCCGGACATCCTTACCTTCGTCCCTCGCGAGGAACTGGAGGAGGACGCCGGCGAGCTGCTCGTCGGCATGCACGGCCGCTCCCGGCGGGGCGAGGATGCCGAGGCCTTGGCGGTGATCCATGTCGAGGACCGGCGATAACGCTACCCGGCGCCTCCTCCCTCGGAGGAAATGAAAAAGCCCGGCATTTGCCGGGCTCTTTCGTCTTGCCTTGTCGCTTAGTTGCCGTAGACCGGGAACTTGGCGCAGATCGCCTTGACCTTCTCGCGTACGCCGTCGACCACGGACTCGTCGCCCATGTTCTCGAGGATGTCGCAGATCCAGCCGGCCAGCTCGCGGCACTCGGCTTCCTTGAAGCCGCGGGTGGTCACGGCCGGGGTACCGATGCGCAGGCCGGAGGTGACGAACGGCGAGCGCGGGTCGTTCGGGACCGAGTTCTTGTTCACGGTGATGAACGCGCGGCCGAGGGCGGCGTCGGCGTCTTTGCCGGTGATGTCCTGCTTGATCAGGGAGAGCAGGAACAGGTGGTTCTGGGTGCCGCCGGAAACCACGTCGAAACCGCGGTCGAGGAAGACCTGGGCCATGCTCTGGGCGTTCTTCAGGACCTGCTGCTGGTAGGTCTTGAACTCCGGCTGCAGGGCTTCCTTGAAGCACACCGCCTTGGCCGCGATCACGTGCTCCAGCGGACCGCCCTGGGCGCCGGGGAATACCGCGGAGTTGAGCTTCTTCTCGATCTCCTCGTTGGCGCGCGCCAGGATCAGGCCACCGCGCGGACCGCGCAGGGTCTTGTGGGTGGTGGTGGTGACCACGTCGGCGAACGGCACCGGGTTCGGGTAGACGCCAGCGGCGACCAGGCCGGCGACGTGGGCCATGTCGACGAACAGGTAGGCGCCGACCTTGTCGGCGATGGCGCGGAAGCGGGCGAAATCGAGGACCTGGGAATAGGCGGAGAAGCCGGCGACGATCATCTTCGGCTTGTGCTCCACGGCCAGGCGCTCGACTTCGTCGTAGTCGATCAGGCCATTGGCGTCGATGCCGTACTGCACGGCGTTGTACAGCTTGCCGGAGGAGGAGACGCTGGCGCCGTGGGTCAGGTGGCCGCCATGGGCCAGGCTCATGCCGAGGATGGTGTCGCCGGCCGACAGCAGGGCCAGGTAGACCGCGGCGTTGGCCTGGGAGCCGGCGTGCGGCTGGACGTTGGCGTAATCGGCGCCGAACAGTTGCTTGGCGCGGTCGATGGCCAGTTGCTCGACGATATCGACGTACTCGCAGCCGCCGTAGTAGCGCTTGTGCGGATAACCTTCGGCGTACTTGTTGGTCAGCACCGAACCCTGGGCTTCCATCACCGCCGGGCTGGTGTAGTTCTCGGAGGCGATCAGCTCGATGTGCTCTTCCTGGCGCTGGGCTTCCTGCTCCATCGCGGCAAAGAGTTCGGCATCGTAGCGGGCGAGGGTCAAATCACGGCTGAACATGGCGGTCCTCATAAGGATCGGTGCTGGGAAAAGGCGCGCATTCTAACCCATGCGGCGGGTGCTGGCACATGAAAGGCCATCATGTCGCGGACAAGCGGCGCTCAAGCGCGCCGCACGGCGGCTCAGCCCTCGTTGAACATGAACAGCACGTCGCTGGCGTAGAGCATGCCGAACTGCTCGGCGGGCATCGGCCGGCCGAACAGGTAGCCTTGCACCTCGTCGCAGCCGTGCTCGCGAAGGAAGTCCAGCTGGGCCTGGCTCTCCACGCCCTCGGCGATCACCATCAGGTTCAGGCTGTGGGCCATGGCAATGATCGCCCGGGCGATCTGTGCGTCCTGTTCGCCGTGGGGCAGGCCGTCGACGAAGCTGCGGTCGATCTTCAGCACGTCGATGGGGAACTGCTTGAGGTAGTTCAGCGAGGAGTAGCCGGTGCCGAAGTCGTCCACCGCGATGGCCAGGCCGAGGCGCTTGAGCCCGGAGAGGATCTGCATGGCCTCGGCGACGTCGCTCATCAGGATGCTTTCGGTCAGTTCCAGCTCCAGGCATGCCGGCGGGATGCCTGTCTCGTAGAGGATCGCGGCGATCCGCTCGCCCAACTGGCCATCGGCGAACTGCCGTGCCGAGAGGTTCACCGAGACCTTTGGCACCCGCACCTTGGCCTTGTGCCAGCTGCGCAACTGCTTGCAGGCTTCCGCCAGCAGCCAGTCGCCGACCTGGGCCACCAGGCCGATCTCCTCCAGCACCGGAATGAACTCGCTCGGCGGAACCAGTCCGCGGCGCGGATGCTGCCAGCGCAGCAGGGCCTCGGCGCCGGTCAGGCGGCGGCCGTCGCCGGTGAACTGCGGCTGGTAGTGGAGGACGAACTCGCCCAGTTCAAGGGCGCGGCGCAGGTCGCTTTCCAGTTCCAGGCGCTCCAGGGCGCGAGCGTTCATCTCGGCCTGGTAGAACTGGAAGTTGTTCTTGCCCATCTCCTTGGCGTGGTACATCGCCGTGTCGGCGTTCTTCATCAGCAGGCTCAGTTCGGCGCCGTCCTGGGGCGACAAGGCCACGCCGATGCTGGCGGTGACGAAGAATTCACGGCCTTCCAGGGTGAACGGCCGGGCCAGACGGCCGAGGATCAGCTCGGCGACCTGGATCGCCCGTTTCAGGGCGATCTCGCGGTCGCCCTGGGAAGGCAGCAGCAGGGTGAATTCGTCGCCGCCCATGCGCGCCACGGTATCGTCCTGGCTGACGCAGGCGCTCAGGCGGGTCGCCACTTCCTGCAGCATGCGGTCGCCGGCGGCGTGGCCGAGGGAGTCGTTGATCGGCTTGAAGCGGTCGAGGTCGAGGAACATCAGCACCACCCACTGGCCGTTGCGCTCGGCCTGCTGCAGGGCGGTATGCAGACGGTCCTGGAACAGCGTGCGGTTGGGCAGGTGGGTGAGGGCGTCGTAGTAGGCCAGGCGGTGGATGCGCCGCTCGCTGGCCTTGCGCTCGCTGATGTCGCTGAAGAAGCAGACGAAGCTGACCAGGTCGCCTTCCTCGTCACGCACCGCGGTGATGCCGACCCAGGACGGATAGAGTTCGCCGGTCTTGCGCTTCTGCAGGATCTCGCCTTCCCAGCTGCCGCTGTGCTGCAGGCTGGCGAGCACGTGCTTGAGCTGGTTGGCTTCCTGGCGGTCGGCGGTGAGCAGGCGCGGCTGCTGGTCGAGCACGTCGGCCGGGCTGTAGCCGGTCAGGCGCGAGAAGGAATCGTTGACCTGGACGATGTAGCCGGCCGGGTCGGTGACCATGATCGCCGCCGTGGAGTGTTCGAATACCGTCGCCGCCATCCGCAGCTCGCGTTCGGCGCGGCGCTGCTGGCTGATGTCGCGGGCGATGCCGAGCAGGCCTTCGAAGCGGTCGTGCTCGTCCCACATCAGCACGATCCGCAGTTCGATGGGAATCTTCCGTCCGTCGGCGCGCAGGCAGTCGAGGGCGAACAGATGCTGGCCAGGGTTTTCCCGCAGCTCGGCGAGCTTCTGGCGGTCGCCGATGGCGTGCCGCACGCGGCGCAGCAGGCCGTTCAGGCGGCCGAGCTGGCGCGGGTTGGTGGCGGTCTGATGGAGGCCGTTGAGCAGCGCCCATTCCGGGCTGTAGCCGAACACGTGCTGTACCGAGGGGCTGACGTAGCTGGCGTTGAGTTCGGCGTCGGTGGAGAAGATCACGTCGCTGATGTTTTCCGCCAGCATGCGGTAGCGTCGGCCGTTCTCGCGCAGCGCGTTGTTCGCCTCGACGGTGAAGGTGATGTCCTTGGCCACGCCGATCAGGCGCGCCACGCGACCGCTGCGGTCGCGGCTGAAGGCCTGCTCGCGGATGTCGAACCAGTGCCAGCGGCCGTCGCGGTGGCGCCAGCGCAACTGGCTGTCGAGCAGCAGGCCGTCGCCGACCACGTGCTGCAGGTTGCGGATGCGCCAGTAGTATTCCTGGTCGTCGGGGTGCAGCAGGGTTTCCCAGAAGTTCTCGCCCATCCGCGCCAGTTCTTCCTGGTTGTAGCCCAACTGCTGGCCCAGGTGATGGTTGCTGAAGATCACCCGGCGCGCGTGCAGGTCGTGGATGTAGAGGGTATCGGGCACCGCCTGGACCGCGTCCGACCAGAACTTCTCGCGCTCGATCAGCGACAGTTCGACTTCCTTGCGACTGGTGACGTCGGACAGGCTGAGGGTCACCGCATGCCATTCGCCGGGGTTTTCCGGCAGGCGCAGTTGCAACCACAGGTGCCGCGGCGTGCTCTTGCCGCAGCGCAGCGTGGCTTCAAGTTCGAGTACCGGCCGGCGCTCGATGAGCGCCTCGATCACCTGCAGGCGCAGGCTGTCCGGTTGTAGCGGGCCGTGGTCGAGCAAGCGCTGCCAGGCCTGTTCGGTGGAATCGATCTGTAGCAGGCGGCGACTGACATCGTTGATCTCGGTGATGCGGATCCGCTCCAGCAGCGCCTGCTGCCGCCCGGGTTCGCCGGCGAGCCAGGCGCGCAGTGCGGCGCAGCTGTCCAGGCCTTGCTCCACCAGAGCCTGGCGCAGGGCGGAGAGGTCGAGCACGCAGAGGGCCACGCCGACCCCTTCGAAGATGTCCTGGTAGCGCCGCCGGGTTTCCTCCAGGACGCCGAGGGCGTGCTGTTCCTCGGTGACGTCGCGCAACACCCAGACCTGCCCGCCCTGGAGGATCTGCTCGCGGAGGGTCCAGGCCTGGTCGGCGAGCGCCGGATAGCTGGCCAGCGGATGGCGGCTGAGGGTGAACGTCCGCGGCTCGCCGCGCACCCGCAGCGGCAGCAGCTCGCTACGGGTCTCGCCGTCGCCACCGGCGTCCGTCAGCCAGCCTGGCTCGAGGTCCGGCAGCAGGCCCAGCAGATGATGCTGGCGGGCCTGGGCCGAACTGATGCCGAAGAGGCGTTCGGCCTGGGGATTGAGGTAGCTGAGGCGGCCGTCGGCGCGGGTCACCAGCACCCGCTCGTCGATCGCCGCCAGTGCCGTGGCCGCCTGGCGCAGGCTGCGCTGCGAGGCCAGGGTCATGGCGCGCAGGCCCTGTTGCTCGCGGTGCAGGCGCAGCAGCATGTACACGGTGACGCCGACCAGCAGGAGGAAGATCGCCAGCTCGCCGCCGATTCCCGGCAGCAGGCCGAGCCGCACTCGCGTGCTGTCGTAGAGCCCGCGAAGCTGCCAGTCGCTGTTGCGCAGCGGTTCCACGCCGAGGGTCTGCATGTCGTCGAGCAGCGCCGTGCTCCCCGGGGTATGCCAGAGCACCCGCCCGGCGTATTGGTCTTCCAGGCGCCAGAGCAGGTTGCCGGTGGGCAGGTCGGGACTCCACTGGGCGAGGCTGTCGCTGGCCAGGTGCAACAGCCAGAAGCCACTGTCGCGGCGGCTGCCGGGTTCGCGCAGGGTCAGGTAGAGGGATTCGCCGTCGCGCGGGTCGAGGCAATAGTGGTATAGGCCGGAGCCGGCGTGCTGGCGCAACTGCTCGGGCAGCGTCGTTTCCGGCGACGGGCTGTCCGTCTGCAGGGCGCTGTCCACCCATTGCAACTGGCGCACCTGCGGCAGCGCATCGCTGATGCGCGGCAACAGCCTGCCCTGTATCTCGCCACGCTCGCTGGGGGGCACGCCCGGGAGCAGGGCGAGGGCGGTGCGCGCCTTGAGTTCGAGGGTCAGGGACAGGCGGTCGTTGAGACGATCGAGCTGGGCCGCGGCTCGCTCGTGTTCGAAGCGTTCCTGCTGGCGCAGCTCCTGGCTCATCTGCCAGAGCAGCAGGCCGAGCATCAACAGGACCAGCAACAGCAGGCCAGCCTTGGCTGCCGGTCGGTCGGGTACGGTCAGTGGGTCGCCGGCGGGAGGCGGCGACGGGGTTAGCGAGGGGGTCGACACTGACCGGAATTCCTGGGGGAGGTGTGATTCGGTAGACAGTTAGGATGCCCGGAAGCAAGGCCAAGTGCCAGTATCGCCGACGAGCGTCACGGTCCTTTCCGGCTGTCGAGGCACTTTGTCGCAGGACCGGTGACGACTGATCTTCCCGAGTGTCGAGCAGGCCTCCGGGCGGCCGAAGTCGACGGCACGCGGATCGGTCCGTGCCATGCGGCGACGAGAGGGGCGCCGCCGCGGGCGCGAGGGTCAGGAGCGCGCCGGATTGGAGGCGCCATGGAGGAACATCTGCTCCAGGGTATGCGCGGAATTGGAGCTGGCCGCCCGTCCGCGACGTTCCGCATCGACCATGCCGTAGACCAGGGTGATGAACAGTTCGGTGAACACGGCCGCCGTGATGTCGATGCGAAACACGCCTTTCTGCTGTCCGCGCAGGAAGAAGGCGTCCAGCGCTTCCAGGTAGGACTGCCAGCGTGCGCCTTCACCGTGCGGGTCGAGGAAGTCCGGGCGGTACTGGAATACCAGGAATACCAGCAGCTCGCGGTGGGTGAGGTGTTCCTTGATCAGGCGCTGCAACGCCTCCAGAGGCTCGGCATGCTCCAGGTCGCAGGCCTGGATGATCTGGTTCAGTACGGTCTCTCCGTGGTCCTCGAGCATCTGCACCAGGTTGTCCCGCGTGCCGCAGAAGCGGTGCAGGGTGGCCTTGCTTACGCCGGCCGCCTCGGCCAGTTCCTTCAGCGTCGCTCGCGGGCGGTCGACGATAGCGACTGCCAGCGCCTTGATGAGTCGCTCGTCATGGGAAATCAGGGTCATCGATGGGTCCCGGTTGGTTTTTCTGATTGTGCGCATTGTGCAGAAAACTGGCCTCGCGTCCAAAGGAATTAGCTGTCAAAAGATCATTTGAGACAATATTGACTCAATTAGCTCGAAAAAGTACCATTCGATCCGTTTTCAATCAACGGTCGGGTGTGTCATGGCTGATTTGCGTGCAATAGGAAGGATCGGGGCGTTGGCTATGGCCATCGCGTTGGCGGGTTGTGGGCCGGCGGAAGAGCGACAGGAGGCCGCCGAAATGGTGTTGCCGGTGGAGGTCCTGACGGTGCAGGCCGAGCCCCTGGCGCTGAGTTCGGAACTGCCTGGGCGGATCGAACCGGTGCGTGTCGCCGAGGTGCGCGCGCGGGTGGCCGGCATCGTCGTGCGGAAGCGCTTCGAGGAGGGCGCCGACGTCAAGGCTGGCGACCTGCTGTTCCAGATCGATCCGGCACCGCTGAAGGCTGCGGTGTCGCGCGCCGAGGGTGAGCTGGCGCGGAACCGCGCGGTGCTGTTCGAGGCGCAGGCGCGGGTGCGTCGCTACGAGCCGCTGGTGAAGATCCAGGCGGTCAGCCAGCAGGACTTCGATACCGCCACCGCCGACCTGCGCAGCGCCGAGGCGGCGACCCGCTCGGCCCAGGCCGACCTGGAGACCGCGCGCCTGAACCTCGGCTACGCCTCGGTCACTGCGCCGATCTCCGGGCGCATCGGCCGCGCGCTGGTGACCGAGGGCGCGCTGGTCGGGCAGGGCGAGGCGACGCTGATGGCGCGCATCCAGCAGCTCGATCCGATCTATGCGGATTTCACCCAGACCGCGGCCGAGGCCCTGCGCCTGCGCGACGCCCTGAAGAACGGCACCTTGGCCGCCGGCGACAGCCAGGCGCTGACCCTGCGCGTCGAAGGGACGCCCTACGAGCGCCAGGGCGCGTTGCAGTTCGCCGACGTGGCGGTGGATCGCGGCACCGGCCAGATCGCCCTGCGCGGCAAGTTCGCCAACCCCGACGGGGTCCTGCTGCCGGGCATGTACGTGCGCGTACGTACGCCCCAGGGCATCGACAACCAGGCGATCCTGGTGCCGCAACGGGCCGTGCGCCGCTCCAGCGACGGCAGCGCCCAGGTGATGGTGGTGGGCGCCGACGAGCGCGCCGAGGCGCGCAGCGTCGGTACCGGCGTCATGCAGGGTTCGCGCTGGCAGATCACCGAGGGCCTGGAGCCGGGTGACCGGGTCATAGTCGGCGGCCTGGCTGCGGTGCAGCCGGGGGTGAAGATCGTGCCGAAGCCGGATGGTGCCCAGGCGCAAGCCCAGTCACCTGCGCCGCAACAGTAAGGGCGGGTTCGCCCCGAGGATTTTCCGATGTCCGAATTCTTCATCAAGCGGCCGAACTTCGCCTGGGTGGTGGCCCTGTTCATCTCCCTGGCCGGCCTGCTGGTCATTTCCAAATTGCCGGTAGCGCAGTACCCCAATGTCGCGCCGCCACAGATCACCATCACCGCCACCTATCCCGGCGCCTCGGCGAAGGTGCTGGTGGACTCCGTCACCAGTGTGCTCGAGGAGTCGCTGAACGGCGCCAAGGGCCTGCTCTACTTCGAGTCGACCAACAACTCCAACGGCACCGCCGAGATCGTCGTCACCTTCGAGCCGGGCACCGATCCGGACCTGGCCCAGGTGGACGTGCAGAACCGCCTGAAGAAAGCCGAGGCGCGCATGCCGCAGGCGGTGCTGACCCAGGGCCTGCAGGTCGAGCAGACCAGCGCCGGTTTCCTGCTGATCTATGCGCTCAGCTACAAGGAAGGCGCTCAGCGCAGCGACACCACCGCCCTCGGCGACTACGCCGCGCGCAATATCAACAACGAGCTGCGGCGCCTGCCGGGCGTCGGCAAGCTGCAATTCTTCTCTTCCGAGGCGGCCATGCGGGTCTGGATCGATCCGCAGAAGCTGGTGGGCTTCGGCCTCTCCATCGACGACGTGAGCAATGCCATCCGCGGGCAGAACGTGCAGGTGCCGGCCGGCGCCTTCGGCAGCGCACCGGGCAGTTCCGCGCAGGAGCTGACGGCGACCCTGGCGGTGAAGGGCACCCTGGACGATCCGCAGGAGTTCGGCCAGGTAGTGCTGCGCGCCAACCAGGACGGCTCGCTGGTCCGGCTCGCCGATGTCGCGCGCCTGGAACTCGGCAAGGAGAGCTACAACATTTCCTCGCGACTGAACGGCACGCCTACCGTGGGCGGGGCGATCCAGCTGTCGCCCGGGCCAACGCGATCCAGACCGCTACCCTGGTGAAACAGCGTCTCGCCGAACTGTCGGCGTTCTTCCCCGAGGACATGCAGTACAGCGTGCCCTACGACACCTCGCGCTTCGTCGACGTGGCCATCGAGAAGGTGATCCACACCCTGATCGAAGCGATGGTCCTGGTGTTCCTGGTGATGTTCCTGTTCCTGCAGAACGTCCGCTACACCCTGATCCCGTCCATCGTGGTGCCGGTGTGCCTGCTGGGTACGCTGATGGTGATGTACCTGCTGGGGTTCTCGGTGAACATGATGACCATGTTCGGCATGGTCCTGGCGATCGGCATCCTGGTGGACGACGCCATCGTGGTGGTGGAGAACGTCGAGCGGATCATGGCGGAGGAGGGGATTTCCCCGGCCGAGGCCACGGTCAAGGCGATGAAGCAGGTGTCCGGCGCCATCGTCGGCATCACCCTGGTGCTCTCGGCGGTGTTCCTGCCGCTGGCTTTCATGGCCGGTTCGGTGGGGGTGATCTACCAGCAGTTCTCGGTGTCGCTGGCGGTCTCGATCCTGTTCTCCGGCTTCCTCGCCCTGACCTTCACCCCGGCGCTGTGCGCCACGCTGCTCAAGCCCATTCCCGAAGGGCACCACGAGAAGCGCGGCTTCTTCGGCGCCTTCAACCGTGGCTTCGCCCGCGTCACCGAGCGCTATTCGCTGCTCAACTCGAAGCTGGTGGCGCGCGCCGGACGCTTCATGCTGGTGTACGCCGGCCTGGTGGCCATGCTCGGCTACTTCTACCTGCGCCTGCCGGAAGCCTTCGTGCCGGCGGAAGACCTCGGCTACATGGTGGTCGACGTGCAACTGCCGCCTGGCGCTTCGCGCGTGCGCACCGATGCCACCGGCGAGGAGCTCGAGCGCTTCCTCAAGTCCCGCGAGGCGGTGGCTTCGGTGTTCCTGATCTCGGGCTTCAGCTTCTCCGGCCAGGGCGACAATGCCGCGCTGGCCTTCCCGACCTTCAAGGACTGGTCCGAGCGAGGCGCCGAGCAGTCGGCCGCCGCCGAGATCGCCGCGCTGAACGAGCATTTCGCGCTGCCCGACGATGGCACGGTCATGGCCGTGTCGCCGCCACCGATCAACGGTCTGGGTAACTCCGGCGGCTTCGCATTGCGCCTGATGGACCGTAGCGGGGTCGGCCGCGAAGCGCTGCTGCAGGCTCGCGATACTCTTCTTGGCGAGATCCAGACCAACCCGAAATTCCTTTACGCGATGATGGAAGGACTGGCCGAAGCGCCGCAACTGCGCCTGTTGATCGACCGGGAGAAGGCCCGCGCCCTGGGGGTGAGCTTCGAGACCATCAGCGGCACGCTGTCCGCTGCCTTCGGCTCGGAGGTGATCAACGACTTCACCAATGCGGGGCGCCAACAGCGGGTGGTGATCCAGGCCGAACAGGGCAACCGGATGACCCCGGAAAGCGTGCTCGAGCTATACGTGCCTAACGCTGCTGGCAACCTGGTACCGCTCAGCGCCTTCGTCAGCGTGAAATGGGAAGAGGGACCGGTGCAATTGGTGCGCTATAACGGCTACCCGTCGATCCGCATCGTCGGTGACGCCGCGCCCGGCTTCAGTACCGGCGAAGCCATGGCGGAAATGGAGCGCCTGGCCGCGCAGCTGCCGGCCGGCATCGGCTACGAGTGGACCGGCCTGTCCTATCAGGAGAAGGTCTCCGCCGGGCAGGCCACCAGCCTGTTCGCCCTCGCCATCCTGGTGGTGTTCCTGTTGCTGGTGGCGCTCTACGAGAGCTGGTCGATCCCGCTGTCGGTGATGCTGATCGTGCCGATCGGCGCCATCGGCGCGGTGCTCGCGGTGATGGTCAGCGGTATGTCCAACGACGTGTATTTCAAGGTCGGCCTGATCACCATCATCGGTCTTTCGGCGAAGAACGCGATTCTCATCGTCGAGTTCGCCAAGGAACTCTGGGAGCAGGGGCATAGCCTGCGCGACGCCGCCATCGAGGCCGCGCGCCTGCGCTTCCGGCCGATCATCATGACTTCCATGGCGTTCATCCTCGGCGTGATACCCCTGGCCCTGGCCAGCGGTGCCGGCGCGGCGAGCCAGCGTGCCATCGGCACCGGAGTGATCGGCGGGATGCTCAGCGCCACCTTCCTCGGCGTGCTGTTCGTACCTATCTGTTTCGTCTGGCTGCTGTCGCTGCTGCGCAGCAAGCCGGCACCCATCGAACAGGCCGCTTCGGCCGGGGAGTGAACGAGATGCGCAAACCTGCTTTCGGCGTATCGGCGCTGCTGATCGCCCTGACCCTCGGTGCCTGCTCCATGGCGCCGACCTACGAACGTCCCGCCGCGCCGGTGGCCGACAGCTGGAGCGGCGGCGCCGCCCAGCGCCAGGGCGCGGCGATCGACACGCTGGATTGGAAGAGTTTCATCGTCGATGCCGAACTACGCCGCCTGGTGGGCGTGGCCCTGGATAACAACCGCTCGCTGCGTCAGACCCTCCTGGATATCGAGGCGGCCCGCGCGCAGTACCGAATCCAGCGCGCCGACCGGGTTCCGGGCCTGAATGCCGCTGCCACCGGCAACCGCCAGCGGCAGCCGGCCGACCTGTCCGCCGGCAATCGCTCGGAAGTGGCCAGCAGCTACCAGGTCGGGCTGGCCCTGCCGGAGTACGAACTGGACCTCTTCGGTCGGGTCAAGAGCCTGACCGACGCAGCCCTGCAACAGTACCTGGCCAGCGAGGAGGCAGCGCGCGCGGCACGGATCGCCCTGGTCGCCGAGGTCAGCCAGGCCTACCTGAGCTACGACGGCGCCCTGCGGCGCCTGGCGCTGACCCGTCAGACCCTGGTCAGCCGCGAGTATTCCTTCGCCCTGATCGACCAGCGCCGCGCGGCCGGCGCCGCCACCGCGCTGGACTACCAGGAAGCCCTTGGCCTGGTGGAGCAGGCGCGCGCCGAGCAGGAGCGCAACCTGCGGCAGAAACAGCAGGCATTCAACGCGCTGGTGTTGCTGCTGGGTAGCGACGATGCCGCGCAGGCGATTCCGCGGAGTCCGGGGCAGCGGCCGAAGCTGCTGCAGGACATCGCTCCCGGCACGCCGTCCGAGCTGATCGAGCGACGCCCGGACATCCTTGCCGCCGAACATCGTTTGCGGGCGCGCAACGCGGATATCGGCGCGGCGCGCGCGGCGTTCTTCCCGCGCATCAGCCTGACCGGCAGCTTCGGCACCTCCAGCGCGGAAATGTCCGGCCTGTTCGATGGCGGCTCGCGCTCCTGGAGCTTCCTGCCGACGCTGACGCTGCCGATCTTCGATGGCGGGCGCAACCGTGCCAACCTGAGCCTGGCCGAGGCGCGCAAGGATTCGGCGGTGGCCGCCTACGAGGGGACCATCCAGACCGCTTTCCGCGAGGTCGCCGACGCCCTGGCGGCCAGCGATACCCTGCGTCGCGAAGAGAAGGCCCTGCGCGCCCTGGCGAACAGCAGCAACGAAGCCCTGAAGCTGGCCAAGGCACGCTACGAGAGTGGCGTCGACAACCACCTGCGCTACCTCGATGCGCAGCGCAGCAGCTTCCTCAACGAGATCGCCTTCATCGACGGCAGCACCCAGCGGCAGATCGCCCTGGTCGACCTGTTCCGCGCGCTCGGCGGAGGCTGGGACGAGGGACGGAGCCTGGTGGTACATCGAGGCGGCAGGAGTTGAGCGGGTAAACGTGTGGGAAACGGTGCTAGCGGGTGGCAACTGCCGCCCGCTCAAGGGCTGGCAGGTTGTGCGGGGTTCGACGCGCCACGCAGGAACAGCTCCTCCAGCGTGGCGGACAACCCGGCGCTGGCCGCGCGACCGCGGCGCTCGGCATCGACCATGCCGTAGATCAGGACGATGAAGAGTTCGCTGAAGGTCGCCGCGCTGATATCGATACGGAACACACGCTTCTGCTGGCCGCGCAGGAAGAAGGCGTCCAGGGCTTCGACATAGGACTGCCAACTGGCGTCCCCATGCCCGGCCTGGCGTCCCGGGTTCTGCTCGAACATCAGCAGCGCCAGCAGGTCGCGCTGGGCGAGGTGTTCCCGGATCAGCTCGCGTAGCGCTTCCCGCGGCTCCAGCCGCTGTAGGGCGGCGCTGTGGGTGAGGCGTTCGAGGGTACTCCTGGCATGGCTTTCCAGGCGCCGCTTGAGACCTTCGCGGGTACCGCAATGACGGTTCAGGGTTGCCCTGCTCACTCCTGCCAGTTCCGCCAGTTCTCCCATGGTGGCGCGCGGATGATTGACCATCGCGGTGGCCAGGGCCTTGAGCAGGCGCTGGTCCTGAGACGACGGGGTTGGCGCTGGGTCGAGACTGTCCCTGTGCGGGGAGTCGGGTAGCTGGGCGGATCTGGGAGCGAGTGTCATTTTTGAGGTTTTTTTTGTTCTTTTGAGACTGATTTGGATCAATTGTAGCAGGCTGGATCTCCCCACGCCTTGCTTCGCTTCAGGTCTTGAGCGGCAGCACCATGGCCGCGAGCAGTGCCAGGCCCACCCAGACCCCGCACGGGGCGATGGTCGCCGCCTCCCCCAGGCAGAACGCTTTCGACAGGACGAGGGTAGCGGAGACGGTAAAGGCGGCCAGTACGCTGCTCAGCGTCACCGTAGCGGCCTGGAATCGGACGGCGAACATTCGCCGGCGAAGCGCCCCGCCCCACGAAAACCGGGGTGGCTGGCCAGCTTTCTCTCGGTCTGTCATATACTTGGCCGAGTTTTTTTCCTTTTCTTCATGAGGTGCTCGTTTTGGCTCAGTACGTCTACACCATGCATCGGGTCGGCAAGATCGTTCCGCCCAAGCGTGAAATCCTCAAGGACATCTCCCTGTCGTTCTTCCCCGGCGCCAAGATCGGCGTGCTCGGCCTGAACGGCGCGGGCAAGTCCACCCTGCTGCGGATCATGGCCGGCGTCGACACCGAGATCGAAGGCGAGGCCCGGCCGATGCCGGGGATCAACGTCGGCTACCTGCCGCAGGAGCCCAAGCTGGACCCGCAGGCCACCGTGCGCGACATCGTCGAAGAGGCCGTCGGCCAGATCAAGCAGGCCCAGGCGCGGCTGGACGAGGTCTATGCCGCCTATGCCGAGCCGGATGCCGACTTCGACGCCCTGGCCGCCGAGCAGGCCAAGCTGGAGGCGATCCTGCAGGCATCCGACGGACACAACCTGGAACGCCAGCTGGAAGTCGCCGCCGACGCCCTGCGCCTGCCGCCGTGGGATGCCAAGGTCGAGCACCTGTCCGGCGGCGAAAAGCGCCGCGTAGCGCTGTGCCGTCTGCTGCTGTCGGCTCCCGACATGCTGCTGCTGGACGAACCGACCAACCACCTGGACGCCGACTCGGTGGCCTGGCTGGAGCATTTCCTGCACGACTTCCCCGGCACTGTGGTGGCGATCACCCACGACCGCTACTTCCTCGACAACGTCGCCGGCTGGATCCTCGAACTCGACCGTGGCCATGGCATCCCGTTCGAAGGCAACTACTCCGGCTGGCTGGAATCCAAGGCCGCCCGCCTGGCCCAGGAAGCCAAGCAGGAAGCCTCCCACGCCAAGGCCATGAAGGCCGAGCTGGAGTGGGTACGCCAGGGCGCCAAGGGCCGCCAGGCCAAGTCCAAGGCGCGCCTGCAGCGCTTCGAGGAACTGCAGTCGCAGGAATTCCAGAAGCGCAGCGAGACCAACGAGATCTACATCCCGGCCGGTCCGCGCCTGGGCGACAAGGTCATCGAACTGCACAATGTGACCAAGGGCTACGGCGACCGCGTGCTGATCGACAACCTGTCCCTGAGCATTCCCAAGGGCGCCATCGTCGGTGTGATCGGCGGCAACGGCGCGGGCAAGTCGACCCTGTTCCGCATGCTTACCGGCAAGGAGCAGCCGGACTCCGGCACCATCGAGATCGGCGAGACCGTGCAGATCGCCAGCGTCGACCAGAGCCGTGACAGCCTGGAAGGCAACAAGACCGTGTGGGAGCAGGTTTCCGACGGTTTCGAGCAGATCAAGATCGGCAACTACGAAGTCCCGTCGCGCAGCTATGTCGGTCGCTTCAACTTCAAGGGCGCCGACCAGCAGAAGTTCGTCAAGGACCTCTCCGGCGGTGAGCGTGGCCGTCTGCACCTGGCCCTGACCCTGAAGCAGGGCGGCAACGTGCTGCTGCTCGACGAACCGTCCAACGACCTCGACGTGGAAACCCTGCGTGCGCTGGAAGAGGCGCTGCTGGACTTCCCCGGCTCCGCCATCGTGATCTCCCACGACCGCTGGTTCCTCGACCGGATCGCCACCCACATCCTCTCCTACGAGGACGATGGCAAGGTGACCTTCTTCGAAGGCAACTACACCGAGTTCGAGGCGGACCGCAAGAAGCGCCTGGGCGACGCCGCGGCCCAGCCGCACCGCGTGCGCTACAAGAAACTGGCGTAAGCGCGCCCTCGAGAAACCGCCCGCCGGCGTTGCCGGCCGGCGGTTTTTTCATGCCTGGAATTCAACGAGCCATGCGCTGGGGAACATGGGAACTGCGCAGGGACACCTCCATCGGCGGTACCCGGGGGCGGCTCCCACGCAGCATGCCTGAGCCTTCACCTAACTAAAGATGGGGGTGCATCGACGGCTGCGATGGTATCAGCTCTGCTAGTGGTCTGCGCAGCCGATCCGTGCGCTCAATACCGCCTGCCCGGAGAGGCCGCGCCATATGGCGAAGCCCGGCGGAATCGAGTACCGGCATTGGCCGGGCGGACCAGCCGCTACCTTCGCTCGGCGCTGGCGCCTCGGGGTAGCGTTGCCGGTGGTGGCGGCTTGTGCGCTGTCTCCATCATCAGCAGTATGGCCGTTCGGCCTGTATCGCCGGCCTTGCGGCGGTACGACCGGGCGGGCCTTGAAGGGATGCGAGCGGTCGGGTGCGAATGCCAACAACAAACAAGCACGAACCATTGATCTCCCTGCGGGGGATCGGCAAGGGCTACCTCCTGGGGGGGCAGCCGCTGCAGATACTGAAAGACGTCTGCCTGGACATCTTTCCCGGAGAAAGCTGCGCGATCGTCGGCGCGTCGGGCTCGGGCAAGAGCACCCTGCTGAATATCCTCGGCCTGCTCGACCGCCCGGACAGCGGTGCCTACCGCTTCGCCGAGCACGACATCTTCAGCGTCGACGGGGACCGACTGGCGGCGATCCGCAACCGCCTGATCGGCTTCGTCTTCCAGAGCTTCAACCTGTTGCCGCGGCTGAACGCGCTGGACAACGTCGCGCTGCCCCTGAGCTATCGAGGGATGCCGCGCCGCGAGGCATTGGAGCGGGCCGAGGCGATGCTCGCCCGGGTCGGCCTGGCCGAGCGCGCCGGCCATCGTCCGGCGGACCTCTCCGGCGGCCAGCGGCAGCGCGTCGCCATCGCTCGCGCGCTGGTCGGCGAGCCGGCGCTGATCCTCGCCGACGAACCAACCGGCAACCTCGACGCGAGCACCGCGAAAGAAGTGCTGGAGCTGCTCCTCACCCTCAACCGCGAGCGCCAGGTGACCCTGGTGGTGGTCACCCATGATCCCAGCCTGGCCGCCCGTCTCGGGCGCCAACTGACAGTGCGGCATGGCGAGGTGCACGAGGACCTGGCGGAGGCCTGCCGGTGAGCGCCAGCCCGTCGCCCCGGCAATTGCTTCACGAGGCCCTCGCCAGTCTTCGCGGGCTGGGGCGCCGCTCGCTGCTGGCGTTGCTGGGTATCGTCATGGGCTGTTCATCGGTGATCGCGATGCTGAACATCGGCAGCAACGCGACCGACGAAGCGATGAGCATCTTCAAGGACATGGGCACCGACACCCTGGTGGTGCAGTTCCCGTTCGCCCCGCAGGCGCCGATGCCGATGCCGGCGTCGCTCGACACCGAACCGCTGCTCCGCGACGTGGCCGGTCTGGAGCACCTGGCGGCGCTGGGCCTGTACTCGGCGCCGGTGACCTTTCACGGACGCACCAGCAACGCCAGTATCGTCGGCGCCAGCGCCGGGCTCGCGGCTGCCGCCAGGCTGCGGCTGCGCGAAGGACGTTTCCTCTCGCGCTTCGACGATCACGACACCTACGTGGTGGTGGGCGCGACAATCGCCGAGGCCTTGGGGGCGCCCGGCGATCCGCTGCGCCTCGGCGAGCAACTGACGGTCAACGACTATCTGTTCCGCGTGATCGGCATTCTCCAGCCGCAGGCCAGCGCCGCTCTCTTGCCGTTCGCCGCCAACGACTCGCTGTTCGTGCCGGCGCCGGGCATGCCGCGCCTGCAGCCGGCCGCCGAGGTCAGCCATGTGGTGGCGCGGGTCTCGCCGGGAGCGGACGTCTATAGCGTCGGCGCGGCCCTGGGCGCGGCCCTGACGGCGCGGTTGCCCGGTCACGAGGCGCAGGTCCAGGTCTCGCAGCAGGTGCTCGATGGACTCAAGCGGCAGACCCGGACCTTCACCTACCTGCTGGCCGGACTGGGGATCATCTCCCTGCTCGGCGGCGGCGTCGGAGTGATGAACGTGATGCTGATGAGTGTCGCCGAACGCCGCCGGGAAATCGGCGTGCGCATGGCGCTGGGCGCGCGCCAGCGGGACATCCGCAACCTGTTCCTGATCGAGGCGGTGACCCTGACCGCCGCGGGCGCGCTCTCGGGCGCGGTGCTCGGCGTGGCGGCTGCGTATCTCTACGCCAGGTTCTCCGGCTGGACCTTCTCCCTGGCCTACGCGGCCCTGCCGCTGGGGATGGGCAGTACCCTGCTGGTGGGGCTGTTCTTCGGGCTCTATCCGGCGGTCTCGGCGGCTCGCCTGCAACCGGTCGAGGCGCTGCGCGATGAATAGGTGGGGCCTGGGCGTGCTGTGGCTGGTCACCGCTCTTCCGGTGGCGGCCAGCGTCAACCCGGCGCTGAGTCCGGACGTACCGAGCATGGCCCGCGAGCAGGGCAGGTCGGTGCTGCTCAGCGAGCAGGTGATCGACCTCAGCCTGAGCGACGCGGTCTATCTTGGCCTGCGCAACAACCGTGGAATCCGTAGCGCCTACCTGCAACGGATCGCGCAGAAGTTCGACCTGCGCGTCGCCGCCGACGCCTTCAACCCGAAGCTGGTGGTGCGCGGCGACTATCGCGCCAACCGCGCCACCGAAGACCGCACGAGGACCAGCAATGTCTCGCCCACCGCGACCCTGCTTGGCGAATATGGCACTCGCTTCAGCCTGGCCTGGGTCAAGCAGTTCCGCACCGCCGACGAGGCCGGGCGCTACCGCAGCGATGGCCTCGACCTGACCGTCGTCCAGCCGTTGCTGCGCGATGCGGGCTGGGACGTCACCACCGCGCCGCTGCGCCTGGCACGTCTCTCCGAAGACGCCAATCGCCTGCAACTCAAGGCCAGCGTGTCGCAGACCATCAGCCAGGTCATCGGCGCCTACCGGGAGCTGCTGCGCGCCCAGGAGCAGGCGCGCATCGCTCGCGAAGCCCTGGCGCGGACCCAGGAGCTGCTCGAGGTCAACCGGGCGATGATCCGCGCCGGGCGAATGGCCGAATTCGAGATCGTGCAGACCGAGGCCGACGTCGCCAGCCAGGAGCTCAATGTCGAGGAGTCCACCAACCAGGTCGACAGCGCACGCCTGGCCCTGCTGCAACTGCTGGCGCTGGACCTGTCGACGCAAATCCGCGCCAGCGATGCGCTGGCCGCCACGCCGATCGAGGTCGACCGCCAGCAGGCGATCAGGACCGCCCTGCAGCAGCAACCGGAATACCTGCAACGCCTGATCGGCAGTCGCCAGGCCGACCTCAACCTGGTGCTGGCGAAGAACCAGCGCCTGTGGGATGTCTCGCTGGTGGGCGGCGCCAGCCAGATCCGCGACCGCTACAGCGAGGGCGGTGGCGACAATTCACGCAGCTGGGACAGCTACGCCGGGGTACAGGTGGAAATTCCCATCGGCGACCTCAGCCGCCGGCAGGCCGAGGTGCGCGCCCAGGTCGACGTAGAGAACCAGAAGATCCTGATCGAGGATGCCCGGCAGACCCTGGAGCAGAACGTCATCGATGCGGTGCGCGACCTCGGCACGCGCTGGCGCCAGTACCAGATCGCCCAGCGCGCCACCGCGTTGTCGCGGCGCAAGCTGGAGATCGAACGGGAAAAGCTGCGCGTCGGGCGTTCGAGCAACTTCCAGGTGCTGAGCTTCGAGACCGACCTGCGCAACGTCGAGAACACCCAATTGAATGCCCTGATCTCGTTTCTCAATGCGCAGACGCAGCTCGACCTGATCGTCGGCATGACCCTGGATAGCTGGGAGATTTCGCTCAATGACCACTGACCGGTTTTCCTTCCTGCGCCGGCCGGCATTGTCGCTCGCCGCCGGCCTGGCGGTTGTCGCGGCGCTGGCCTGGCTGGTCCTCGCCGGCGGCACCGCGAAACGCACGGAAGGGGAGCGCTGGGTCGCCGTACGGGCGGCCCCGCTGGTGCATCAGATCGGCCTGGTCGGACGCCTGGAACCGGGGCGCGTGGTGACCCTGGCGGCGCCCTTCGCCGGCAATGTCGAGGCGCTGCTGGTGGAGCCGGGACAGCGGGTCGCGGAAGGACAGGAGCTGCTGCGCATGGACACCCGCGAGATCGCCGTGCAGGTGCGCGAGGCACAGTCGGCGTTGCTCAAGGCCCGTCGCACCCTGCAGGACCTGCGCGACTGGGAGCGTGGCGAGGACATGGCGCGGGTCCGTCGTGCCCTGCGCAGCGCGCAGCTGGCGCAGAGCAGCACCGAGCGCAAGTTGCGCGAGACCCGCGAGCTGTTCCAGCGCGGGATCGTCCCGCGCAACGAACTCGACGATCTCGAACAACAGGCCAGCCAGCAGCGCATGGACCTGGAGGCGGCCCGGCGGGAAGTGGAGTCGACCCGCGCCAAGGGGCAGGGCGAGAATCGCCAGATCGCCGAAATGGACCTGGCCAACGCCAGCGTGAAATACGAGACGCTGCAGGCCCAGCTGGATGGCCGTACGGTGCGCGCGCCCTTTGCCGGTATCGTCGTCGCGGCGCCCGGCCTGGCTGGCGAGCAGGGCAGCCGCGAACCGGTGCAGGCCGGTAGCAAGCTGGGGCAGGGCCAGGCGTTGTTCGGCCTGGCCAGCGTCGAGCGGCTGAAGGTATCTGCGAAGGTTTCCGAACTGGATATCAACCAGTTGCGCGAAGGGCAGGCGGTGGAAATCAGTGGCGACGGCTTCGAGGGCACCACGCTGGCGGGCGTCATCGCCGCCCTCGGTGGTCAGGCTCTGCCCGGCATGGCCCAGGGAGGCAGCCCGCAGTTCGAGGTGACGGTGTCGGTAGCGCCGCTTGATCCCCGCCAGTTGCAGAAGATTCGTCTGGGAATGAGCGCCAAGCTGACGGTCACCACCTATCGCAAAGAACAGGCCATCGTCGTGCCGCCGGAGGCGATACGCCACGAGGGTGACCGGCTGTTCGTGGACTTTCGCCAGGCTCCCGGCGCCAGCGTGATGGCGCAACAGGTCAAGATCGGACGCTCCACGCCGGAGGGCGTGGAGGTGTTCGAGTTGCAGCCGGGTCTCGTTCGCGTGCCGTCCTCATCCGACCGATAGTTGGCAACCTAACTTTGGGTTGGCTGGGTGGCTTCGCGAGCTGCCAATTCTGGTAGGTACGCCCCGTCATGGTGCGTTTCTTCCCGACGCGGATGTTGACAGAGGTATCAGGATTCCTTCGCGACGACGCTTCGTCCGCCCTCCACGGCATTCACCGACCTTCCTTCGGAGGGGCAACCCCCTTCTTTCGCTAGGCTTTTCCAGAGCCGCGCTGACCGTACTCTGGCTCCCGTCGTTGACTGGTCCACTGCCCCTTCGTGGTGATTGCCAGCCCTGTCAGGCCTGCGTTCGCGGAGTTCGGCCAGGTGGGCATCTCGAGGCGCGGCGGGTTGGCAAACCCTATCGGATCTTTCCGATATCCGGTCTGTCCCGGCTCGTCGTGGGGACCGTCAGCGTCGGCACCGGATAGGACTCATGAGGTAAAGCCTCTCCCGATCCCGGTACGCACGGCCAAGGCGGGTGGTGTGGTTCGCCTGGCAGGTGGATCGGACGGGAAGGCACAAGGTGGTCGTGGGGGCGGGTCGGCGACGATCCTGCCGCATGATCAAGGCTCGGCAACCGCGAGCGTTGCCAACTCACTGGAAGGATACAAAACAATGAAATCCATCAAGTCCCTGCCGTCCTTTGCTGCTCTTGCTCTCTGCCTGAGCGTTTCGTCCATGGCCAGCGCGGCCACCATCACCCCGGTCAACTCGGCCTTCACCGCACCTGGCACCATCAGCGTGAGCTCGCCGGCGTCGCTCAATCTGCCAGTGACCTGCAACATCACCTTCAAGGGCAAGACCGCCGCCGATGGTTCCTATGCCTCGATCGACAGCGTCACCGTCAGCGGCAGCAACACCCTGTGCAGCGTGCCGCAGATGACCGGCCTGCCGTGGAAGCTGACCGTTTCCAGCACCACTGCCGGCAAGGTCGATGGCGTCGGCTTCAAGATTCTCTCCTCTACCTGTGGCCCGAGCACCGTCAACGGTTCCTGGAGCAACGCCACCAATACCCTCAGCGCCAGCAATCAGTCGCTGGCAGGCAACTGCAAGATCAACAGCCTGAGCGTGAAGCCGACCCCGGCCTTCGTAGTCAACCCGTAATCCGGGCTGCCGCTGGCGCCCTCGGCGCCAGCGGTTTCGCGCTCCCGCTGCCAGGCGTCCTTCGCGGGCCGGCAGGTCCGAGGGAGTTTCCGCCGGAAGCGGCGCAGAATCTCGTTCGCACATGGAAAACGGTCTGGGGGAGGGTGTCCGCCAGGACGCTCAAGCAGGCCGACCATCGTGCCCCGTGCACTAGCAGTCCACCAGGGGTGAAACCTTGAACAACAAAAACGATATTTCCTGCCTGTTTGCCAGAAAACCATTGCCATTGCTCTGCGCCCTGATCGTCGGCGGACTGTTCGGCACGTCCCAGGCGCAAGCCGGCGGCTTCATGGTGCCGACCACCAACACGGCGGGCTGGGGCCGTGCGATGGCAGGCGGCTCGCTGTTTCCCAACGATCCGAGCGCCGCGTTCAACAACCCGGCGGCCATGGCGTTCATCGACAAGCGGATCGCCCAGTTGACGGTCAACTACGCCGATATCGACATCAAGTACAACGGCGATGCCTACGACTACCAGGGTAATCCCATGACCGGCGGCTACCAGGACGGGCCGGGCACCCCCGAGCTGGGTACCAACGATGGCGGCCAGGCCGGATTCGGCGCGTGGCTGCCGACCGGCTTCCTGGTCGTACCGATCAACGACCGCTTCGCCTTCGGTCTGAGCCAGGTCGTTCCGATGGGAATGCGCAGCACCTGGGACCCGAACTGGAAAGGCCGCGATTTCGCGGTGGACACCAAGATCGAGACGATCGGCCTGACCGGCTCCCTGTCGTTCAAGGTCAACGACAACTTCTCCCTGGGCGCCGGGGTGATCATCCAGCGCACCTCCGGCTTCGTCAGCCAGAACCTCGATCTCTATGCCTCGGCCGCCAACTCCCCGGGCATGGGCGGGATTCCGTTCCCGGCCTCGAACTCGTCCGCGCTGATGCGGGTCAAGGTGGACAACACCTCGCCCGGCTTCTTCGCCGGCGCGGTGTGGAAGCCGACCGACCGCGACACCCTGGGCTTCGCCTACCACGCGAAGATCCGCAACAAGCTGAAGGGGCACTACAACCTCTACGACCACGACGGTGGACTGACCGAGGGCGCCATCGAGGGCGGCACCCCGGGCCTGGCCTATCCGGGCTTGGACCTGCGCATGGGCGCTTCCGCCTCGGCGCGCCTGGATATCCCCGCCTACGCCTCGCTGGATTGGGTACACCAGTTCAACGACCGTCTGAGCCTGGGCGCCAGCGCCACCTGGACCGAGTGGTCGTCGTTCCAGGACCTGACCCTCAAGTCCCACGGCAACACGATCGTCTCCATTCCCTACACCTACCGGAACACCTGGACCCTGGCGGTGGGCGGCGACTACAAGGTGACCGACCAGTGGACCATGCGCGCCGGGGTCGCCTACGACCAGACGCCGACCCACAATGCCACCCGCGACCCGCGGATTCCCGACGGCGATCGCTACTTCGCCTCCCTGGGCGCCGGCTATCGCTTCCAGTCGATGCCGGAGTTGTCGATCGACGCGGCCTACTCGCGGCAGTTCGTCAAGGAGGTGCCGTTGAAGACGGTCAACCAGGATCGCCTGGGCGGCGGACGCCTGGATGGCAGGGCAACCAGCAAGGGACAGGTGTTCAGCCTGTCCGCGACCTACGACTTCTAGACCCGGCCGTAGGTAGAGGAAGGGCCTCCCCCTGGCGGCGGAGGCCCTTTCGCATCTGGCGCCGGGATGCACGCGAACGGTGCTTTCGTCGCCCTTCAACAGTGCGTGGCCAGCCCGGGAGGCAGCCTGGTTCCGGGCGCGTGCTCTGGCCCGAGCCGTTCTGGCGGACCCGGAAAGTTTCAGTTTTGCACCATAAAGATTCATCAATGCGTCATTTCGCACTTTCTAGGTGCCGCCTGGCTTGTTAGAGTCACGCGCAAAAAATTGTTCACAAAACTAGAAACCGGTGAGAAAAATGACGCAATCCGTCGACGCTTTCCTCGAGCGCCTGAAGCGGCGCGATCCCGATCAGCCCGAATTCCACCAGGCGGTGGAAGAGGTGCTGCGTTCCCTCTGGCCGTTCCTCGAGGCCAACCCGCACTACCTGGAAGCCGGCATCATCGAACGCATCGTCGAACCCGAGCGGGCGATCCTGTTCCGCGTACCCTGGGTCGACGACCAGGGCCGGGTACGGGTCAACCGTGGCTACCGGGTGCAGATGAGCAGCGCCATCGGCCCCTACAAGGGCGGCCTGCGCTTCCATCCCTCGGTCAACCTCGGGGTGCTGAAGTTCCTCGCCTTCGAGCAGGTCTTCAAGAACTCCCTGACCACTCTGCCCATGGGCGGCGGCAAGGGCGGCTCCGACTTCGATCCGAAGGGCAAGAGCGACGCCGAGGTGATGCGTTTCTGCCAGTCGTTCATGAGCGAGCTGTACCGCCACGTCGGCGCCGACCTGGACGTGCCGGCCGGCGACATCGGCGTCGGCGCGCGTGAGATCGGCTACCTGTTCGGCCAGTACAAGCGCCTGTCCAACCAGTTCACCTCGGTGCTGACCGGCAAGGGCCTGAGCTATGGCGGCAGCCTGATCCGCCCGGAGGCGACCGGCTTCGGCTGCGTCTACTTCGCCCAGGAAATGCTCAAGGATCGTGGCCGCGGCTTCGACGGCCAGCGGGTGGCGATCTCCGGCTCGGGCAACGTCGCCCAGTACGCGGCGCGCAAGGTCATGGAAATGGGCGGCAAGGTGATCTCGCTGTCCGATTCCGAAGGCACCCTGTATGCCGAGGCGGGGCTCTCCGACGAGCAGTGGGAATACCTGATGGAGCTGAAGAACGTGCGCCGCGGGCGCATCCGCGAGATGGCGGAGCAGTTTTCCCTGCAGTTTCTCGAAGGGCGCCGGCCCTGGGGCCTGGCCTGCGATATCGCGCTGCCCTGCGCGACCCAGAACGAACTGGATGCCGAGGATGCGCGGCGCCTGCTGGCCAACGGCTGCGTCTGTGTCGCCGAAGGCGCCAACATGCCCTCGACCCTGGAAGCCGTCGACCTGTTCCTCGAGGCCGGCATCCTCTACGCGCCGGGCAAGGCGTCGAACGCCGGCGGGGTGGCGGTGAGCGGCCTGGAGATGTCGCAGAACGCCATGCGCCTGCGTTGGAGCGAGGGCGAGGTGGATACCAAGCTGCACGGCATCATGCAGTCGATCCACCATGCCTGCCTGCTGTACGGCGAGGAGCAGGGGCGGGTCAACTACGTGAAGGGGGCGAACATCGCCGGCTTCGTCAAGGTCGCCGATGCGATGCTGGCGCAGGGCGTGGTCTGAGGTCGTCCCATAGAGGAAAAACGGGGCTCCAGGGGAGCCCCGTTTTTCCTTGTGGCGGTTATTCCGCGGGACGCGGCGTGGTCTCCGTGCTGGCCGGCAGCAGCGGATATTCGACGCGCGGCTGCTTGCCGCTCAGGCTGTGCAGGAAGGCGACGATGTTCTCCACGTCGTCCGGCGCCAACTGCTTGCCGAGCTGGGCGTTGCCCATGATCGCCACCGCGTCCTTGAGTTCCCAGACCTGGCCGCTGTGGAAGTACGGCGCGGTGAGGGCGACGTTGCGCAGGGGCGCGGCGCGGAATACGTACTCGTCGCTCTGGGTCTTGGTCACGGCGAAGCGGCCCTTGTCGCCGCTGGGCAGCACGCTGGCGTCGGGCTTCTTCACCAGGCCGAACGGGAAGTAGGCCTGGCCGCCCAGGTTGATGCCGTTGTGGCAGGCGCTGCAGCCACTGTCCATGAATGCCTTGAGGCCTTTCTTCTGCTGTGCGTCGAGGGCCTTGTCGTCGCCCTTGAGATACAGGTCGAAGGGCGAGTCCGGAGTCACCAGGGTCGCCTCGTAGGCCTCGATGGCCAGCGCCACGTTGTCGAAGCTGACCGGCTTGCCGGCCTTGGGGAAGGCCTTGCGGAAGGCGTCCACGTATTCCGGGATGCTGCCCAGGGTCTGTTCGACCAACTGCGGGGTACTGTGCATCTCGACGCTGTTCTGGATCGGACCCTTGGCCTGCTCCCCCAGGTCCTTGGCGCGGCCATCCCAGAACTGCGCGGCATTGAACACGGCGTTGAAGACCGTCGGTGAATTGCGTGGCCCCTTCTGCCAGCCGTGACCGACCGACGTCGGTACGTTGTCGGCGCCGCCGGTGCCGACGTTGTGGCAGGTGTTGCAGCTGAGCACATGGCTGCGTGACAGGCGCGGGTCGAAGAACAGTTTCTTGCCGAGTTCGCGCTGTTGCTCGCTGATGGGCTGGCCGCGTAGCTCGGTGACCTGCTCGGGGATGGGTTTGAACAGCGCGCTGGCCTGGTCGTGCAGGGCATCGGCCTGGGCGAGGGGCGTGGCGAACGACAGCAACAGGCTGCCAAGCGGGAGCAGTTGCGAGGACTGCATCTTTTTTTCTCCTTATCAGGCGTTACAACCGGTCCTGTGAGGAGAGGCCAGCGGCGCGCTGCTCGGCTTGACGTGGATCAAGCGCACCGGGATCGGTGCTGCGGATGGTTGTCGCAGCGTGCTTCAGCGCTCGCGCAAGGCCCGGGCCAACGCGCGGTCGCGGTCGCGCTGCCAATCGTCGTCGCGGTCGTCCCACTGGCGCTCCTCGAAACGCCGCCGCTCTTCGCTCCGCGCCATCGACCGGCATTGCTCGAAGCCGTCGCCCCAGCCGCTGGCGTAGATCGCCTCACGCAGGTAGCGGGGGACGTCCTTGCGGAATTCGCCGCTGATCGAGCCGGCCGCCTGGCGGCCGCTACCGCAGCCATCGTCGAAACCGTCGGCATAGGCGGGCGGGTAGCCCTTGGCGAGCAGGTACTGGTGGGTGCTTTCGCAGCCGCCGAGCAGGGTGGCGGTGAGCAGGATCAGGGCGAGGACAAGCACGCCGAGACGCGAAGAAGACATGGCCGGGACTCCTCGACCGCCGGGATGGGGCTCCCGGAGATTCGCGCCGGGCCCGCTGGCAGGTCCGGCGCGAGTCTAGGTCGGCATTGGTGAGGAATTCGTCAAGCCGATGTGATGACGATGCGATGACCGCCGCCGTCCAGCGCCTGGTCGCCGATCCTCACCGGCAGGAAGCGTTCGATAACCCGGCGGTTGCTTTGCGGATGGGCGCTCAGCCGCGGCGTGGTGAAGCTGCCGGCGCCGGCCAGGGCCATGGGCAGCAGCAATTGGTCGGCGAGGTGCTCGTCCGCCGCGCAGCCGCTTTCCATCCAGCCGATGGCTTGCGTCGCGACCTGTTCCGCCACCCGTTCGGCGCTGACGCCGGCCTGGCCGAAGGCGCAGAAGGTCGCGCAGATGTGCTCGCAGTCGATCCGCAGCAGCAGGGCGTTGCCCGGCCCCTGGTCCTCCGCGAGGAACTCCAGCTGGCGTTCTTCGTCGCTCCAACCGAGGCGCTGGCGGACCCTCTCCAGCTCACGCTCGCCGACGTGCCCGGGAATCCCGGCGAGCAGCGCCCGCGCCTGGCGCCGCAGCGCCGCGCCGGGATGCTCCAGTTGCAGCGGCCGCCAGCGTGCCGGGCGTACCCGCGCCAGCAGCTCGCCACCGCCGGCGGGTACGAAGCCGTGGCGCAGCAGTTCCAGGTCGACTTCCGCGCCCATCCGCTGCAACAGCGGCAGCCAGCTGTCGCGGAGAAAGTCCGCCGGCGGCGCCAGTGGATTGTGGGTGCCGCCGCTGATCCTCACCCGGCTTTCGCCGTTGGCCGCGAGCAGCGCCGGCAGCAGGGTTTGCAGTACCAGCGAGCAACTGCCGGCGGAGCCGATGGCGAAGGCGTAGTCGCCGGCGCGGATCGCACCGGGCCGGAACGCCAGCTCGCGTGAGCCGAGCTCGGCACCCTCGACCTCGGCCGCGCAGATTTCCGCCGCCGCGCGCACCGCGGTGAGGTGCTGCCGCAGCAGCCCCGGACGGCTGCGCCGGCCACGGATGTTGCGGATGCGCAGCGGCTGGCCGCTGGTCATCGACAGGCTCAGGGCGCTACGCAGGATCTGCCCGCCACCTTCGCTGCCGTCGAGTTCGATGAGGTCCTTTCTCATGAGGTTTCCCTTGTGTATTGCCATATCTTGTCGTGGAGGTAGCGATCCAGCAGTCGGCTGTCCTGGCGCGCGCCGGTTGGTTGGGCGGCCCCTCGTTCGGCCTGGAGCAACTCCGCTTCGATGAAGCGTTGCAGCGCCAGGCGCGGAGGGCCGTAGGCCGATTCGTCGCGCTGACGCTTGAGGCTCAGCAGGGCATCCAGCTCTTCGCGCAGCGACGGGTCGTCCAGTGTGGCTTCCACTAGCCTCTCGAACGCCACCGGCGGCAAGCCCAGGCCTGCATCCAGCCAACGCACCGCGAACAACGGGCGCAGGACGTAGAGGTATTTCTTCAGCCGGACGCTGTCGCCCTTCAGGTAGCCGCGGTAGTTCTTGCGTGCCATCGACAGGTAGTGATGGCGGCTGCCAGGTACGGAGTGAAAGGCGTTGCCCAGCCAGAGCAGTTCCTCGCGCACGCCAGGCTCTTCCCGATACACCAGCGGCGAGCCGAGCCACTCCAGCAGGGCCGGGTTGGATTTGCGCATCAGGCGCAACGCCTTGCGCAGCTCCCAGCCGCTGATGTCCAGCTCGTCGCTCAGCGGGCGTTCTATCACGTCGCGAGGTTCCTCGACGCGCTGATACCACTCGGGCTGATGCACATAGACGAAGCGTACGTCGTAGTCGCTGTCCGGCGAAGCGAAGCCCCAGGCCCGGCTGCCCGACTCGCAGGCGTAGAGCACGACTACGTCGTGCTCGCGTTCGATCCGTTCCAGCTCATCCAGTACCCGCTCGCGCATGGCGGCGGGGAGCGGATGGCGTTCTTCCCTGTTCATTTCGATTCTTCCCCAGCGGGCGCCACAGGGCGCCCGTCATCCTTTCACGCACACCACCTGACGCAGGGTGTGCAGCACTTCCACCAGCTCGCGCTGGGCTTCCATGACCCGGTCGATGTCCTTGTAGGCCATCGGGATCTCGTCGATCACGTCGGCGTCCTTGCGGCATTCGACGTGGGCGGTGGCGCGGGCCTGGTCGGCGACGCTGAAGACCTTCTTCGCCTTGGTCCGGCTCATGGTCCGCCCGGCGCCGTGGCTGCACGAGCAGAACGCTTCCTGGTTGCCGAGGCCGCGGACGATGAAGCTCTTCGCCCCCATCGAGCCGGGAATGATGCCGAGCTGGCCCTTCTGCGCGGACACCGCGCCTTTGCGGGTGACCAGTACCTCCTGGCCGAAGTGGCGCTCCTTCTGCACGTAGTTGTGGTGGCAATCGACCGCCTCCAGGTTGGCTTCGAACGGCTTGCGGATCACCTGGCGCGCCGCCTCGATCACCGCGTGCATCATCAGCGCGCGGTTCTGCCGGGCGAAATCCTGGGCCCAGCCGACCGCTTCCACGTAGTCGTCGAAGTGCCGGCTGCCTTCCTCGAAGTAGGCCAGGTCCTTGTCCGGCAGGTTGGCGATGTGCTGGCGCATGTCCGCCTTGGCCAGTTCGATGAACAGGTTGCCGATGGCGTTGCCGACCCCGCGCGAACCGCTGTGCAGCATGAACCAGACGCGGTCGGCCTCGTCCAGGCAGACCTCGATGAAGTGGTTGCCGGTGCCGAGGGTTCCCAGGTGCTGGCGGTTGTTGGTCTTCTCCAGCCTCGGGTGCTTGTCGGTGATCGCCTTGAAGCGACCGGCGAGCGCCTTCCATGCCTGGTCGGTGGCCTCCGGTACCTCGTGCCAGGCGCCGCGGTCGCGGCGGCCGAAGGTCTTGCCGTGGGGTACCGCCTGCTCGATGGCGCTGCGCAGGCCGTGCAGGTTGTCCGGCAGGTCGGCGGCGACCAGCGAGGTGCGCGCGGCGATCATTCCGCAGCCGATATCCACGCCCACCGCGGCCGGGATGATCGCGCCGAGGGTAGGGATCACGCTACCGATGGTCGAGCCCTTGCCCAGGTGTACGTCAGGCATCACCGCCAGGTGCTTGAAGATGAAGGGCATCTTCGCCGTGTTCAGCAACTGCTGGCGCGCTTCCTCCTCCACCGGGACGCCCTGGGTCCAGAGCTTGATCGGCTTGCCGCCGGCCACTTCGAGGATATTCATGTCTTTCATCGTGCTTTCCTTGTGCTCCGCGCCGTCTTGTCGACGGCGCGGCTATCGTTCGTGATCAGGCCTGCTTCAGCGTGACCAGTCCGTTCAATACCTGGTCCAGGCCACCGAATACCGAAATCCGGTCGATGCGCTCGGCCACCCGCTCCAGGGTTTCCAGTTCCTTCAGACGCAGCGCGGTCGGGTTTTCCTCCATGACCTTCGCGGTATTCAGCAGCGAGCGGGTCGCCGAGGTTTCCTCGCGGCGGCGGATCACATTGGCCTGGGCCGCCTTCTCCGCCTCCACCACCTGCGCCAGCAGGGTCTTCATTTCGCCCGGGAGGATGATGTCGCGTACGCCCAGGCCGCTCACTTCCAGGCCGCTGTCTTCCAGCTTGGCGGCCAGGTGGGCGCTGACCGCTTCGTCGATCGACTGCTTGTTCTCCAGCAGTTCGTCGAGGGTACGGGTGCCCACTGCCGCCCGCAGGCCGAACTGCAGTTCGCGGTACAGATACTCCAGCGGTTTGCTCAGCCGCGAGAAGGCGGTGAGCACGTCGCTGTAGCGCCAATTGGCGGCGAGGTTCAGGCGCAGGCTGACCTTGTCGCGGGTGAGGATCTCCTGGCCGCTGACCTCCAGCGCCTGGATACGGGTGTCGACCAGTTCCACGCTGACTTGCCGGTTGTAGCGCCAGAAACCGTATTGTCCGGCTTGCAGCAGGCCGGCAAGGGCGCCGTCGACCTTGAGCACGCCGACCTGGAACGCCGGCACCTGGACCAGCAACACTGCGTCCAGGCCCGCCAGGGCGCGGTCGCGCAGGTTCGGCTGGTGCAACTGGGCGACCAGCGCGGCGGACAATCGATAGTCCTGGGTCAGGTCGATGCGCTCCAGGCGCTGCTCGGTCTGGCCTTTCCAGTACAGTCGGCGGCTGCCCGGTGCGAGCAGCTCCACCAGCACGCCGTCCTCGTAGCGCAGGCCGGCCTCGTTGTCGCCCAGGTCCATCCGGGTGAAGTAGCGCTCCACCAGTTGCGGTTCGCTCTGCCGCAGGTAGCCGGCCAGGCGGTGTTCGAACTGCGGGGTGTTCAGGCTGAAGCTTTCCAGGCTCAGGCGGTCGTACGGATCGAAGCGGCGGTAGGTGCCCGGTTCGAGCACGGCGAAGAAGTCGCCTTCGGAATACAGCAGGCCGCGTTCGTTCTTCTTCACGATAAAGCGCTTCAGCATTTTCATCTCTTCATTCCTTTCATTCTTCCGTGGTGCCGGTGTTGCCGGCCCGTCGAGCGTCGTGGGTGGAGCGCGGAGGAGGTTGGCCTGGCGGACGTCCTGTCCATACGATCGATTCCCTCGATCCCCGGCCTGCCTTGCCCCGTGCCCGAACCGCGGGCCGGACGGGCCGGCGGCGGCTTCGGCTCCCTTGCGTTCTCCGGCCTTCCTGGCCGCTTGCGCAGTTCGCCTCGGCCACACCGGCGGGTGTTGCCATTGAGTGATTGCCGTTAAGGCAACGTTCGAGCGGGAGTCGAACCCGCGACAGACCATTTCGTGGATGGTTGCTCTACCAGGCTGAGCTATCGAACCGCGAAGCGGCATTGCCGTCATTCGCGAATGACCGTCGTGGTTGCGGGCGGCATGCACGACGCCGACACCAGGGGTGGGCTCGGGCACCGGCGGGACTGGAGTCCCGACCCGTCGGCCTGCATGGGCGATGCGGTCGAAATGGATATAGCGAGCGGCGTGCCAGGTTTTTATCGATGAGACTGTTTCTTGCTTAACTGTTTGATTTTAAAGGTGAATAAATTTTTTATTGCGCTTCGTCGGCGAATTCGATGGAGAGATGCCTGGCTATTTCTATATATTTTCATATCGATCTTTATCTTGAAGGATAAGCAGTGATGAAACGCACGGTCGCCATCGGCTTCATCGGCGCCACCCTCGACCGTCTCGGCAAGGGCGCGGCGCGCTGGCAAAAGTGGCGGCCGAGCATCGGCCTGTGCCAGCAGCCGGACCTGCTGATCGACCGCCTCGAACTGATCCACGGCAACGACGCCCGCGACCTCGGCCTGGCCGAGCGGATTCGCGCCGACATCGCCGCGGTGTCGCCGCATACCGAGGTCCGCCTGCAGCAGATGGAACTGCGCAACCCCTGGGACTTCGAGGAGGTCTATGGCGCCCTGCACGATTTCGTCAGCGCCTACCCCTTCGACACCGAGCGCGAGGACTACCTGGTGCATATCACCACCGGGACCCATGTCGCGCAGATCTGCTGGTTCCTCCTTACCGAGGCGCGCTACCTGCCGGCCCGGCTGGTGCAGACCTCGCCGTCGCGGCGCAAGGACGAGGCGCGCCATCCCGAGGGCTCGGCGACGCTGATCGACCTCGACCTGTCCCGCTACGACCGCATCGCCTCGCGGTTCCGCCGCGAACAGGAGGAAAGCCTGGCTTTTCTCAAGTCGGGAATCGCCACGCGCAATGCCGCTTTCAACCGCTCCATCGAGCAGATCGAGCGGGTCGCCGTGCGTTCGCGGGCACCCATGCTGCTGGTGGGGCCGACCGGTGCCGGCAAATCGTTCCTCGCCCGGCGCATCTATGAACTCAAGCGCAGCCGGCACCAGCTCGACGGGCGTTTCGTCGAGGTCAACTGCGCCACCTTGCGCGGCGACGGCGCGATGTCGGCACTGTTCGGTCACGTCAAGGGCGCCTTCACCGGCGCGCAGAATGCGCGCGAAGGCCTGCTGCGCGCAGCCGACGGTGGCATGCTGTTCCTCGACGAGATCGGCGAGCTGGGCGCCGACGAACAGGCGATGCTGCTCAAGGCTATCGAAGAGAAGCGCTTCTTCCCGCTGGGTTCGGACCGTGAGGTGGAGAGCGACTTCCAGCTTATCGCCGGGACCCACCGCGACTTGCGCGGACGAGTGGCCGAAGGCCTGTTCCGCGAGGACCTGTTCGCCCGCATCAACCTGTGGACCTTCGAGCTGCCGGGCCTGGCTGGACGCCGCGAGGACATCGAGCCGAACATCGACTTCGAACTGGAGCGGCACGCCCGCGAGCAAGGGCGGCAGGTGCGTTTCAACCTGGAGGCCAAGCGTCGCTACCTGGCCTTCGCCGGTTCCAGCGAAGCGCGCTGGGCCGGCAACTTCCGCGAGCTGTCGGCTTCCATCACACGGATGGCGACCCTGGCCGACAACGGGCGGATCGACGAGGCGCTGGTCGAGGAGGAGATCCTCCGCCTGCGCCAGGCCTGGGGGCTCGATGCGGGCCGGGAGCCACTGGCCGATCTGCTGGGGCAGCGGGTGGAGGCCCTGGATCTGTTCGACCGCCTGCAACTGCAGGCGGTGCTGGAGGTGTGCCGCGGGGCTAAGACCCTTTCCGAGGCGGGACGCCGGCTGTTTGCCGTTTCGCGCCAGGACAAGCGCAACCCCAACGACGCCGACCGGCTGCGCAAGTACCTGGGGCGTTTCGGCCTGGACTGGGCGCAGATACGCGCCTGAACACCACTTCGGGATATCCTTGGCGTCTTTTCACGGGCTCCAGGGACGAATGCCGATGAGCGAGATAATGGACGTCGAGCGGCTGCGCCAGCGCTGCGCGGCCGGCGAAAGCTTCAAATACCTGTATTTCTGGGGACATCGCCCGGCGACGGATGACAAGGTCGGCAAGAGCTGTTTCAGCCAGTGGTACGAGGCTTCGTTCAAGCTCGACGGGGTGCGCTACGCCAGCGCCGAGCATTACATGATGGCGGCCAAGGCACGCTTGTTCGACGACCCTAGGTTGCTCGAGCGCATCCTGGCGGCGCGCAGCCCAGGCGAGGCGAAGGCCCTCGGCCGCGAAGTCGCCGGCTTCGACGAGGCACGCTGGAACGCCGAGCGGGTGGGAATCGTGATCGAAGGCAACCTCGGCAAGTTCGGCCAGAACGCTTCGCTGAAGAAATACCTTCTGGGCACCGCCGACCGGGTGCTGGTCGAGGCCAGCCCGGTGGACGCGATCTGGGGCATCGGCCTGGCCGCGAGCGATCCCCTGGCAGCCGAGCCGGCGACCTGGCAAGGCCTCAACCTGCTCGGCTTCGCCCTGATGGAGGTGCGTCGGAGGCTGGCTCAGTAGTAGTACCAGCGCAGCTCCAGCTTCACCTCGTTGATCGGCTTGCCGACATGGCTGAACTCGCGTTCGGCGCTCAGGCGCAGGCCGAGGTCGCGGCCCAGCTCCACCTGCTGGACGAAGCCCAGGCTGCGGCGCACTTCACCGTTGTGGAAGTAGTCGCCCTTGGCCTCCAGGGTCAGGTTGCCCAGCGGGTTGCGCCACAGCAGGCCGCTGTCGAAGCCCACCGCCGGGGCGATGGCGGCGGCGAAGTCCCTGTTGTTCTCGATCCGCGCGGTGCCCATGGCGTAGAGCAGCAAGTCGTCGCCGAACATCCAGCTGCCGCCGGCGCCGCCGTTGAGGTGGCTGACCAGGTTTTCGTCGCCGTCCTCGCCCGGCACCCGCTCCAGGCCGCCGGCGACCTGCCAGGACAGCGGCTTGAGCAACTGGTTGCGCGGGGTCAGCGAGCGGATGGTGACCAGGTCGAGATTCTGCAACTGCCAGCGGTTGCCTTCGTACTGGCGCAGCTTGAGCTGGCCGATCTCGATCTGCGCGCCGAGGGGGAAGCCATAGGCGTTATCGGCGAGGTCATGGTAGGCCATGCGCAGGCCGTATTCGGCGAAGGCGCGGTCATCGCGGCTGCCGACGCCGAACTGCCAGGTCCGTGACTCGTGGCCGTCCTCCGGCTGGCCGGGGCGCTCGACCTGGAGGTCCGGCGGCGGGTTGCGGTTGATCGCTCGCAACAGGTTGTAGCTGCGCGAGGCGATGCCGCTGTCACGCGCCTGACCGGTGGCGCGGTAGCGCACCAGGCGGAAGGCGGCGTCCTGGATCAGCGCCTGGCGCGGCATCGGCAGGGCCTTGAAGTCGGGAGCGTCGAGCAGGCTGTCGTCGTCCGCCAGGCGCTTGGCCCAGTCGCGCTCGGCATGGTCGAGCGGTTCGGCGCGGGCGAGCAGTTCCTTCTCGCGCGACGGCCGGTAGTCGATGCGCTCGATCAGCCCGGCGTTCTTCACCGCGCGGACGGTGTCGGTGGGGATCGCGGTAAGCGGGAACTGCTCGGTCAGCTCGATGCCCGGGCGGGCGATCTCCATCAGTTCGAGCAGGCGGAACGAACAGTTCTCGTCGAAGAAGTAGTAGTCGAAGCGGACCTGCTTGAGTTCCCAGACGTGTTCGACCATGCGCCCGGTCTCCTCGGGCGTGAGGTTCAGCTTGTATTCCCAGAGGTCGCGGTTCTCCAGGCGGCTGTACTCGGCCAGCTTCTCCCGGTACGGGACCAGCGCGAACAGGCCGGGATAGCCGCCCATCAGGCCTTTCCAGGCATAGAGGATGCTGTTGTCCATGCCTTCGATGTAGGCGCCGAAGTTCAGCGCGTAGCTGAGCAGGGCGGTGTTGTTGCTGGTGACGTCGGCCTGGTCGATGCGCAGCAGGGTGTGGCCGAACATCGACGACGGGCTGTTCAGGTAGGCCGCGGGGAACACCAGCACCGCGCTGTGCGGGTTGATGTCGCGGTACCAGTTGTCGTATTCGCCGCACTGCGGCTGCGGCAGGTCGTCGAGTTGCAGTTGCTGGCGCAGCCAGCGGGTGCGCGCCGGGTAGACGCACTGGGCATGCTTGTCGCCAAGGCTGGGCGAGGCATAGAGCGCCTTTAGCGTGGCCGCCAGTTCGGCGTCCGGGTGGCTCTCGCCGTTGTCGGCGAGGAAGAACCGCTCGTCGTCGACGTAGCTGCGCCAACCGCCGAGCTTGCCGCGTTCGTAGTGGCCGAGGGCGATCCAGTAGGGATCGGCGGCCAGTTGCTGGAGGCGGGCCTCGGGAACCGTGGGCGAAGCCAGAAGGGGGGAGCAGGCGCACAGCGCCATCCAGGGCAACAGGCGTTTCGGCATCGGCAAGGCTTAATGCTTGGGGAAAGGGGCCTGCCCGCGAACGGGCAGGCGGCGAGGCTCAGGCCTGCTCGGCGTACTTGGCCAGGCGGGCGTCCTGTTTCAGGATCGCCTGGGTGTTGGCATAGACGTCGGCGGCGGTGGCGTCGGACTTGTTGAAGATCTCGGAGAAATGCTCATGGGTGACGGCGGCGAAGTGCTCGCGGTCCTGCGGTTGCACGCCCAGCACCACGGCATAGGTGGTCAGCGCTTCGCCATTGCCCTTGGCCATGTCTTCGGACAGCTCGTCCATCATGCTGCCGAGCACCAGCAGGGGCTTGCCGCCATAGGACAGCGCGCCGTTGGTATGGCAGCCGTTGGTGCCGGTGGTCATGCCGAAGGTGTTGTTGCCGGAAGTGCCGTTGGTGGTCGCCGCGACCACGTGGGTGGCCACGCCGCGCTGGCCTTTGAAGAGCATGTTGCCCCAGCCGCAGCCGGCGCCACCGGGAGCGTCGGCGAAAGCGTTGAAGGAGGCGGCGGCGAACAGGGTACCGAGCAGAATCCGTTTCATCGTTTGTTCTCTCTTGAGGTGGATCGGAGCCATCTGGAGCGGGCCAGCGACGCCGTGAGCTTTTCGGAATGCCACCGGGGTGTCAAGGCACCGAATGGGTGGCAGCGCGCAATGCCGGGCGAAAATTGACCGGCGTCAGCGGCAATCCGCTTGGAACCGTCCAGACTTGGGAAAGTTCTGGTCGGTCTGAGCGAAACCGGCCTTGGTCAGCCGTTCCTCATGCAGGAGGTGGATATGAGCGCTTTCGACCCCGCTACCGCCCTGGAAACCCTGGCGACCGAGTACGCGGCACGCGCCGCGGCGATCCGCCGGGACCTGGCGCGCAGCCATTCGCCGGACTTTGCCGAGCAGGCGGTGCAGCGCCAGAACGACGAAGTGCTCGAAGGCCTGCTCGCCGAGGCGGAGGCGGGGATGCGCCAGGTCGGCCTGGCCCGCCTGCGCCTGGCGGAAGGTCGCTACGGCCAGTGCGAGCGCTGTGGCGAGGCTATCGAACCGGCGCGCCTGGCCGCCCTGCCTGCGGCGGAATACTGCCTGCGCTGCGCCGACCTGGTACATCGGTGAGATAGCGCCATCCGCGCCTTGTCAGTGGCGCGAGGCTGGGGGGAGAATGCGGGCGACGACACCCCGCGGCGATCTGCCGCCCGATGCAAGGATTCCCGATGCCCGATTCCGTCGCTGCCGGCCTGCGCCTGGCGCCAGAAGAACTGACCCGCCCGTTCGCTCCCGAGCAATTCGCCTTCGACACCACCGATGACCTGGAGCCCTTCCGCGGCGTGCTGGGCCAGGAGCGTGCGGTCGAGGCGCTGCAGTTCGGTGTGGCGATGCCGCGTCCGGGTTACAACGTATTCGTCATGGGCGAGCCGGGCACCGGACGCTTCTCCTTCGTCAAACGCTATCTGCAAGCCGAGGGCAAGCGCGTCGCCACGCCCTCCGACTGGGTCTACCTGAACAATTTCGACGAGCCGCGCGAACCTCGGGTGATCGAGCTGCCGCCGGGCAGCGCGACCGAATTCAGCGCCGACATCGACCGTCTGATCGACAACCTGATGTCGACCTTCCCGGCGGTCTTCGAGCATCCGGCCTACCAGCAGAAGAAGAACGCCGTCGACCGCGCTTTCAACCAGCGCTACGACCGCGCCCTGGACTCGGTGGAGCGGCGCGCCCTGGAGAAGGACGTGGCGCTGTACCGCGACAGCGCCAACGTCGCCTTCACCCCGATGAAGGACGGCAAGGCCCTCGACGAGGCCGAATTCGCCCAGTTGCCCGAAGCCGAGCGCGAGCGTTTCCACAAGGATATCGCCGCCCTCGAGGAGTACCTCAACGAGGAACTGGCGAGCCTGCCGCAGTGGAAGCGCGAGTCGAGCAACCAGTTGCGCGAGCTCAACGAGGAAACCATCACCCTGGCCCTGCAGCCCCTGCTGGCGCCTCTGGTGGAGAAGTACAACAACAACCCGGGCGTCTGCGCCTACCTGCAGGCGATGCAACTGAACCTGCTGAAGACCGTGGTCGACCAACTGGTCGACGACAGCCGCACCGACGCCCAGCGCAAGCAAGGGCTGATCGAGCAGTACGCGCCGAACCAGGCCATCGTCCACCACGCGACCAGCGGCGCGCCGGTGGTGTTCGAGTCGCACCCGACCTACGACAACCTGTTCGGCCGCATCGAGTACAGCTCGGACCAGGGGGCGCTCTACACCAGCTACCGGCAGTTGCGTCCGGGGGCGCTGCACCGGGCCAACGGCGGCTTCCTGATCCTGGAAGCGGAAAAGATGCTTGGCGAGCCGTTCGTCTGGGACGCGCTCAAGCGTGCCCTGCAGTCGCGCCAGTTGAAGATGGAGTCGCCGCTGGCCGAACTCGGCCGCCTGGCTGCGGTTTCCCTGACCCCCCAGGTGATCCCGCTGCAACTGAAGGTGATCATCATCGGCTCGCGGCAGATCTACTACACCCTGCAGGACCTCGATCCGGACTTCCAGGAGATGTTCCGGGTGCTGGTGGACTTCGACGAGGACATCCCGCTGGGCGAGGACAGCCTCGAACAGTTCGCACAGTTGCTCAAGACGCGCACCTCGGAAGAGGGCATGGCGCCCCTCAGCGGCGCGGCGGTGGCGCGACTGGCGACCTACAGCGCGCGCCTGGCCGAGCACCAGGGGCGGCTTTCGGCACGGATCGGCGATCTGTTCCAGTTGGTCAGCGAAGCCGATTTCATCCGTCAGCTGGCGAACGAGGAGGTGATCCAGCTCGGCCACATCGAGCGTGCCCTCAAGGCCAAGCAGACCCGCACCGGACGGGTGTCGGCGCGGATCCTCGACGACATGCTGGCGGGGATCATCCTGATCGACACCGCTGGCGCCGCGGTCGGCAAGTGCAACGGACTGACCGTGCTGGAGGTGGGCGACTCGGTGTTCGGCGTGCCGGCGCGGATTTCCGCGACCGTCTATCCGGGCAGCAGCGGCATCGTCGATATCGAGCGCGAAGTCAACCTCGGCCAGCCGATCCACTCCAAGGGCGTGATGATCCTTACCGGCTACCTGGGTAGCCGCTACGCCCAGGAGTTCCCCCTGGAAATCTCCGCCAGCATCGCCCTGGAACAATCCTACGGCTACGTGGACGGCGACAGCGCCTCGCTGGGCGAGGTCTGCACGCTGATCTCGGCGCTGTCGCGGACGCCCTTGAAGCAGTGCTTCGCCATTACCGGCTCGATCAACCAGTTCGGCGAGGTGCAGGCGGTCGGCGGCGTCAACGAGAAGATCGAGGGCTTCTTCCGCCTCTGCGAAGCGCGCGGCCTGACCGGCGAGCAGGGTGTGATCATCCCGCGCGCCAACGTCACTACCCTGATGCTCGACGAGCGCGTGTTGCAGGCGGTGCGCGCCGGGCAGTTCCACGTCTACGCGGTGCGCGAGGTGGACGAGGCGCTGGCGCTGCTGGTGGGCAAGCCGGTCGGTGCCCAGGACGAGAAGGGACGCTTCCCGAAAGGCAGCGTGAACGATCTGGTCGTGGCGCGCTTGCAGGAGATATCCGAACTCGGCATGGAAGAGGACGACAAGGAAAAGGACAAACCGGCGGAGAAAGAGACCGTCGTGGCGAAGGACAAGGCCGCGGCGAAGAAGGACTGAGCCTGGCGCGCTGTCGGAACCTGTCGAGGGCGGGGCTGGAAAGCCCCGCCCTCGTGCGTTTCAGCCCTGTGGACAAGTTCCCGCCGGCGCTATGCGGAACCTGGCGGCAGGTGTAGGCTCAAAACTGGGAACCCCCGTGAGGATGCCGCCATGCCGCGTAACCTCTGCCTCATCCGCCCTTGTCTGGGGCTGACCACGCGAATCGAATGCGTGGTCAGGCCGCTGGCCGGAGAGAACGGACTCTGGACCCTGCTTTGCGCCGCCGGCATGTCCGGCTCCCAGCCTTCGGCGATCAAGGCCCAGGGCCCCTTCCACGGACCGCTGGTGGCCGAAGGGGTGTTGCAGGCGATTGCCGACTGCCTGGCCCAGCAAGGCTATATCGAAGCCGTCGACCCGCCGATCTGGCGCTTGCACCTGCAGGGCGAACTGCGCCGACTCAATGGCGAACGACGGCCGCATGTCGGCGACTACCTGTTTCGCCCGGAATCCTGAGCGGCGCCTGGGCAAAGCCTGAGCAATCCGGCCGAGGCCCCGTGCCATCATCGCTGGCGGGATCCATCCCGGCTCGGTGCACATATTTATCCACAGATTTTCTGGATAAAAACCGCCGGCCGCTGCGTTATACTCGCCGCCCCATTTTCCCCTGCACATACACTCAAGAGACCATGGAACGCTTTTTCGAAAACGCCATGTACGCCTCGCGCTGGCTGCTGGCTCCCATCTACATGGGCCTGTCGCTGGCGCTGCTGGCGTTGACCATCAAGTTCTTCCAGGAAATATTCCACGTCATCCCGAACATCTTCGCGATGGCCGAGGCCGACCTGATCCTGGTCCTGCTCTCACTGATCGACATGGCTCTGGTTGGCGGCCTGTTGGTCATGGTGATGATCTCCGGCTACGAGAACTTCGTTTCGCAACTGGACATCGACGAAGGCAAGGAAAAGCTCAGCTGGTTGGGCAAGATGGATTCCGGCTCGCTGAAGAACAAGGTGGCCGCCTCCATCGTGGCGATCTCTTCGATCCACCTGTTGCGCATCTTCATGGACGCGAAGAATGTGCCGGACAACAAGCTGATGTGGTACGTGATCATCCACATGACCTTCGTGCTCTCGGCGTTCGCCATGGGCTACCTGGATAAGCAGACCCGTCACTGACGACCCTCTCCAGTGTTTCGCTCGCGCCGCCCGGCCGTTGTAAAACGGACGGGCGGCGGCGTTTCCGGCTTGCGTTGCCTGCCGCCTGGGCAAGACTTTCCTGTGATATCGGGCGGACGCCGGGAGCGGGCGTCCTTCGCATCGTCGGGGCCTGCCGGCCGGACGATGCCGGGAATCGGGCCGGCGCTGTCGGGACCGAGGCGGTTGGCGGAAACCTGGAGGCTTCCGCTGCCTGCGCAACCTCGAGAGGTTCGCGATGAACATGCAGGATCTCGCCGGCCGGGTCCAGGCCGGACATATCGACGCCTTGCACCTGGTGTCGCTGGAGGGCGGCATCTATGTCCTGGAGGCGCAGATGGGCGACCGCGCCTATCCGGTGGAGGACGATCTCGGCCAGCCGGTCAGCCTGCGCTCCGTGGAGCATGCGCGCCAGGTACTGCGCGGGCTGGACAGGGTTCCGGTGGAGTTGGTGTGCGCCGATGTCGATGACGAGATGTGTGGACTCCTGGCCGAGTCGGGTTCGTTTATCGGCGGGCTGCCGCTGTCGATCCGCCAGGGTTGAGCACAAGCGGCTGCGCCGGTAGGGGGGAAGGGCCTTCTGTGCTAGGCTGGCCGCCCTTTTTCGACCCCACAGCGGAGCAGCGCCATGAGCGAACTCAACCTGACCACTGACGAAGCCCGTGTCAGCTACGGCATCGGCCGTCAACTGGGCGACCAACTGCGCGAGAATCCGGTTCCGGGCATGACCCTGGACGCAGTCCTGGCCGGCCTGTCCGATGCGTTCGCAGGTATCGACAGCCGGGTTTCCGGCGAGGCGCTGTCGGCCAGCTTCCAGGTGATCCGCGAGCGCATGCAGGCCGAAGCCCAGGCCAAGGCCGAAGCCGCCGCTGGCGAAGGCCGCGCCTACCTGGCCGAGAACGCCAAGCGCGAAGGCGTGACCGTGCTGCCCTCGGGCCTGCAGTTCGAAGTGCTGAGCACTGGCGAGGGCGCCAAGCCTTCCCGCGAGGATACCGTGCGCACCCACTACCACGGCACCCTGATCGACGGCACCGTATTCGACAGCTCCTACCAGCGCGGCCAGCCGGCCGAGTTCCCGGTGGGCGGCGTGATCGCCGGCTGGGTCGAAGCGCTGCAACTGATGAACGCCGGCTCCAAGTGGCGCCTGCACGTACCGAGCGAACTGGCCTATGGCGGCCAGGCGGTCGGCAGCATTCCCCCGCACAGCGTGCTGGTGTTCGACGTCGAACTGCTGGAAATCCTCTGAGGCGCATCGGCCCCAGGAAGGAGCGAAACGCCCCGTCGACGCATCGACGGGGCGTTTTTCATGGCGGCATCAGTAGCGGGCATCCAGCGGACGCTTGTCCTTCGGCCAGTCCTTGATCTTGTCCGGGAAGTCCGGGCGCGGCTGGTGCGAAAAGTACTCCGCGACGTCCACTGCGTCCTGGTCGTTGAGGCCGCCCTGGCCGAGCGGGAAGCGTTCCTGGAAGCCGATCGGCATGTTGTGCTTGACGAAGGCGGCAGCGGTGAAGGTCCGCGCCATGCCGGCGCCGATATTGAACGACTCGTCGCCCCACAGCGGTGGGAAGAGCATCTCGCCGGCACTGTTCCTCAGCCCCTCGCCATTCTCGCCATGACACACCGCGCATTGTCGGGCGTAGACCTTGCGGCCGTTCTCCGGGTCGGGCTTCAGCGCCGGGTCGACCTTGCCGACGCCGCGGCCGGCGACCTTGTCCTGCGGCCGGGTGTTGTTCTTCATCCAGTCGAAGTAGGCCACCATCGCCTGCATGTCGGCAGAGTCCGGTGGCAGAGGCTTACCGTTCATCGAGCGCCGGAAGCAGCCGTTGATGCGTTCCTCCAGGCCGATGACCTTGCCCGCCCGGGGCGCGTAGCTGGGGAAGAACGCCGAGACGCCGACGAAGGGCGAGCCGTCGGCTACGGTTCCGGCGTTCAGGTGGCAACTGGTGCAGTTCAACTGGTTGCCGACGTTCGCCGGCAGCAGCTCGCGGGTCTCCAGGTGCAGGCGCATGCCGCGTACCACCTGTTCGGCGTTCGGCGCCGCGAGCATGTCCGCCAGGCGTGGAGAGACGAAGGTCGTGGCCGGGCCGTTGCCGGCCTCGATCCGCTGGCGCAGTTTCTTCACCTGGCCGGCATCGATCGACGAACCCTGGTTGCCCCAACTGCTGCGGACGAAGCTGAGGATCTCGGCGATTTCGCGGTCTTCCAGCTGGGCGAAGCCGGGCATGGTGTAGACCCGCGAGTGGGTTGCGGTCTGCGCGGTTTTCCAACCGGTAAGGGTGATATGCAGTAGCGTGCTCGGGTTGGCCGAAGCGACCGTGGGGTTGCCGGCCAGCGGCGGGAACATGCCCGGGACGCCGCTGCCGTCCTTGCGGTGGCAGTCGGAGCAGAACTGCGCGTAGCCGAGACCGCCCCGCGAGCTGTACAGGTCGACCGGTGCTGCCAGTGGGCGTTCGCTGTCGGGCATGGGCAGGTCGTCCTTGCCGGCCGGCAGGGACTTCAGGTAGCTGGCGATGGCCAGCAGATCGTCGTCGCTGAAGTGCTGGGTGCTGTGGTGGATGACATCGGTCATGCTGCCGGACACCGTGGCGAAGCGGTTCTGCCCGGTCTTCAGCAACTGCACGGTGTCCTCCACCGTCCACAGGTTGCGCAGGCTCAGCGCTTGCCATTGTTCGACGGTTTCGCCGGCGAGGTAGAGCTGCCCGGAACGACCGGCTTCGCTCATGGCTTTTTCCTGGAAGGCGATGCCGCGCGGAGTATGGCAGGCGCCGCAGTGGCCGAGTCCCTGTACCAGGTAGGCGCCGCGGTTGATCGCCGGGTCCGCGTCGCTGGAGGGGGTGAACGGCGCGTCGTCGAGGAACGCCCAGTTCCACAGCGACAGGCCCCAGCGCTGGTTGAACGGCCAGCTCATCGCGCTCGGCGTATTCGCCTGGGTGACGGGTTGCACGCCGTGCATCAGGTAGGCGTACAGCGCACGCATGTCTTCTTCGCTGATCTTGGCGTAGGACGGGTAGGGCATCGCCGGATAGAGATTCACTCCCTCGGCGGTCACCCCCTTGCGCATGGCGCGGTCGAACTCTTCGAAGCTGTAGCGGCCGATGCCGGTCTCCCGGTCGGGAGTGATGTTGGTCGAGTAGATGGTACCCATTGGCGTCTTCAGCTCCAGGCCGCCGGCCATCGGCGCGCCCTGCGGGCCGGTATGGCAGGCGATGCAGTCGCCGAGCTGGGCCACGTAGCGGCCTTTTTCGATGAGCGCAGCGTCCGTGGTCGGTTCGCTGGCATGGAGCAGGGGAACGATGGAGCACAGCGCGCCGAGCAAGCCGAGGCGCGGGAAAGAAGCAGGCATTTCCTCATCCTTAGGCGTAGGCCTGGGGCGGTCCCCTCGGCCACGGTCCATTCTTTTTTTCGTTATGCGGCCGTCGACAGGACGACGGTCACGCCGCTGTTGTAACGGCTTTCAGGCGAGGTCGGCTTGATGTGGATCAGGCAGGAATCCCTATCGCGGCGAGGGGCTGCCGGCGTGCTCGGGCGAGGCGTTGCGGAAAGAACGGGACATGAGGAAAGTGACTCCGGGAAGGTCGTCCGTGACCTTCCCGGAACCGGCCGGAGGCGCCTTTGCCTCCGTTCGTGCGATCCGCCTCCCGGGCAGCGGCGCACGGATGACGCGTCCTGGCGTCATCGCAAAGGCTCAGCGCAGGGCGCGGGCGTAGCAGAAGAGGAACAGGTTGCGTACCAGCTCCTTGAGGATCAGCGGTTCGCTCGAGTTCAACTCGTGCAGGTCCAGGCCGCCCTGGTCACGCAGTTCGTCCAGCGCGTCTTCTTCCAGGACTGCGCAGATTTCCCCGGTTTCCCGGTGCAGGATCCGCAGGTAGGGGTGTGGCCGATCAAGCCAGGCATCGATCAAATAAGTCATGGCGCTCATCTCCGTGACAAGACTGTGAGATGAGAATAATTCTTATTATCTTAATAGCAAGTCTTGATCGTGCCTTTCGTCGCAAAACGAAAACGCCGCCGTGAAAACGGCGGCGTTCGTCACAAGTCGAGCCCGGTTCAGTGGGTACGGGCGACAGCGAATTCGCTGAGTTCGACCAGGGCGGAGCGGTATTCGTTGTCCGGCAGCGTATCCAGGCAGGCGATGGCGCGGGCGGCGTAGTCGCGGGCGAGGTTGGCGGTATAGTCCAGGGCGCCGGCTGCCTCGACGGCGGCACAGACGCTCTCTAGGTCCTGGCTGCCACCTTGCTGGATGGCTTTGCGTACCAGCGCGGCCTGTTCCTCGGTGCCGTCGCGCATGGTGACGATCAGCGGCAGGGTGGGCTTGCCTTCGGCGAGGTCGTCGCCGACGTTCTTGCCGAGGGTCGCGGCGTCGCCGCGGTAGTCGAGCAGGTCGTCCACCAGTTGGAAGGCGATTCCCAGGTAGTCGCCGAAGCGGCGCAGTGCCTCGGACTGTTCCTCGCCGGCCTGGCACAGCGCGGCGGCGCTGTGGGTCGAGGCCTCGAAAAGCATCGCGGTCTTGCCGCGGATCACTTCCATGTAGGTCTCTTCGGTAGTGCTGGCGTCGCGTACCTTGGACAATTGCAGCACTTCGCCCTCGGCGATCACCCGGGTGGCCTGGGATATGATGCGCATGACCGGCATGGAACCCAGCTCGACCATCATTTCGAAGGAGCGGGCATAAAGGAAGTCGCCTACCAGCACGCTCGGCGCGTTGCCCCACAGGGCATTGGCGGTGGAGCGGCCGCGGCGCAGGCCGGAGGCGTCGACCACGTCGTCGTGCAGCAGAGTGGAGGTGTGCAGGAATTCGATGGTGGCGGCCAGCAGGCAGAGGTCGTCGCCCTTGTAGCCCAGGGTCTTGCCGGCGAGCAGGACCAGCAGCGGACGCAGGCGCTTGCCGCCGGCGGAGATGATGTAGTCGCCGATCTTTTCCACCAGGGGAACGCGGGAGGTGAGTTGGCGACGGATGATCCCGTCGACGGCGGTGAAATCTTCCGCCACCACGCGGTAGAAGGCCTGGGGTTGCATCAGTGACAATAGCTCCACAAAGATTGCGCGGCATGCTAGGTGGCAGGGGGGGGACTGTCAAGGAAAGGCCCGTGGCACTTGCCTCGGCCTGGACCTTTCCGTACAATCGCGGGCCCTGAACTTCCTTGGCATACCCTGCCTTACGCAATTGCACGGGCGTCCGATCCGACCCCATGCAGCCATGCCGGCCGATTCCTACTTCTATAAAGCGTCGGGTGAGCAGGTTTAACGGAGATACACATGTACGCAGTGATTGTTACCGGTGGCAAGCAGCACAAAGTCACCGAAGGCGAATTCCTCAAGGTCGAGAAACTCGACGTCGCTACCGGCGAAGCGATCGATTTCGACCGCGTCCTGCTGGTTGCCAATGGCGAAGACGTGAAAATCGGCCTGCCGGTCGTCGAAGGTGCGAAGGTTACCGCTGAAGTGGTTTCCCACGGCCGTCACGACAAGGTCCGCATCATCAAGTTCCGCCGTCGTAAGCACCACATGAAGCGTCAGGGCCACCGCCAGTGGTTCACTGAAATCAAGATCACCGGCATTCAGGCCTAATTCCTTTCTGGAGGATATGACTCATGGCACACAAAAAAGCTGGCGGTTCTACCCGCAACGGCCGCGACTCAGAAAGTAAACGCCTTGGCGTGAAACTGTTCGGCGGCCAGGCTGTAAAGGCTGGCAACATCCTGGTTCGTCAGCGCGGCACCAAATTCCACGCCGGTTACGGCGTTGGCCTGGGCAAGGACCACACCCTGTTCGCGAAAGTGGACGGCGTGGTCAAGTTTGAGACCAAAGGCGCCTTTGGTCGCAAATACGTGAGCATCGTTGCTGCCTAAGCAATAGCTCGCTGAAAAAGCCCTGTCTCGCGACGGGGCTTTTTTGTTTCTGCGCCGGCTTCCGGCCATGCCCTGCTTTCGGGGCATCCTGTATCCTATGTTTTTTTCTGTTAACCCGCCCTCGTGGTGGGAGGCATATCCATGAAATTCGTCGATGAAGTATCAATCCACGTGAAAGCCGGTGACGGCGGCAATGGCCTCATGAGCTTTCGTCGCGAGAAGTTCATCGAAAAGGGCGGTCCCAACGGCGGCGACGGTGGCGACGGCGGTTCCATCTACCTGGAAGCCGACGTCAACCTGAACACCCTGGTCGACTATCGCTACACCCGCCGTTTCGATGCCCAGCGCGGCGAGAACGGCGGCAGCAAGGACTGCACCGGGGCCAAGGGCGACGACCTGATCCTGCCGGTGCCGGTCGGTACCACCGTGATCGACGCCAATACCCAGGAAATCATCGGCGACCTGACCGAGCCCGGTCAGCGGCTGATGGTCGCTCAGGGGGGCTGGCACGGCCTCGGTAACACCCGTTTCAAATCCAGTACCAATCGGGCGCCGCGCCAGACCACCCCGGGCAAGCCGGGTGAGGCGCGCGACCTCAAGCTGGAACTGAAGGTGCTGGCCGACGTCGGCCTGCTGGGACTGCCGAATGCCGGCAAGAGCACTTTCATCCGTGCAGTGTCCGCGGCCAAGCCGAAGGTGGCCGACTATCCGTTCACCACCCTGGTGCCGAACCTCGGCGTGGTCAGTGTCGGTCGCTACAAGAGCTTCGTGGTCGCCGACATTCCCGGCCTGATCGAAGGTGCCGCCGAAGGCGCCGGGCTGGGCATCCGCTTCCTCAAGCATCTGGCGCGGACCCGCATCCTCCTGCATCTGGTGGACATGGCGCCGCTGGACGAAAGCGATCCGGCCGATGCCGCCGAGGTCATCGTTCGCGAGCTGGGTCGCTTCAGTCCGGCGCTGACCGAGCGCGAGCGCTGGCTGGTGCTGAACAAGATGGACCAGATCCTCGATCCGGCCGAGCGCGAGGCGCGCAAGCAGGCGGTGATCGAGCGGTTGGGCTGGGAAGGCCCGGTCTATGTGATCTCCGCCCTGGAGCGCGATGGCACCGAGGCGCTCAGCCAGGACATCATGCGCTATCTCGACGAGCGTACCCTGCGCCTGGAAGAAGATCCGCAGTATGCCGAGGAACTGGCCGAACTCGACCGGCGTATCGAGGACGAGGCGCGGGCCCGTCTGCAGGCCCTGGACGATGCGCGCGCGCTGCGGCGTTCGGGTCTGAAGAACGCCGGTGCGGTGGATGACGATGATTTCGATGATGAGGAAGACGACGGCGACGGTCCGGAGATCTTCTACGTTCCCTGATGGCGTGATACCCCGCCGGGCGGGCCGGCGGGGCTGAAGAGTCGAAGCCTGGGCTTCTAAGGTTGAGGGTATGCGGGACAAGGTGACTGGCGCGCGGCGCTGGGTGGTGAAGATCGGTAGCGCCCTGCTGACGGCCGATGGCCGTGGGCTGGATCGCAATGCCATGGCCGTTTGGGTCGAGCAGATGGTGGCGCTGCATTGCGCCGGCATCGAGCTGGTGCTGGTGTCGTCCGGCGCCGTCGCCGCCGGTATGAGCCGCCTGGGCTGGGTGTCCCGACCTAGCGCGATGCACGAACTCCAGGCCGCCGCCTCGGTGGGGCAAATGGGGTTGGTGCAGGCCTGGGAGTCCAGCTTCGCCCTGCATGGCCTGCAGACCGCCCAGGTGTTGCTGACCCATGACGACCTCTCCGACCGCAAGCGCTACCTGAACGCCCGCAGCACCCTGCGGACCCTGGTCGAGCTGGGCGTGGTCCCGGTGATCAACGAGAACGACACGGTGGTCACCGACGAGATCCGCTTCGGCGACAACGACACCCTGGCGGCACTGGTGGCCAACCTGGTCGAGGCCGACCTGCTGGTGATCCTTACCGATCGCGACGGTATGTTCGACGCCGATCCGCGCAACAATCCCGATGCCCAACTGATCTACGAGGCGCGTGCCGATGATCCGCAGCTCGATGCGGTGGCCGGCGGCAGTGCCGGCGCCCTGGGGCGCGGCGGAATGCAGACCAAGCTGCGGGCGGCGCGCCTGGCGGCGCGTTCCGGCGGGCATACGGTGATCGTCGGCGGGCGTATCGAGCGTGTCCTCGACCGCCTGCGCGCCGGCGAACGCCTCGGCACCCTGTTGACCCCTGATCGCAGTCGCAAGGCGGCGCGCAAGCAATGGCTGGCCGGCCACTTGCAGATGCGCGGCACCCTGGTGCTGGACGATGGTGCGGTGAAGGCGGTGAGCCAGGATCACAAGAGCCTGTTGCCGGTTGGGGTCAAGGCGGTCCAGGGCAGCTTCCGTCGCGGCGAGATGGTGGTCTGTGTGGACCAGGGCGGGCGCGAAGTGGCGCGCGGCCTGGTCAACTACAGTGCGCTGGAGGCGCAGAAGATCCTCGGTCAGCCGACGGATGCCATCGAGGCCTTGCTCGGCTACGTGGATGGGCCGGAGCTGGTGCATCGCGACAATCTGGTTCTGGTCTGAGGAGAGGGCGAATGCGCAAGCTCGCGGGGTTGCTGGGTGGTCTGCTGCTGTTGCCGGCGCTTGCCGGGGCGGAGGAGATCGGCGAGGTTTCCACGGTGTTCAAGTGGGTCGGGCCGAACGACAAGATTGTCGTCGAGGCTTTCGACGATCCCAAGGTGCAGGGCGTGACCTGCTATCTGTCGCGCGCCAAGACCGGTGGGGTCAAGGGCGGCCTGGGGCTGGCGGAGGATCGCGCCGAGGCGTCGATCGCCTGTCGCCAGGTGGGGCCGATCCAGTTCAGTGGCGAACTCAAGGATGGCGAAGAGGTGTTCAAGCAGCGCACTTCGCTGGTGTTCAAAAGCATGCAGGTGGTGCGCTTCTTCGATCGCAAGCGCAATGCCTTGGTCTATCTGGTCTACAGCGACCGGGTGATCGAGGGCAGTCCGCAGAACGCGGTGACGGCGATTCCCCTCATGCCCTGGCCGACCGCTCGCTGAGGCGAGCGAGTCGTGGGCAATAAAAAACCGGCCATTGGCCGGTTTTTTATTCGAGCAAGGCGTGCCTTAGGCGGCAGCGGTGCTGAGGGCCTTGATGTGGCCGCTCAGACGGCTCTTGTGACGAGCAGCCTTGTTCTTGTGGATGATGCCTTTGTCAGCCATGCGGTCGATCACCGGTACAGCGGCGGTGAAGGCGGCCTGGGCTTTTTCCAGGTCCTTGGCGTCGATGGCTTTCACGACGTTCTTGATGTAGGTGCGCACCATGGAGCGCAGGCTGGCGTTGTGGCTGCGACGCTTCTCAGCCTGTTTGGCGCGTTTTTTGGCGGAAGGTGTGTTGGCCACCGTCGAGCTCCTCGAAAAAAACTGGGTAAATAGCGAACAAATTAAGGCCGCGAATAATGCCGTCGCCTCCAGGGGTTGTCAAGGGGCTGCGCATGCGGCCGGAAAGATCGGCGACGGATGTCGCCTGCTTTCTTGCGGGTGATTTATTCCGGCGCGCATTCTACACTCGGCGCGCCCTTGCGGACCGCCGTTCGGCGGCGAGGGCGCACTCGCGCGATGAACCGGCCCGGCCGGTCGCGGTCTTGGACAGGATCAATTTCGACATGCCGGCAGCCCGACATCCATGAATCTTCTCAAATCATTGGCGGCGGTGAGTTCCATCACCATGCTGTCGCGGGTCCTCGGCTTCGTCCGCGATACCATCCTGGCGCGGATCTTCGGTGCCGGCCTCGCCACCGACGCCTTTTTCGTCGCCTTCAAGCTGCCCAACCTGTTGCGGCGGATCTTCGCCGAGGGGGCGTTTTCCCAGGCTTTCGTGCCGATCCTGGCAGAGTACAAGAACCAGCAGGGCGAGGAGGCGACGCGGACCTTCATCGCCTACGTTTCCGGCTTGCTCACGCTGGTGCTGGCGCTGGTCACGGCGCTCGGCATCTTCGCCGCGCCCTGGGTTATCTGGGTCACCGCTCCGGGCTTCGCCGATACCCCGGAAAAGTTCGCCCTGACCACCGACCTGCTGCGGGTGACCTTTCCTTATATATTGCTGATCTCGCTGTCGTCCCTGGCCGGCGCGATCCTCAACACCTGGAACCGCTTCTCGGTGCCGGCCTTCGTGCCGACCCTGCTGAACGTCGCAATGATCGGCTTCGCGCTGTTCCTCACGCCTTATTTCGATCCGCCGGTCATGGTGCTGGGCTGGGCGGTGCTGGCCGGCGGCCTGTTGCAGCTCCTCTATCAGCTGCCGCACCTGAGGAAGATCGGCATGCTCGTGCTGCCGCGCCTGAACCTCAGGGACAGCGGCGTCTGGCGGGTGATGAAGCTGATGCTGCCGGCCATCCTGGGGGTCTCGGTGAGCCAGATCTCGCTGATCATCAACACCATCTTCGCTTCGTTCCTGGCAGCCGGTTCGGTGTCCTGGATGTACTACGCCGACCGCCTGATGGAGCTGCCTTCCGGCGTATTGGGCGTGGCGCTGGGGACGATCCTCCTGCCGATGCTGGCGAAGACCTATTCGAACAAGGATCGCCATGAGTACTCGCGCCTGCTCGACTGGGGCCTGCGCCTGTGCTTCCTGCTGGTGCTGCCCTGTTCCCTGGCCCTGGCGATCCTCGCCGAACCTCTGACCGTCTCGCTGTTCCAGTACGGCAAGTTCACCACGGTGGACGCGGCGATGACCCAGCGCGCGCTGGTGGCCTACTCCGTCGGCCTGCTCGGCATCATCCTGGTCAAGGTTCTTGCGCCGGGCTTCTATGCCCAGCAGAACATCCGTACGCCAGTGAAGATCGCGCTCTTCACCCTGGTTTCCACCCAGCTGATGAACCTGGCCTTCATCGGCCCGCTTCAGCATGCCGGTCTGGCCCTGTCCATCGGCCTGGCGGCCTGCCTGAATGCCGGGCTGCTCTACTGGCAACTGCGCAAGCAGCGTCTGTACCTGCCGCAACCGGGCTGGGCGAAGTTCCTGGTCAAGCTGGTGGTCGCGGTGCTGGCGATGTCGGCGGTGCTGCTGGCCACGATGCACTGGCTGCCGGCCTGGGAGCAGGGCGCCATGCTGGAGCGATTCCTGCGCCTCGGCCTGCTGGTGGTTGCCGGTCTCCTGGCCTATTTCGGTATGCTCGCGCTGCTGGGTTTCCGCCTGCGCGACTTTTCCCGTCGGGCGGTGCTGTGAAGCGCGTCCGGGCTGGCGGCGGGATCATGCCGTTTTGCCTGTTGTCCGGCGCCCGGTACGCGTATAATCGACCACTTTCTGAGCAATAAGCGTGCTATGCAGCTGCTTCGCGGACTACACAACCTGCAGCCCCTGGCCGGGGGCTGCGTCGCCACCATCGGTAACTTCGACGGCGTCCACCTCGGGCACCAGGCTATCCTGGCGCGTCTGCGCGAGCGCTCGCTGGAGCTGGGCGTACCCAGCTGCGTGGTGATTTTCGAGCCGCAGCCGCGCGAGTTCTTCTCCCCCGATTCGGCGCCGGTGCGTCTGACCCGCCTGCGCGAGAAACTCGAGTTGCTGCGTGGGCAGGGCGTCGACGTGGTGCTCTGCCTGGCCTTCAACCGCCGCTTGCGCGAGCTGTCGGCAGCCGAGTTCGTCCGCCAGGTCCTGGTCGATGGACTGGCGGTGCGGCACCTTGAAGTGGGCGACGATTTCCGTTTCGGCTGCGACCGCTCCGGTGACTTCGCCTTCCTGGTGAACGCCAGTCGCGAGCAGGGGTTCACCGTCGAGGCGGCCGCCACCGTCGAACTGGACGGCGTGCGGGTGAGCAGCACGCGGGTCCGCCAGGCCCTGGCCGAGGGCGACCTGCATCTCGCCGAGCGCCTTCTGGGGCGTCCCTTCAGCCTGAGCGGACGGGTCCTGCATGGACAGAAACTCGGCCGGCAACTGGGCTCGCCCACGGCCAACATTCAACTGAAACGGCGCAAGGCGCCGTTGAACGGGGTCTACCTGGTCAGTACGCTGGTCGATGGTCAGCGTTGCCAGGGGGTGGCGAACATCGGCACCCGCCCTTCGGTGAACGGCGACGGCCGTCCCCATCTGGAAGTGCACCTGCTCGATTTCGCCGGCGATCTATACGGCCGGCATCTGCAGGTGACCTTCCACCAGAAGCTGCGCGACGAGCAGCGTTTTGCCTCCCTGGAGGCACTCAAGGCGGCGATTCTCGCGGATATCGCCGCCGCCCGGGCCTACTGGCTGGGCCAACCGCTTGATTGAAGAGATCCTGAACAGGCCCTGAGATGACCGACTACAAAGCGACGCTAAACCTTCCGGAAACCGCCTTCCCAATGAAAGCCGGCCTGCCCCAGCGCGAGCCGGAAACCCTGAAGTTCTGGAACGACATCGGTCTGTACCAGAAGCTGCGGGCCATTGGCGGCGACCGTCCGAAGTTCGTCCTGCACGATGGCCCTCCGTACGCCAACGGCAGCATTCACATCGGTCACGCGGTCAACAAGATTCTCAAGGACATCATTGTCCGCTCCAAGACCCTGGCGGGCTACGACGCGCCCTATGTGCCGGGCTGGGATTGCCACGGCCTGCCCATCGAGCACAAGGTCGAGACCACCCACGGCAAGAATCTTCCGGCGGACAAGACCCGCGAACTGTGCCGCGAATACGCGGCCGAGCAGATCGAAGGGCAGAAGGCCGACTTCATTCGCCTGGGCGTGCTCGGCGAGTGGGACAACCCCTACAAGACCATGAATTTCGCCAACGAGGCGAACGAAATCCGCGCCCTCGCGGAAATGGTCAAGCAGGACTTCGTGTTCAAGGGCCTGAAGCCGGTCAACTGGTGCTTCGACTGTGGTTCGGCGCTGGCCGAGGCCGAGGTCGAGTACGCCGACAAGAAGTCGCCGACCATCGACGTCGGCTTCCCGGTGGCGGATGCCGACAAGCTGGCCGCGGCCTTCGGCCTGGCGGCCCTGGACAAGCCGGCGCAGATCGTCATCTGGACCACCACGCCCTGGACCATCCCCGCCAACCAGGCGCTGAACGTGCATCCGGAGATCGACTACGCGCTGGTCGATGCCGGCGATCGCTACCTGGTGCTGGCCGAGGCCCTGGTCGAGTCCTGCCTGGCGCGCTACCAGCGCGAGGGCAAGGTGGTCGCCACCGCCAAGGGCGAGGCGCTGGAACTGATCAACTTCCGCCATCCGTTCTACGAGCGCCTGTCGCCGGTCTACCTGGCCGACTACGTGGCCCTCGATGCCGGCACCGGTATCGTCCACTCGTCGCCGGCCTACGGCGAAGACGACTTCTATACCTGCAAGCGCTACGGGATGAGCAACGACGACATCCTCAGCCCGGTGCAGAGCAACGGCGTCTACGTCGACTCGTTGCCGTTCTTCGGCGGCCAGTTCATCTGGAAGGCCAACCCCAACGTGGTGGCCAAGCTGGAAGAGGTCGGCAGCCTGCTGGCCCACGAAACCATCAATCACAGCTACATGCACTGCTGGCGGCACAAGACGCCGCTGATCTATCGCGCCACCGCGCAGTGGTTCGTCGGCATGGACAAGCAGCCCAGGCAGGGTGCTTCCCTGCGCGAGCGAGCGCTGGAAGCCATCACCCAGACCGAATTCGTCCCGGGCTGGGGCCAGGCGCGCCTGCACGGAATGATCGCCGGGCGTCCCGACTGGTGCATCTCGCGCCAGCGCAACTGGGGCGTACCGATCCCGTTCTTCCTGCACAAGGCCAGTGGCGAACTGCATCCACGCACCGTGGAGCTGATGGAAGAGGTCGCGCAGCGAGTCGAGAAGGAAGGCATCGAAGCCTGGTTCAAGCTCGACGCCGCCGAGCTGCTCGGCGAGGAGGCCGCGCAGTACGAGAAGATCAACGACACCCTGGACGTCTGGTTCGACTCCGGCACCACCCATTGGCACGTGCTGCGTGGTTCCCACCGGATCGGCCATGCCAGCGGCCCGGTCGCCGATCTCTACCTGGAAGGTTCCGACCAGCACCGCGGCTGGTTCCACTCCTCGCTGCTGACCGGCTGCGCGATCGACAACCATGCGCCGTACCGCCAGTTGCTGACCCACGGTTTCACCGTCGACGAGTCCGGCCGCAAGATGTCCAAGTCGCTGGGCAACACCGTGGTGCCGCAGACCGTCATCGATACCCTGGGCGCCGACATCCTGCGCCTGTGGGTGGCTTCGACCGATTACTCGGGCGAGATCGCGGTATCCCAGCAGATTCTCCAGCGTAGCGCCGATGCCTACCGGCGGATCCGCAATACCACGCGCTTCCTGCTGTCCAACCTGAACGGTTTCGATCCGGCCACGGATCTGCTGCCGCCCCAGGAAATGCTGGCCCTGGATCGCTGGGCGGTCGATCGCGCCCTGCTCTTGCAGCGCGAGATCGAAGAGGCGTACCGCGAGTACCGCTTCTGGAACGTCTATTCCAAGGTGCACAACTTCTGCGTACAGGAGCTGGGCGGGTTCTACCTGGACATCATCAAGGACCGCCAGTACACCACCGGCGCCAACAGCGTCGCCCGGCGCTCCTGCCAGACCGCACTGTTCCACATCGCCGAGGCCCTCGTGCGCTGGATCGCCCCGATCCTGGCGTTCACCGCCGAGGAAGTCTGGAAATTCCTGCCCGGCGAGCGTGCCGAGTCGGTAATGCTCGCCACCTGGTACGACGGCCTCAGCGAACTGCCGGCCGACGTGACGCTGAATCGCCAGTACTGGGAGCAGGTCATGGCGGTGAAGGCCGCGGTCAACAAGGAGCTGGAGAACCAGCGCGCGGCCAAGGCCGTGGGCGGCAACCTGCAGGCCGAGGTCACCCTGTATGCGGAAGACGCGCTGCAGGCCCAATTGGCCAAGCTGGGCAACGAGCTACGCTTCGTCCTGATCACCTCGACCGCGACCCTGGCGCCGCTGTCGGCGGCTCCGGCCGACGCGGTGGACAGCGAAGTCGCCGGCCTCAAGCTGAAAGTGGTCAAGTCGACCCACGCCAAGTGCGGTCGTTGCTGGCACCATCGCGAGGACGTCGGTCAGCACGCTGCGCATCCTGACCTGTGCGGTCGCTGCATCGAGAACATCGAAGGCAGCGGCGAGGTTCGCCACTATGCCTGACGTCGATCGTTTCGGGCGCTTGCCCTGGTTGTGGATCACCGTGCTGGTGTTCGTCCTCGACCAGGTCAGCAAGGCGTTCTTCCAGGCCGAACTGAGCATGTACCAGCAGATCGTGGTGATCCCTGATCTGTTCAGCTGGACCCTGGCCTACAACACCGGTGCCGCCTTCAGCTTCCTGGCCGACAGCTCGGGCTGGCAGCGCTGGCTGTTCGCCCTGATCGCCATCGTCGTCAGCGCGATCCTGGTGGTCTGGCTGAAACGCCTGAAGAAAGGCGAGACCTGGTTGGCCATCGCCCTGGCGCTGGTGCTCGGTGGCGCCCTGGGCAACCTCTACGACCGCATGGTTCTTGGCCACGTGGTGGACTTCATCCTGGTGCACTGGCAGAACCGCTGGTACTTCCCGGCGTTCAACCTGGCCGATAGCGCCATCACCGTCGGCGCCGTCATGCTGGCGCTCGACATGTTCAGATCGAAGAAATCCGGAGAAGCCGCCCATGGCTGAGTCGACCCGCATTGGCCAGGAGAGCCGCGTCACCCTGCATTTCGCCCTCAAGCTGGAGGACGGCAACGTCGTCGACAGCACCTTCGACAAGCAGCCGGCCTCGTTCAAGGTCGGCGACGGCAACCTGCTGCCGGGCTTCGAACAGGCGCTGTTCGGCTTGAAGGCTGGCGACAAGCGCACCCTGAGCATTCTTCCCGAGCAGGGTTTCGGCCAGCCGAATCCGCAGAACGTGCAGATCATGCCGCGCGACCAGTTCCAGGACATGGAGCTGGCCGAGGGCCTGCTGGTGATCTTCAACGACGCGGCCAAGACCGAACTGCCGGGCGTGGTCAAGGCGTTCGATGAGCAGCAGGTTACCGTCGACTTCAATCATCCGCTGGCCGGCAAGACCCTGGCCTTCGAAGTCGAGATCATCGACGTCCAGCCGGCCTGAACCGTCGGTCGCTGCGCCCTTCCCAAGCGGGGAGGGCGGTAGCAAGGTTCATTCGTCCAATCACCGCGTCGCCCACGAGACCGCCATGCAAATCAAACTCGCCAATCCCCGCGGCTTCTGCGCCGGCGTGGATCGCGCCATCGAGATCGTCAACCGTGCCCTCGATGTCTTCGGTCCGCCGATCTACGTGCGTCACGAGGTGGTGCACAACAAGTTCGTCGTGGACAACCTGCGCCAGCGCGGCGCCATCTTCGTCGAGGAACTCGATCAGGTGCCGAACAACGTCATCGTCATCTTCAGCGCCCACGGCGTTTCCCAGGCGGTCCGCAAGGAAGCCGAGGGGCGCGGCCTGAAGGTTTTCGACGCGACCTGCCCGCTGGTGACCAAAGTGCACATGGAAGTGGTGCGCTACAGCCGCGACGGCCACGAATGCGTGCTGATCGGGCATGAAGGGCACCCCGAGGTGGAAGGCACCATGGGCCAGTACGATGCCAGCAACGGTGGTGCCATCTACCTAGTGGAGGACGAGGCCGACGTCGCCGCGCTGGAGGTGCGCAAGCCCGAAGCCCTGCACTACGTGACCCAGACGACCCTGTCGATGGACGACACCTCGAAGGTCATCGATGCCCTGCGCGCCAAGTTCCCGCAGATCCAGGGACCGCGCAAGAACGACATCTGCTATGCCACCCAGAACCGCCAGGATGCCGTGAAGGAACTGGCCGACCAGTGCGACATGGTCCTGGTGGTGGGCAGCCCCAACAGTTCCAACTCCAACCGCCTGCGCGAACTCGCCGAGCGGATGGGCACGCCGGCCTACCTGATCGACGGCGCCGAGGACATGCAACGCGGCTGGTTCGACGGTGTGCGTCGCATCGGAATCACCGCAGGCGCTTCCGCGCCGGAAGTGCTGGTGCGCGGCGTGATCGCCCAGCTACGCGAGTGGGGGGCGTCGGAGGAGCAGGAACTGGAGGGGCGGGAGGAGAACATTACCTTCTCGATGCCCAAGGAACTGCGGGTCAAGGCTTTGTGAACCGTGCGCAATGAAAGAGCCCCTCTCGTAGAGGGGCTCTTTCGTTTCAGCGCCAGCAGTCGTTGACGGTGCTGTTGTTGCCGGTCTTGCCGGCTGCGCCGCGTTCGCCGAGCTGATTGAGGGTCAGCTTGCCGCAGGTCTTGTCGCGGGTCTGCGAGTTGATCGGCGTGGCGGTCAGGGTATAGGTGGTGCTGGTGGGCGTCGCTATGGTGAGGTTGTACAGGTTGTTCGGCGAGTTGGCCGAACTCATGCCCAGCTTGGCCACGTCCTTGGTGTAGCCGACCCCGGGGTTCTGCGAGTAGTAGCGTTCCTGGCGCGCGGCCGCGTCCGAGAGCAGGGCCTGGCCCTCGGTGCGGTTGGAGCGGATCACGTAGTTCTGGTAACTGGGAATGGCGATGCCGAGGAGGATGCCGATCACCGCCACTACCACCACCATTTCCAGCAACGTGAAGCCCTTCTGTCTTGTCCTCATCGGGGCTGCTCCTCCCCGTCCTGGCGGGGCTGTTCTTTCTCGATCATCTCGGCCAGCTCCTGTTCGCTCATCTGTTTGTGAATGTAGATATCGGTGATGGTGGACCACGGCTGGCTGACGGTGCCAGAGTAGGACACCACGGAGCCCGGCTTGACCTGGAACAGGCTGGGCATGCCGTTCCTGACGGTGCTGTTGGGCAGGCGGTAGAGCCGGTGGTCGATGTCCACCAGGTTCTTCTCGACCTGGACTTCGAAGACCACGCCAGCGCCTTCGAAGGTCTGGGGATCTTCGGCCCAGCAGAGGCCGGGAACGGCCAGGGCCAGCAGCATAGGCAGCACTTTCATATCAGTTCTTTCCTTCGATGGGGCGCCAGTTCTGGCGGCCACGGGTGTTCGGACCGGGGTTCACGGTCAGGCATTCGCCCGAGGAGCAGACTTCCGGATTGCCCTGTTCGTTGGTGCTCAGCGTCAAGCCTCCCAGGCCTTTCTGCTCGGTACCGGATACCGCGACGTTCTGCTTGTTGTAGCTGTAGTCGGATTTCGAGTCCACGACGCCCTGGCGTGCCAGGTCGAACACGGTGAAGCTGGTGCGACCGCCGGTATAGGGATCGAGGCCATAGGTCCAGTTGCTGGCGCCGTCGGCACAGGGGTCATCGTTCGGGGTGATGGTTTGCAGCAGCACCACCTGGCCGATGGCGATCATGTCCTCGATCAGCATCTCGCCCTTCAGGGTGCCGTTGACCATGAAGTCCAGATACCAGCCGGACTGCTTGGTGCTGCCGTCATTGTTCAGCCAGTTGACCGGGTTCTGACTGGCGATGCGAATGGTGCGAGCGGTCGAGGCGAAGGTCGAGTCGGCCTGGAGGTCCAGTGTCTGCTGCTGCAGGTTGCCGCGCGTCAGTCGGGGTGTGCTGCCCGCGGCTTCGCCCTTGGTTTGCTGGTCCCAGATGCCGTAGAGCGTCTGGGCGCGGCTGGTATCGGCCCGGGCGTCGGCGTTCTCGAAATACTTGCCGGTACCGAAGATCACGATGTAGCCCTTGCGTGTCGGATGGCGAACCAGCGAGGGCGCGGCGGTGATCGCTTGCGCCGCGCCGGCGGAGTCGACTGCCGAATAGAGCGGCTGGCCACCGAAAGACACCCTGAAGCTCGAGGCCACCGCCGGGCCGTCGTTGGCTCGGCTGAACGGATCGTCCTGGTTGACCTTGCCGGCGATCAGGTCGAAGCGCCAGAGGTTGCCTTGCAGGTCGCCGGCGTAGGCGTAGTCGGCTACGCCGTCGCTGTTGTTGTCTGCCAGGCGAGGGCTGGATAGGCCGTTGGGTACGCCGGTCCTGCCGGTGACTTCCAGTTTGCGGGTGATGGCCCCGGTCTCCAGGTCGATGATCAGCAGCGCGGCCTTGTCGTTCAGGCTGGAATAACCGTTTCCGGTGACCACAGCCCACTTGCCGTTGTGCAGCCGGGCGACCGTGGGTTTGGGGAAGCTGTAGCCAAGGTCGGGCTCCTGGTCCACGCCGATTTCCCAGAGCAGCTTGATGTTGGCGGGATCGGTCACGTCGAGGGCGAACAGGCCCTTGCCGCCGGCGCGCAGGCTGCCGATCAGCACGGTATGCCAGGCGCCGCCGAAGAAGGCGTCGGCGACCACCGGCGAGCCGTCGACGTAGAACTGGTGGGCGCCGCCCTGGTAGCCGCGGGCGGTCAACTTGTGGAGCTTCTCGAAGACCGCGCTTGGGATGAAGGCGAAGGTCTCGTTACCGTCGGTATCGAAACCGTGCAGCATGCCGTCGTTGGCGCCGACGTATACCCGCGGGGCACGGGTTTTCTGTGCTTCTGCGAACGTGGAGTAGTTGCCGCTGGGCTCGATCGGCTGGGCCAGGTAGGTCAGGTACTGGGCCTTGCCGACCGTCGCCGGCGAGGAGTTGATGATATCGCCGAGGATCGAGTTGCGGGTGCGGAAGTTGTCGCTGTTCTCCTTGCTGCGATCGCCGCGCAGGAAGGCCACGCGGTCCTGGCCCTTGGTGTCGGCGACATCGTTGCGGTCCGGATCGCGGTTCAACTGCCGCTGCTGGTCGGCGCTGAGGCTGCCCCAGGTGAACTCCTTGAGGCCCGAGGTACCGGATCCGGCCATCATGATCTTGCGGCCAGCTCCACCGTTGGGCATCGCGTCGAGGATGCTCTGCGCGCTCCACAGCTTGGTCTGCACGGTGGCCTTGTCCTGGGTGGTCAGGCTGTAGCGGGTCAGGTCGCCAGCCCAGTTCTTGTCGCTGGCGAAGCTGGTCTGGTAGGCGAAGCGGGTCAGCTTGTCGCCAGTGTCGTCTTCCTGCAGGGACGAGCTGATGGCGGGGCGGGATGCCGGCAGGTCCTTGCCCGAAATTCGGTTGAGGATGTCCTGGAAGGCCGCGACCAGTTGGTCCGGCGAGTCGGCGCTGAAGAACTCGCCCCGGGAGTTCACTGCGGCGTGCCACAGGTCATAGACGTTGTTGCTATGGTTATTCGAAGCGTTCGGCCAGCTGAGGCGCCCGGCGGCGATTTCGTCATAGCCGCCGGAGTAGGTGGAACCCTCCCACTTCGGGCTGGTGAGGCTGGTGGTCAGGCCCAGGCCCAGGGTATAGGTCACCATGTGCTGCCAGGTCGCCGGATCGTTGCGCGGATTCCAGTACTCCGCCGAGGGATTGGCCTGGTCCGGGTAGGGAATGTACGGCTTGATATTGTCGTCGATATCCGGCCGGGCATCGGTGGCCCAGTAATGGAAGGCCTGGTCGGCCAGGGTATTGGACGCAGCATCCCTGTAAGGCGTCTGGCTGCTGTAGCTCTTGCCATCGGGGAGGCTACGACTCGTGCTGTCGGCATTGCCTACGCTGGCCGAGTCGTTGTTCCAAAGACCATCGGTCATCAGAATGTGATAGCTGCCACGGCAGCTGTATTCCGGCGAGGTCTGGGTACCAGGTCGATAGGCATAGGGGCCGTTGACGCCGGTCTTCTTGAGAAACTCCCCTGCTCGAGTCATGGCCTGACGCAGCGGAGTACCACCTCCGACCGACAGGTTCTCCAGCCAGTTGAAGAAGTTCACCCGATGTTGCCCGGTGAAGTCTCTCAGGTAGTTGTTGTAACAGTTACTGGAGCCACTGCCGATCAGGCACGAGGAACTGTTCAGTAGTTGCCAACTGATCCGGGCGTTTTCAGGCAGGCTGTAGAACGCCAGGTTAGCGGCGGTCTGGGTGGCCAGGGCGCGGGTACGATAGAAGGAGTACCAGTTGGCGAAGTTCTGCTGCTGGGCCGCGCCGCTGATTTCCACACGGGTGTAGCAACTCGAAGTGGTGAGGCTGCAACCGCGGCCCCCGCTGTATTGGTAGTAGAAGGCAGGAGCCCCGTACCAGTCGATGCTGGACTCGGTGCCTGCTCCCGATCCGCCCTGGTACTGCACCGTTGGCCTGTAGTCACGGGAAAGGTTTACCCGGCCTTCCTGAGTGAAACCGTTGCGCCATGCCGCGGTGAAGCTGGGCTTGGAATAGTCCTGCACCTGGATCTGGCCATTGGAAAGGGTCACCTTTTTCGGCAGCTTGTACTGGGTATTCGGGTCGAAGTACATCGGGTTGTAGCTGTTCGACGCGAAATAGACGTTGTTGCGGCTGTTGACCAGGCTATCCGGTGCATAGGCATAAGCCATACTGCCCGAGTCGTCGAGAGTCACCAGCATGTTCGGGGCGACGCCCTGGATCAGCATCAGCGGCTGCTGGCTGACCGACAGGGCGGCGGCGTGGGTGGTCTGGGCGGAGAGCAGGACGGCGCCGCTGAGCGCGGCTGCCAGCGAGGTCTTGCCGATCTGGTGGAGTACCGATTTCATGCGAGGCTCGATCAGTTGGTATAGAGACGGGCGAGAACGGTCTGCAGGACGGTTTCGCTGTTGGTCTGGTTGCGCGCGACGCTATTGGTCTCGTAGTAGAAGGTGCCGATGCCGCGCATCAGGTTGCCGTATTCGGGGCTTTCCGCTTCGTTGACCTGGCCGCCCGAGGGAATGGGCAGGTTGTTCCACTGCACGCTGTAGAGCGTGCCCGCGGTGGTCGCGCTGCTGATGTCGCTGCCGCGGTAACTCATCCAGGTATTGGCGATGCCCTTCAGCACGCCGACCGGATTCTGGTGGGTGTCCGCCAGCTTCAGGTTCAGCGCGGCGAGGTCCAGCAGGCAGGGGCGGGCCACGTTGTCGGCCGTACAACCGGTGCCGGGCTCCGGCGGACGCAGGGTGTTGACGAAGCGCCGCTCGCCTTCGCGGAGTCCGGACTCGGCGGCGTTCTGCAAGCGAGTCTGTTCGATGACGTTGCCGGTGATGCGGCTTTCCAGTACCACTTCGCGCATGCTCGAGACCGCCAGCAGGGTGACGATCACCAGGATCGCCAGGGCGATGACCAGCGTGGCGCCGCGCTGTTGTGCAGGGAAGTTGTTCATGGCACGAGATTCCTGAGTGTCTGGCTGCCCTTGGCGATCTGGTAGAGGCGGTCCTTGTCGTTGCCTTGCAGGCTGGTCTTGGACGAGGGGTAGAGCGTGATCCAATCGTCCAGGGTCTTGCTGTCGCCCTGGCGCAGGTTCTTGTCGCTGGCCATCAGCGCGGAGTAGCGCAGGGCACGCACCGGACGGTCGGCGATGTTGGCCTGTTCGACGAAGCTTTCCACCTCGCGTTTGCCGGCCATGGTCGGGCCGACGCCGTACTCGAGCTTGAAGTCGACCAGGCCGCTGACGATCTCCTGGCCTTTTTCCTTGATTGTCTGCGCGGAGCAGGCGAGGCTGCCGGGGACATCGGCGGTCGCGGGAACGAACAGAACGCGTGCGGTGATGGCCTGGGCGGTAGCGAAGGGATCGCTAGGGGGGGTGAGCGAGTTGCCTTCGCAGTCGTAGGCTTCGCCTGGCGCCGGTTGATAGCGGTAGCAGAATCCGCTCTGGCCGGCCTTGACCACGGCGGGCACCAGAGTCGAGCCGGCTTTGAATGCCTCGCAATAGGCGGTTTTCTGCTGCGCCGGGAAGGCAAACTCGTTGGGGTCGTCCGCACGCCTACGGAAACCCACCTTGGCCAGTTGCTGGTCCAGGAACATCATGGCGAAGCGTCCGTTTTCCTGGTTGCCTGCCTGGCCTTGCTGGAACAGGTAGTTGCGCTTGTTGTCCAGGTAGATCTGGGTAATCCCGAGAATCAGGAAGCTGCTGATGGCGAGGGCCACCAGTAGTTCGATCATGGACAGGCCCGATTGCCGTCGGGAGCGGTTGTTCATGCTCATGGCTCGACCCTGAGGGTGTAGTAGCAGAGGGAGGTGTCGGCGCTGCTGTCGGCGGCGTTGACGCAGGCGCCTTGCTTGCCGCGCCAGGCAAGGCGGATTTCCAGCATGGAGCCCTTGCCGTCGCAGTCGCCCGGCTTCGAGCTGCGGCAGATGTAGTAGTCGCTCTTCAGCAGGTCGCCAGCGCCTGGCAGTTCGTTCTTCACCTGTTCCGCCCAGCATCCCAGGCGGTCCTTGATCGCGTCGGGCAATGGCGTGCAGGAGGACGGCGCGGTGGGGAACGCCGACCCCTTGGCCTTGAAGAAGTCGGATTGCGTGGCCATCTGGTCCTTGACGTCGTACAGCGCCTTCGGGCTCGCCCGCATGCTTTCCAGCAGGTTGCTGCCGAGCATGGCTGCCTTGTTGCGCTCGACCGAGTCGGCGGTGTACTGGATGGTCTTGCCCTGCATGGCGATCATGCCCAGCACGCCGATGCTGATAAGCAGCAGGGCGACCAGCACTTCGATCATGCTGAAGCCGGATTGGTGCAGCGACCTGTGTCGCGATTTCAATAGCATGACTGGGGCGCCTTGGAGGAAGGTTCGAGTTGGATCCGGCCGGCCTGGCTGATGCTCAGCACGCGGCCCCCGTCGGTCTTGCCGTTCTGGCAGATGGCGAAGGTTCGTTCCGTTGGCGGTACGAGGGTACCGTTGGCCGTGAAGGTCAGATGTTCCACGGCGCTCTTTTCCTTCGCTGTCAGCGTGGCGGCACGGAAGCCGTCGTGTTTGCGCAGGGGCGCGGCGATCGAGCCTGAGGCCAGGACACCTATGCTCAGGCCCTTGCCCCAGTCCTTGTCCTTCAGCGCCTGGATGCTGATCGCGCGCCTCTGGGACACGGCTTCGCTGCGAGCGTACTGCAGCATCGCATTGAGTTCCTCGGCGGCGCTCTGCAGTTCGTTGCGTTCTGTCAGCTGCTTGAAGTTCGGAATGGCGAAGCTCGCCATGATGGCCAGCAGGACGACGATGATCAGCAACTCGATCAGGGTGAAGCCGGTCGAGTTGGAACGATATGACATGCGGTTGCTCCAGGGGGTCTACGCCTGGAAAGCATGCCAAACGGGCCTGGGAGCGTCTTGCGGTCGTTGACGGTCGGCCCGTGGGGCAGGACAACTGGTCCATGATCATCCGGAAGTGCTGCATAGCTCACGTTTCTCCCGGTTCTCCCTGGCGCTCGCGGTACGGAGCCGGCCCTGCCGGTTGAGGATCAGTTGCCAGGCAACGGTATGCCTTCCGCAGAGCAGAAACCGCCCGTTGTGAATGTTGAGCTGGCCGCTGGGGAGGAACCTGAGGCGGTTCGAACGGTTCCAGCGGAGCCTTTCCTTCTTTGCAAGCGCGCGTCCCACGAGAAGCCGTTCCCCACCGTCTTCCGCAAGCAGCCAGCCCTCTCCCCAGTCGCTGCCGCAGTGACGGCCATCGGTCGACGGACAGAGCGTCACCGGGCGCTGGTAGGCGACGGCATGGGTTCTGCCCAGCTGGATGCTCGCGCTCAGCTCGTGCAACACACTTCGCTCGCGATTGCCGTCCAGCCAGGCTGCCATCCCAGGCAGCGCCAGGCTTCCCAGTATTCCCAGCAGAACCAGCGCAAACAGCAGCTCGGTGAGCGTCAACGCTCTCTGCGACCTTTCGACCATGGCAGGCGGTCCTTTTGCTCGTATCATTCCGCGACGGTCGTATCTCGCCGGATTTTCCCCGTTGCCTCAATCAGCTGCGGGATGAGGCGTATGACCGACTTTTCTGCAACCCCTGTGTGATCGTGGAGGCCCTGGTGTCGGAAAGAGTTGTGGTAGTGGGCGCTGGCGTCATCGGCCTGTTGACCGCCCGGGAGCTGGCGCTCGCCGGACTGCGGGTGACCCTGGTGGAGCGGGGCGAGAGTGGGCGTGAGGCATCCTGGGCGGGAGGCGGGATCGTCTCGCCGCTCTATCCGTGGCGCTACAGCCCGGCGGTGACCGCCCTGGCGCACTGGTCGCAGGACTTCTACCCGGCCCTGGGGCAGCGTTTGCTCGACGAGACCGGGCTCGATCCCGAGGTCCATACCGTTGGCCTGTACTGGCTGGACCTGGACGACCAGACCGAGGCACTGCAGTGGGCACGCAACCACACCCGGCCGTTGAGGGACGTGCCGATCGAGGAGGCCTACGCGGCGGTGCCCGGGCTGGGCGCAGGCTTCCAGCGGGCGGTCTACATGTCGGGCGTGGCCAATGTGCGCAATCCTCGCCTGGCGCGCTCATTGCGGGCATCCCTGCAACAATTCGCCAATCTCGAACTGCATGAACAGACGGAGGTGCGCGGCTGGTTGCGCGACGGCGATCGAGTGGTCGGCGTGGCGACTTCGCGTGGCGAGATCCGTGGCGACAAGGTGCTGCTGGCGGCGGGCGCCTGGAGCGGCGAGTTGTTGAAGCCGCTTGGCCTGGAACTGCCCGTGGTACCGGTGAAAGGTCAGATGATCCTCTACAAGTGCGCGGCGGATTTCCTGCCGCGCATGGTGCTGGCCAAGGGGCGCTACGCGATTCCGCGGCGCGACGGCCACATCCTGATCGGCAGCACCTTGGAACATTCGGGCTTCGACAAGACGCCGACCGACGAGGCGCAGGAAAGCCTCAGGGCGTCTGCGGCAGAACTGTTGCCGGAACTGGCGGACATGCAGCCGGTGGCCCACTGGGCAGGGTTGCGCCCGGGCTCTCCCGAAGGCATCCCCTATATCGGTCCGGTGCCTGGCTTCGACGGGCTCTGGCTGAATACCGGGCACTACCGCAACGGGCTGGTCCTGGCGCCGGCGTCGTGCCGTCTGCTGGCGGATCTCATGAGCGGGCGGGAACCGATCATCGACCCGGCCCCCTACGCCCCGGCTGGTCGCCTCTGAGGAGCGAAAACCAAAAGGCCTGTCTTCGGACAGGCCTTTTCACTTTCAGTCGATGCCCAGCTTTTTCAGGCGGTAGCGCATCGAGCGGAACGTCAGGCCCAGGCGCTGGGCCGCGGCGGTGCGGTTCCAGCGGGTCTCCTCGAGTGCCTGCATGATCAGCTTGCGCTCGATGTCTTCCAGGTAGTCCTCGAGGTTGTCGATTTCGCTCAGGCTCGCGGCGCCTTCCTGGCTGGCACCCGGCGCATCGGCCAGGCGCAGGTCGTGAGGCTGGATCTGGTCGTCTTCGCACAGGGTATAGGCGCGCTCCAGCATGTTTTCCAGCTCGCGGACGTTGCCCGGGAAGCGGTAGTTCTTCAGCTTTTCCTGTGCGTCGCCGGTCAGCCTGGCGGCCGGCAGGCCGGTGTCGCCGGCCAGGCGCTTGAGGATGCGTTCGGCGAGCAGCGGGATGTCCTCGCGGCGTTCGCGCAGCGGTGGTACGCGCAGCTCGATGACGTTGAGGCGGTAGTAGAGGTCCTGGCGGAAGCGCCCGGCGCCGACTTCGGCGGCGAGGTCCTTGTGGGTGGCGCAGAGGATGCGCACGTCGACGGCGACCTCCTGCTGGCCGCCGACCGCGCGCACGGCCTTTTCCTGGATCGCACGGAGCAGTTTGACCTGCATGGCCATCGGCAGGTCGGCGACTTCGTCGAGGAACAGGGTGCCGCCGCTGGCGGCCTGGAACAGGCCCTGCTTGTCTTCGATAGCGCCAGTGAAGCTGCCTTTCTTGTGGCCGAAGAACTCGCTTTCCATCAGTTCGGAGGGAATCGCGCCGCAGTTCACCGGCACGAACGGCCGCTCGATACGTGGCCCCTGCTCGTGGATCAGGCGCGCCACCAGCTCCTTGCCGCTACCGGACTCGCCACTGATGTAGACCGGCGCCTGGCTGCGCGCCAGCTTGCCGATCTGGTTGCGCAGGGCGCGCATCGGCGGCGACTCGCCGAGCAGGCGGTTGTCCACCGGCGCTTCCTCGGCTTCCGGGTTGCGCAAGCGCAGGGCGGTTGCCACCAGCTCCCGCAAGCGACCGAGGTCGACCGGTTTGGTGAGGAAGTCGAAGGCACCGGCCTTGAGCGCCTGGATCGCGGTGTCCAGGCTGCCGTACGCGGTGATCATGGCCACCGGGGTCTGTGGATGGCGCTGCTGGATGTACTGGACCAGATCGAGGCCGCTGCCGTCCGGCAGGCGCATGTCGGTGAGGCACAGGTCGAACGGCTCGCGGGCCAGCAACTCGCGGGCTTCCTTGACGTTGCGGGCGCTGCGGGTGTCCAGCTTCATGCGGCCGAGAGTGATTTCCAGCAGTTCGCGGATATCCGGTTCATCGTCGACGATCAGGGCTTTTTGTCGGCTCATGCGTGCGGCTTCCGTCAGCTGAGTTTGCGCGGGTGGGCGAAGGTGATGCGGAAGCAGCCGCCGCCTTCCTCGCGATTGCGGTAGTCGATCCGTGCCTGGTTGCTCTCGCAGAGTTCGCGGGAGAGATAGAGGCCCAGGCCGGTGCCTTTGCTTTCTGTAGTAAAGAAGGGTTCGAACAGGTTGTTCAGTTTGTCCGCCGGTACGCCGGGACCGTCGTCGATGACTTCCAGCACCGGCAGGTCGCTCTCCGGGTCGCGCGCGAGGCTCAGCCAGACCTGGCCGCGCCCGTGCGCCTGGGCGCTGTAGCGAAGACCGTTCTGCACCAGGTTGCTCAGCACCTGGTTCAACTGGTGTGGGTCCATGCGGGTCTGGATGTCGCCGGCACCGAGCTGCAGGTGCAGTTCGCTGTCGTTGCGCAGCCTGCCGGGATATTCGTCGACGAACCGCTGAAGCCACTCCTTCAGGTCGAGCTGCTGCGGTTCGGCCTGGCGGCGACGGGAGAGCTGCAGGACGTTCTCGATGACCAGGTTCATCCGCTTCGACTGGTCCTGGATGATCTGCGTCAGGCGTCGGTCCGGGGCATCCAGTTCCTCTGACTCCTGCAGCAGTTGGGCGGCGTGGCTGATCGCGCCCAGCGGGTTGCGGATCTCATGGGCGATGCCGGCGGTCAGGCGGCCGAGACCGGCCAGCTTCATCTGCTGCGCCTGCTGGGCGATCTGCGAAATGTCTTCGAGGAAGATCAGCACGTGCTGGTCGTCTTCGCGGTTGAGGCTGATAAAGCTGGGTTGCACCGTCGGGCCATCCGGCACCACCTTGAGCGTCGGCGGACGGAGGCTGGGATTCAGGCGCCATTGCTTCATGCAGTGCATCAGCATCGGGCTGTGGCGGCCCAGGCTGGCGCCCTGCACGTCGTCCTGCCTGAGCAGGCCGAGGGCGGCCTGGTTGGCGAGGAGGATGGCCTGACGGCTATCGACCACGAGGATGCCGGTGCGCATGCGCTGCAGGATCAATGCGTTGAGTTCCTCCAGGTTGGCGACCGTCTCGGCGCGTTCTTCGGCCAGCGTTTCGGTCTGCTCCTGGCGCCGCACCAGAGCCTGGATCACCAGCGCGGCGGCGAAGCACAGGGTGCCGAGGCCGCCGGCCTGGACGTAGTGGTTGGTGGCGTCCGGACTGCTCAGGCTGAGGAAGAAGGTCAGGTAGAGCAGGCCGAGGCTGGCCGCCGCCGCGATGACCAGGCCGATGCGCCCGCGCAGCAGGATGTTGGCAATGGCCACCGCCACCACCAGCAGGCTGCCGATGCCGCTGGGTACGCCGCCACCTGCGTAGAACAGGCCGCAAAGCATCAGTACGTCGGTGAGCGCGAGGATGAAGATCGGCAGCAATTGCCGTGACGGCGGCAGGAACAGCGCGACCAGGATGTTGAAGACCAGGTAGCACCAACTGCCGACATGGAACAGTTCAGGGTGGACGAGCTTGAGGACCTGATCTTCCAGTTCGCTGGAGATCAGCAGGACCAGTACCAGGCCGATGGTCAGGCGGTACAGGTGGTACAGACGGAGGATGCGTTGCCCCTGCTCCTCGCTCAGCCGTAGCCGTTCAGCGCGCACGGTCGCCCTGGTCCTGGCGCAGGTGCGCCTGGCTGCAATACCAGCGTTGTTCGTGGGCGAGGGCGTTGGCCTGCGGCACGTGGACGCCGCAATGGGCGCAGCGGACCATCGGCGATGCGCTCGGCTCGTCCTGCGGACGTTGCTGCTGGCGCGGAGTGGGACGGGTAAAGCGACGCCAGAGCCAGAACGCGATGGCGATCAGGGCGATCCAGAACAGGAGGCGGAAAAGGCCCATGGTGATCTCGGAGGCTGGAGAAAGCTGCAGTTTAGCCAAGCCGCCGGCTCGATCCCAGCCGGGAAGGTCCAGGCTGTGCGGCGTTTGGCGCTGGGAGAGGCATGGCGGCGGGCAAAAAGAAGGGAGGCCTGCGCCTCCCTTCGGTGTTTCGTGCGATCAGTCGAAGAGACCGAAGGTCATGTAGCTCCACCAGGAGCGGCCGGAGTCTTCGTCGTCATCGCTCTCCGGCTTCTCGTCGTCGGCGCTGTGATCCTGGTTTTCCGGCTTCAGTTCGGCGGGGATCTCCCGCTCGGCATCCTCGTACTGCTTGATCACGTCCTTGGCGGCCTGGGTTTCCATGTGCGGCGGCGGCTCGCCGCCCTCGATCAGGCCCAGGGTGGCCTTGGCCAGCCAGGAGCGGGTGTCGGCCTCGCTTTCGCGGGCGACGAACTCGCCATCCTTGAGGCTGGCGTTATCCGGATAGTTCAGCTTGAGGGTTTCCAGGCTGGTGCTGGCCAGGTCGTCGAGACCCAGGCGACGGTAGGCTTCGACCATGATCGCCAGGCCATCGCCGACTGCCGGGGTTTCCTGGAAGTTCTCCACCACGTAGCGACCGCGGTTGGCGGCGGCGACATAGGCCTGGCGCTTCAGGTAGTAGTGGCCGACGTGCACTTCGTAGGCCGCCAGCAGGTTGCGCAGGTACACCATGCGCGCCTTGGCGTCCGGGGCGTAGCGGCTGTTGGGGAAGCGGCTGGTGAGCTGGGCGAACTCGTTGAAGGAGTCGCGGGCGGCGCCCGGGTCGCGCTTGGTCATGTCCAGCGGCAGGAAGCGCGCCAGCAGGCCGCGGTCCTGGTCGAAGGAGGACAGGCCCTTGAGGTAGTAGGCGTAGTCGACGTTGGGGTGCTGCGGATGCAGGCGGATGAAGCGTTCGGCGGCGGCGCGGGCGGCTTCGGGCTCCATGTTCTTGTAGTTGGCGTAGATCAGCTCGAGCTGGGCCTGCTCGGCGTAGCGGCCGAAGGGATAGCGCGACTCGAGGGCTTTCAGCTTGGTGACGGCGCTGTTGTAGCTCTTGTTGTTGAGGTCGTCCTGCGCCTGCTGGTACAGCTGGCTCTCGCTCAGGTTCTCGTCGACAGTCTCCTTGTTCGAGGAGCAGGCTGCGGTGAGGGCGAGGATGGCGATCAGCAGCAGGTGTTTCACTTGCATGGCGGCTTGCGTCCCTGGGACGGTCGGCTTGGCCTCAACCGTCTGTTATGATTGGCGCCCCAGGCACCCCCTGGGACAAAGACCCCGTATTTAACCACAGCGCGTAGCCGATTCCAAAAGCCGCGCTGAGCATCGTCTCCTACTCATGTCCGATATGATTCAACGCGCGGCCGAGGTGCCGTTCGAGCTGGGTGGCCAGCGTCTCGACCAGATCGCCGCCCAGCTTTTTCCCGAACACTCCCGCTCCCGTCTGGCCGGCTGGATCAAGGACGGTCGCCTGACCGTCGACGGCGCCGTGCTGCGCCCGCGCGACATCGTCCACAGCGGCGCGCAACTGGTCCTGGAGGCCGAGCAGGAAGCCCAGGGCGAGTGGCTCGCACAGGACATCGAGCTGGAAATCGTCTACGAGGACGAGCACATCCTGGTGATCGACAAGCCCGCCGGCCTGGTGGTCCATCCGGCTGCCGGCCATCAGGACGGCACCCTGCTGAATGCCTTGCTCTACCATGTCCCGGACATCGCCAATGTGCCGCGCGCCGGGATCGTCCACCGCCTGGACAAGGACACGACCGGCCTGATGGTGGTGGCCAAGACGCTGGAGGCCCACACCAAGCTGGTGGCGCAACTGCAGGCACGGTCGGTCAGCCGCATCTACGAGGCGATCGTGATCGGCGTGATCACCTCCGGCGGCACCATCGATGCGCCGATCGGACGGCATGGCGTGCAGCGGCAGAAGATGGCGGTGGTCGACGCCGGCAAGGTGGCGGTCAGCCATTACCGCGTGCTGGAACGCTTCCGTGCGCACACCCATACTCGGGTCAAGCTGGAGACCGGGCGTACCCACCAGATCCGCGTGCACATGAGCCATATCGGCTATCCCCTGGTCGGCGATCCGGTCTACGGTGGGCGCTTCAGGATTCCCCCGGTGGCCAGCCAGACCCTGGTCCAGACTCTTCGTGAGTTCCCCCGGCAGGCGCTGCACGCGCGCTTCCTCGAACTGGATCACCCGGCCACCGGCGTGCGCATGAAGTGGGAGTCGCCGCTGCCGGAAGACTTCCTCTGGCTGCTCAGCCTGTTGCGCCAGGATCGCGAGGCGTTCGTCGGATGAACGCCTGGCTGACCCCCGACTGGCCGGCGCCGGCCCGTGTGCGGGCCTGCGTGACCACGCGCAGTGGCGGGGTCAGCCAGGCACCCTTCGACAGTCTGAACCTTGGCGCCCACGTCGACGACGATCCGCGCGCCGTGGAAGAAAACCGCCGACGCCTGACCGAGCGCCTGGAATGCCGGCCGAGCTGGTTGGAACAGGTGCACGGAGTGACGGTGGTGGAGGCCGACCCGAGCCGGGTGCCGAGGGCCGACGCCAGCTGGAGCGCGATGCCGGGCGTTGCCTGTACGATCATGACCGCCGACTGCCTGCCGGCGTTGTTCTGCGACCGCTCGGGCACCCGCGTGGCCGCGGCCCATGCCGGCTGGCGCGGGCTGGCGGCGGGCGTGCTGGAGGCGACGGTGGACAGCCTGGGCGTGCCCGGCGACGAACTGCTGGTCTGGCTGGGGCCGGCGATCGGCCCGCAGGCCTTCGAGGTCGGCGGCGAGGTCCGCGATGCATTCGTCGCTGCGCACGCCGAGGCGCGCTCGGCTTTCGTACCTAGCGCCAATCCGGGCCGCTTCATGGCCGACATCTACCGACTCGCGCGGATCCGCCTGGGCGCCCATGGCGTCACCGCCGTGCATGGCGGTGGCTTCTGCACCTTCAGCGATACCGCGCGCTTCTATTCCTACCGCCGCTCGTCGCGTACCGGCCGTTTTGCCAGCCTGGTCTGGCTCCAGGACTAGGCCCGCGCAGGTTATCCGGCGGCAACTGACCGATGTCACGGTCCGGTCGCTTGAACCGCGGAAAATCGCCCTTATCTACTGAGTCATCTCGGCGGGCTTTTCTTCATCAGGGACACCCATCGTTCCGGCCCGCTCTATAGAAGGAAGGACGACCCATGCGAATAGACCGTTTGACCAGCAAGCTGCAACTGGCGCTCTCCGACGCCCAGTCCCTGGCCGTTGGCCATGACCATCCGGCCATCGAGCCGGTGCACCTGCTTTCCGCCCTGCTCGAGCAGCAAGGCGGTTCGATCAAGCCCCTGCTGATGCAGGTCGGCTTCGATATCGCCGCCCTGCGCAGCGGCCTCAACAAAGAACTCGACGCGCTGCCGAAGATCCAGAGCCCGACCGGCGACGTGAACCTGTCCCAGGATCTCGCACGCCTGCTCAACCAGGCTGACCGCCTGGCCCAGCAGAAGGGCGACCAGTTCATCTCCAGCGAGCTGGTATTGCTGGCCGCGATGGACGAGAACACCAGGCTCGGCAAGCTGCTGCTCGGCCAGGGCGTGTCGCGCAAGGCGCTGGAGAATGCCGTGGCCAACCTGCGTGGCGGCGAAGCGGTGAACGACCCGAACGTCGAGGAGTCGCGCCAGGCGCTGGACAAGTACACCGTCGACATGACCAAGCGCGCCGAGGAAGGCAAGCTCGACCCGGTGATCGGTCGCGACGACGAGATCCGCCGGACCATCCAGGTCCTGCAGCGGCGGACCAAGAACAACCCGGTGCTGATCGGCGAACCCGGCGTCGGCAAGACCGCCATCGTCGAGGGCCTGGCCCAGCGCATCATCAACGGCGAAGTGCCGGACGGCCTCAAGGACAAGCGCCTGCTGGCCCTGGACATGGGGGCGCTGATCGCCGGTGCCAAGTTCCGCGGCGAGTTCGAGGAACGCCTGAAGGCAGTCCTCAACGAACTGGGCAAGCAGGAAGGCCGGGTCATCCTGTTCATCGACGAACTGCACACCATGGTCGGTGCCGGCAAGGCGGAAGGTGCCATGGACGCCGGCAACATGCTCAAGCCGGCTCTGGCGCGCGGCGAGCTGCACTGCGTCGGTGCTACTACCCTCGACGAGTATCGCCAGTACATCGAGAAGGATGCCGCGCTGGAGCGCCGCTTCCAGAAGGTGCTGGTGGACGAACCGAGCGAGGAAGACACCATCGCCATCCTCCGTGGTCTCAAGGAACGCTATGAAGTGCACCATGGGGTGAGCATCACTGACGGCGCGATCATCGCCGCGGCCAAGCTGTCGCACCGCTACATCACCGATCGGCAACTGCCGGACAAGGCCATCGACCTGATCGACGAGGCCGCCAGCCGCATCCGCATGGAGATCGACTCCAAGCCGGAGGAACTGGATCGTCTCGACCGTCGCCTGATCCAGCTGAAGATCGAGCGCGAGGCGCTGAAGAAGGAAGACGACGAAGCCACCAGGAAGCGCTTGGCCAAGCTGGAGGAGGATATCGTCAAGCTCGAGCGCGAATACGCCGACCTCGAGGAGATCTGGAAGTCCGAGAAGGCCGAGGTGCAGGGCTCGGCGCAGATCCAGCAGAAGATCGAGCAGGCCAAGCAGGAGATGGAGGCGGCGCGGCGCAAGGGCGACCTCGAGAGCATGGCGCGCATCCAGTACCAGACCATCCCGGACCTGGAACGCAGCCTGCAGATGGTCGACCAGCACGGCAAGACCGAGAACCAGTTGCTGCGCAACAAGGTGACCGACGAGGAAATCGCCGAAGTGGTTTCCAAGTGGACCGGTATCCCGGTGTCGAAGATGCTCGAGGGCGAGCGCGAGAAGCTGCTGCGCATGGAGCAGGAGCTGCATCGGCGAGTGATCGGCCAGGACGAGGCGGTAGTCGCCGTGTCCAACGCCGTGCGCCGTTCGCGCGCCGGCCTCGCCGATCCGAACCGGCCGAGCGGCTCGTTCCTCTTCCTCGGCCCGACCGGGGTGGGCAAGACCGAGTTGTGCAAGGCGCTGGCCGAGTTCCTCTTCGATACCGAGGAGGCGCTGGTGCGGATCGATATGTCCGAGTTCATGGAGAAACACTCGGTGGCCCGCCTGATCGGCGCGCCTCCGGGCTACGTCGGCTTCGAGGAAGGCGGCTACCTGACCGAGGCGATCCGCCGCAAGCCTTACTCGGTGGTGCTGCTGGACGAGGTGGAGAAGGCCCATCCGGATGTATTCAACATTCTCCTCCAGGTGCTCGAGGACGGACGCCTGACCGACAGTCACGGGCGTACGGTGGACTTCCGCAACACCGTGGTGGTGATGACCTCCAACCTCGGTTCGGCACAGATCCAGGAGCTGGCCGGCGACCGCGAGGCGCAACGTGCCGCAGTGATGGACGCGGTCAATGCGCACTTCCGTCCGGAATTCATCAACCGGATCGACGAAGTGGTGGTATTCGAGCCGCTGGCTCGCGAGCAGATCGCCGGCATCGCCGAGATCCAGCTCGGTCGCCTGCGCAAGCGCCTGGCCGAGCGCGAGCTGAGCCTGGAACTGAGCCAGGAGGCGCTGGACAAGCTGATCGCCGTCGGCTTCGACCCGGTCTATGGCGCACGCCCGCTGAAGCGGGCCATCCAGCGCTGGATCGAGAACCCGCTGGCGCAACTGATCCTGGCCGGCAAATTCGCGCCGGGTGCCAGTATCTCGGCGAAGGTGGAAGGCGACGAGATCGTCTTCGCCTGACCTCTTCGGGGGCGGACAGGGAAAGCCCCGCTTCGGCGGGGCTTTTTCATGGGCGTCCGGTAGGCGCGAGAGCGCTGCCGCATGCAGTGGAAGGGCCGTTTTGTCGCTCGTGGAAAAAGAAGAAAAACTTTTTGGATCAGAGGGTTGACATGCCCGCGCGCATCCGTAAAATGGCGCGCCTCTGAGACGCGAATCCAGCAACACCGGAAGCGTCCAGGGTTGGAAGAAAGACGTTCCGCGATAGCTCAGTCGGTAGAGCAAATGACTGTTAATCATTGGGTCCCTGGTTCGAGTCCAGGTCGCGGAGCCAACTTCCAATCGGGGTATAGCGCAGTCCGGTAGCGCGCCTGCTTTGGGAGCAGGATGTCGGGAGTTCGAATCTCTCTACCCCGACCACCTCATACTTGGGTCGTTAGCTCAGTCGGTAGAGCAGTTGGCTTTTAACCAATTGGTCGTAGGTTCGAATCCTACACGACCCACCATATTCAAGACGAAAAAGCCCACCTGCGAAGGTGGGCTTTTTCGTTTCTGTACCCTTATTTTCCGAATGCTGGCCTGTGGGAAGGAGGAGGGGCCGCTCTTCCAGCCCTGTTTCTCCGACGCCTGGCCTTCCCGCATGGCATTCATCGAGCGTCTGGAGGCGGCGGGCCCTGAGGCCCGGCCGCTCCATCGAACAGGAAGCCTCCCGGTACGGGTACCGGGAGAATCGATTCACAGGTTGTAGTGGCGACCTATCATTGGAACGGTCGCCGCAGCCTCGTATACCGAGTTCCAGGACTGCCAGCCAAAATTGATGCCGATCAGTCCGCCATGGATCTGGTTGGGGATTTGTGGCTCCAGCCTGCCGCTGGCCGAAGAACCCATGACATTCCCCTGGTTCCAGGCGACCAGGCCGCCCAGCAGACCCGAGCCTCCGACCTTGCCGGAAGCGGAAGCGCCGCTGATGGTGGCGGTGCTGAAGCCCACCAGCCCGCCAATATAGCTGTCGTAGCCCGCCGTCACATCGCCGCCGGCCGAGCCCCCCAGGATGAGAGCCTGCCAGCCCTCCAGGGAGCCGACCAGTCCGCCGGCCCTGATCCCGGCGCCTCCGCTCACCGCACCGCTGGCCTTGGCGGAGCGGATCGAGGTGTTTTCACCGCGGCCGACCAACCCTCCCAGGTTGTGGCCGGTCTTGTCGTTCACGATTCCATGACTGCTGGCGAGCATCAGCGAACCTCGCAGGTCACTGCCGATCAACCCGCCGATGGCCCTGGAACCACTGGCGCTGACGTTGCCCGAAGCCGAGACGTTCGTCAGCGAGGCGGCATCGTTATAGCCGACGAGTCCGCCGACGCGACTGCCCTTGCCCCCGGTGACATTGCCGGATGCCGCCAGGGTGCTGTGGTTGCCGCCCCGGTTGTGGCCGATCAGCCCTCCCACGTCACTGTTCGCCCCTGCGTTTACCCACCCGGAGGCCTTCAGGTTGGAATGATTGCCGCCGAGGTTGGATCCTATCAGGCCACCCAGGGTTTTGCCGCTGCCGTCGGTGACTTCGCCACTGGCGGAACCGTTGATGACGGAGCCGTACAGGTTTTCGCCGAGCAGACCGCCAACCGCTTCTGCTCCGCGGGTAGCGACATTGCCCTTGGCGGAGGCATTGACCAGCGAGGCATTGGCGTTGAGACCGATCAGGCCGCCGGCCTGAAGCAGCGACCCACCACTCAGGTTGCCGCTGGCACTGACGTTGGCCAGGTTGCCTGCCTGGTTGTGGCCGATCAGGCCTCCCAGGTAGCGACCGGCTTGCAGGCTGACATCGCCATGGGCGCTGGCGTTGTTGATGGCCGCGTTCAGGTTCCGGCCGATCAGCCCGCCCAGTGCTTCCGCGTCTGTGCCCCGGACCTTGCCGCTGGCCGTGGCGTGGGCGATACCACTGTTTACGTTGAGGCCGATGAGCCCTCCGTACAGGCCGTGCTGTCCGTTGCCTGAGACGTCGACGGAGGCGGATACGTCCGCCAGTCCGCCGGCGGAGCTGTATCCGACCAGTCCTCCCAGGTTCATCCCGTGACCGCTCAGCGACAGCGTTCCCTGACTGCCGCTGCTGCGGATGAGGCCGCCGCGGTTCCTGCCTACCAGGCCCCCCGCGCCGTAGTGGCTGGCATGGTGCTTCAACTGGCCGGAGATGGCAAAATCGGCCCGGCTGTTGGAGATGCTGGCCACGCCCCTGGCTGTGCTGATGTTTTCGGCTGCGAGTCCGCCCAGAGCATAGGTTTGGCGGTTGCCGACCAGCGTGCCGCTGGCGCTGGCGTTGTCGATGCTGCCCAGGTTCAGCGCGACCAGCCCGCCGAGGCTGTTCAGCTGCGAGGCCGCGGCGATACGGATGTCGCTGGCGTTCACATTGTCGATGCGACCGAGGTTGACGGCGGCCAGGCTACCGACCTGGACGTTGTAGTGGGTGGCCCGTGCTCCATCGGCGGAAATGCGTTCCAGGTTCAGGTTGCGAAGGGTGCCCCGGTTGACGCTGAACAGGCCGGAGTAGGCGCCGGTGCCGTAGACGGCGAGATTATCGATGGTGTTGCCCAGGCCGTCGAAGGTACCGCCGAAGGCGCTGGCGTTGCCTATCGACAGGAAGCTGGAGTTGCCGCCTGCGATTCGATTGCCGAGGACATAGCTGCCGCCCAGGTCCCTATCGATGCCGCGCAACTGCTGCAGGTCCTGGATCACGCTGTAGTCCCGCCCATTGGCGTGGAATCCTGCGTTCTTGCCGGACAGAGTGATCCGGGCGCCTTCGGCCAGGGCATAACCCTTGTCCGAATTGAATTCGACCCGGGCTCCCTGGCCAGTGAGAGAGAGGCTGTCGTCGATACGGAGAGGGCGCTGCCCGGCATTGAGAGTAAGGCTGGCGTTTTCCCCCTGGGCCGTCAGCGCGCCATTGATCCTGAGGTCCCCGCGCTCGGCGGTTAGCGTCAGGCCGTTGCCGCTGTCCCAGGACAGCGGCGCGCCGACATGCGCGTTGCCCCGGGTGGCGACCACTTCGACGTTGCTTGTGGAAAGGTTGCGGGCCAGGGTATCGGCATGCAGCGTCGGGCCTTTTCCCGCGCTGCTTGGATTCGCCAGGCCGGAACCGACATTCTCGCTGCTCCGGGCCTGAACGGTACGTGACCTGACGTTGGTGGCGGAATTGCCGAAGACCTTGTTACCGCCGGTCTGGACCTGGACGACATGCACATTGCCGGCGTCGGCGGCGATATCGGGTAGCGTCTGGACCTGGACGATGCTGGAGCCATTGGCGCCTGGGCTCAGGTTGGGGAGAGTCTGGGTCTGGACGACATCGATTCCGTTGACGCCGGGGCCGATGTTGGCACCGCTCTGGCTCTGCACGATTGTGACGCCATTGACGCCCGAGCCGATGCTGGGGCCGCTCTGGCTCTGCACGACGCTGATGCCACTCGCGCCTGAACCGATATTTGCGCCATTCTGGCTTTGCACAACGCTGATGCCACTTGCGCCCGAACCGATATTGGCACCGTTCTGGCTCTGCACGACAGTCACGCCATTGACGCCCGAGCCGATATTGGGGCTGTTCTGGCTCTGCACGACGCTGATGCCACTCGCGCCGGCGCCGATATTGGCGCCATTCTGGCTTTGCACGACGCTGATGCCATTGGCGCCCGAGCCGATATTGGGGCTGTTCTGGCTCTGCACGACGCTGATGCCACTCGCGCCGGCGCCGATATTGGCGCCATTCTGGCTTTGCACGACGCTGATGCCACTGGCGCCCGAGCCGATGTTGGCGCCGCTCTGGCTCTGCACTGCGGAGGTACCGTTGGCGCCGGCGGCGAGGTCGACGGCCGGCTGCTGCTGAACGATGGTCACGCCGTTGCTATCGGACGCATTGGCCCCGGCTGGGCCCTGCGCTACATGGACCTGGCCGGAACCATCACCGGCAGCGTTTGCCTGGCCGACAGCGGCTACGCTGACCTCGTGCGAGAGAATCCTCCAGGTGCCGGTTGCGCCCTGGTCGGCATGGGTGTCCACCTGCGCGGTTCGCTGTATCTCGACGTTCGCGCCCTGGTTCAGCACCAGGCCGCCATTGCCTCCGCCGATGGCGCTGGCGTCCTGCTTGCCGGCCACCCGCACGGTACCCTGTTCGCCGCCGTCGAGGACGATGCGTCCTTCCGCGCTGCGTAGCGTCCTGGCCTCGAGAGTGCCCTGGTTGTTGACGACGGTCTTGAGCAGGCTGTCGGCGCTGCGGGCGCTCATCAGCACCTGGCCGCCATCGGCGCGGATGAGGCCGCCGTTGTGTGCGAGAGCGTCGACCGAGCCCTTGTCCACCTGCAGGTTGAGCAGGCCGTCGCCGTCGAAATTGAGGTTGATGCCCTGGCCTGCGCCCAGGGCCACGTCGCCGAGTTGCGCCTGGATCACGCCGTCGTTGCTGACCCGGGCGCCCAGCAGGGCGATGCTGCCGCCTTCGCTGGCTTGCAGGCTGCCGGCATTGCTTACGGTTGCGCCGGAGTCGCCGGAGAACTGGTAGTTGCCGGCGAGGAAGTCCCTGTCGGCCAGGTCCAGGGTGGAAGCCACCAGGCCGCCTACATTGACCTGGGCGGACTTGCCGAAGACCACGCCGTTGGGATTGACCAGGAAGACCTTGCCGTTGGCATCTATCCGCCCCTGGATATCGCTGCCGTTGCGGCCGATCACCCGGTTCAGGGCGACGGCGTCCTGGCCCGGCTGGTGGAAGCTGACCCGCTCATCGGCACGGACGCTGAACTCGTTCCAATTGGTGATCAGCTTGTGGCTCTGCTGGTCGATGACCATATGCCGGCCATCGGTGGATGTCTGGAATCCGGCATCGCCTGAAACGACCGTGGCGCCGCTGGGCAGGGCGAAGGCGGGGGCCTGGCAGAACAGGCCGAGCAGTGACGCTCCGGCGACTACGAGCGCCTTGCCGCGTCCGCTCTTGCTGCGCCGACGGGTACCTTCGCTTGCGACGTTCCAACAGCCTGTGGCCTGGTTCCAGACCAGCGTATAGCTCTTGTTCATGGCTTTTCCTTTCAGTGGGGCCCGCCGGCATGGCGGGCGGGAGCTTGCTCAGAAGTAGCGGGTCGCTTGCAACCACAGCCGGGGAGTGCGCTCGGGCTCGATGTTGTTTTCCTGGCTCAGGGGCCAGGCGGCGGTCAGGCTGACCTGGTGATCCGTTCCGTACCAGGTTGCGCCGCTGCCGACGGCGGCCATGCGGTTGCGATTGCCTTCCGTGGTGTTGGGGTGCTTGAGGAATTTCACCGCGCCCTGGTCGACGAACGAACTCAGCTGCCAGCCCGGAGCCAGGCTGTAGCGCAGCTCCGCACTGGCTTGCCAGCCTTCGTCGCCGTAGCCCTTGTAGCTGCCCAGGGGGAACGCCCGAACGCCGTAGGGGCCGCCCATGTCGAACTGTTCCGCGCTGTCGAGGTTGCCGCCGCTCCACTGGGCGTTGAGTTGGGCGAACAACTGCAGGCGGTCGCCCAGGTGCTGCAGGCGTACGGCGTTGAGCATGATCTTGTCGAAGCTGCCGGCGGTACCGATGGTGTAGCGGTCCAGCAGCCGCTCTTCGCCGGAGTCGATGGCGAGCTGGCCGTGGGCATAGGCCAGCGAGAAGCCGCTCTGTCCACCGCCGAACAAGCGGTCCTGGGCGTTTCCGCTGATGCTGGCGGTCCACAGGCGGATCTCCTTGCGGCTATGCCTCCCGGTACGCTCCTGGTCATCGCGAAGTCGCTTGTTTTCATATTGCAACTGGGTGGACAGGCTTAAGCTGCGGCTACGCAGCAGGGGCTGGCTGACGAACAGACTGTCGGTAATGGCCCGGCCATGGGCGTCCAGGCGCGAGAAATCGCGTACCAGTCGATAGGTCGTCTCGGCGTGGGCCAGTCCGATGCGCGTGCCTCGGGAACCAAGGGGCAGTTGATAGGCTGCACGGTAGTAGCGTTGGTGCCGGTCGCTGCCCAGCAGGCTCAGTCTCGCCTGGTCGCCCAGTCGCAGCGGGCTGTTGAAGTCGAGGGTGGTTCCCAGGCGATATTCCCCCATGTAGCGGCCGCCATAGTTGTCTGCCTCCAGCCTGCCGCCGACCAGCGGGCCGGGGCGGGCCTCGACGCGCAAGTCCGTGGTTCCCTGCGCCTGGCCCGGCAGCAGGGTGCCTTTGGCCTGGAGGCCGGGAATGTCGCTCAGGAGCAGAAGCGCACGCTCCAGCTCCGAGCCCTGGACCGCGGTATCTCGTTCGAGTGCGCTCAAGGGGCGGAGTAGAACGCGGTCCAGCGTTCGGGACGTGTTGTGCAGTTCGATCCTGCCGTAGCGTCCCTCGAGCACTTCGATGCGTACCGTTCCATCCTGGATTTCCTGTGCCGGGAGGAAGGCGCGCGCCAGCACATATCCCTTTTCCTGATAGAAATCGCCGATGCGGGCGGCGGCGGCGTGCAATTGGCTCAGATTGAGTTCCTGGCCCGGCAGGTCGTGCAGGAGCGCCAGCAGGCGTCGATCGTCGAACTGCCTGTTGCCGCTGAGTTGGAAGCGCTTGACCAGCACCGTCGGGCCGCCCTCTTCGGCAGCCCGTGATACGCCGTCCTCGGGGCTGGGGCGCTCGGCGTCCAGTTCCACCGGCGCGGGCAGGTTCAGGCGTCGGCTTTCCACGTCACGCAGCGCCTGCCCCGCATCCGGGGCGGCATTGGCAAGGCAGGACGACAACATGGCCATTCCCATGAGGCCCGTACGGAGCAGCGGTCCGGCCCTGAGGGATGGAACAATCGAAGTGGAACTGCCGGAAGGTTTTGGAGAGGGAGGTGGGAAAGAAAGGCTAGCCTGGTTACGCGGAAAAGCTGGATGCATGGTCAATCGGCCCGGAGCGCGGTTCTTGCAGAGAAAAGAAGCCGATATCCGCAGGCATGTGCAGAACGATCGGTTTCAAGGCGGAGAATCGAGTGGGCGATAGCCTGAGGCGAGGCTGAAACGGCGACAATCGTAGTTTTCTGGCTTTGGCCGGTAGAACTTCTTGGTTTTCGTAGGGGACTGGGAGGACTGCTGTAGGAAAAACTCCGGTGATAATGGGCTCGGCAGCGGAAGCGGCGGAAACAGTGGGGCGGAAGTAGCGGCTGAGCGCGATTCCGTATCGCGACCGTGGCGGTCATGATCAAAGGGCCTGTCCGACTATCGCCCGCCGTTCGGTCTGGCGGCTGGAGCATGGGCAGGACGCAGCGCTAGAATGCCGTTCTCGGTTTAAGGGCCCTCTCAGGCTGAGCATCAACGGAGTGTGTCTTTTCGGTTCTTTTTCGTGGCGTTCACCCATGACCGGCACCAAGCCCACAACGCCCGTAGCCCGCTATTTCCACCAAGAGGCGCAACGGCGCGGCTATGTGCTGGACGCAGCCCAGGGCAATGCCATTCTTCATCTCGATCGATTGGCGGAGCGCTTGCGTCGAGGTCCGTCGCTATTCCGGCAAGCGCCGCGCAGCCTCTACCTGTGGGGGCCGGTCGGGCGCGGCAAGAGCTGGCTGATGGATGGCTTCTTTCGCAGCGCCGATTTGCAGGGCCTGCGCCGGACGCATTTCCATGCGTTCTTTCGCCGGCTTCATGACGGTATGTTCCGCCGCCAGGGGCGGCCCGATGCCCTGGGCGGTGCGCTCGACGAACTGCTAGGAGATTGCCGGCTGCTTTGCTTCGACGAATTCCATGTCCACGACATTGGCGACGCGATGCTGATAACACGCCTGTTCAGGGAGCTGTTCCGCAGGAAGATCACCCTGGTCTGCACCTCCAACTACGCGCCGCGGCAACTGCTGCCCAATCCGCTCTACCACGAACGCTTCCTGCCGGCGATCCGGTTGATCGAGACGCGCATGGAAGTGCTGGAAGTAGCCGGCGCCCGGGACTACCGGACGATTTCGCCGCGGCAGGAGATCGCTTCCGGTTATGCCAGCGGCGGGTATTGCTGGCCAGCCTCATGCGCTTGCCTGGACGAGCTGGGCTTGTCCGCGCCCGAACCCTCGCAACGCGTGACCCTGCAAAGCGGCGCGAGGACGTTGCAGGCGCGCGCGGTGTGCGGCGACCTGGTGTGGTTCGCCTTCGCCGACCTTTGCGAGGCGCCAACCGCGGTGATGGACTACCTTGCCCTCGGCGAACGCTTCTCTACCTGGGTGCTGGAGGGCGTACCGCCGATGGCGCGCTGTTCGGTCGCCGCCCAGCAGCGCTTCATCAATCTCGTCGACGTCCTTTACGACAATGACCGGCGTTTTTTCCTGAGTGCCGAAAAGGCGCTGCCGGACCTGGTCGAGGGCAGCGACCTGCCTGCGGACATGCAGCGTACCGCCAGTCGGCTGGCGCAGTTGCGCCAGCTTCGCTGTTGAAGGAACGCCCCGCGCCGACGGCAAACGGGGCGTAATGGCTCAGTGCAGCTTGAGGCGTGGCTCGGTGCTGCGCAGGCGGCCGCTAAGCATCAGCATCGCGGTGCGCAGCGGACCGTACAACGCCATCTGGTGCATGCGGTATAGCGATACGTAGAACATCCGCGCCAGCCAGCCTTCGAGCATGACGCTACCCATCAGATTGCCCATCAGGTTGCCGACCGCGCTGAAGCGCGACAGCGAGATCAGCGAACCGTAGTCGCGGTAGTGATATTCGCCCAGCGGCTTGCCTTCGAGACGGGCACGTAGCGATTTCACCAGCAGCGAGGCCTGCTGGTGCGCGGCCTGGGCGCGTGGCGGCACGTTGCGCGGTTGCTCTCCCGGTTGCGCCGGCTGGGGACAGGCGGCGCAGTCGCCGAAGGCGAAGATGTCGTCGTCGCGGGTGGTCTGCAGGGTCGGGCGGACCACCAGTTGGTTGATACGGTTGCTTTCCAGGCCGTCGAGTTCCTTGAGGAAGGCCGGAGCCCGGATGCCCGCCGCCCACACCTTGAGCGTCGCCGGGACGAATTCGCCGTCGCCGGTCCAGAGGCCGTCCGCATCTACCTTGCTCACCGCGGAGCCGGTCATCACCCGTACGCCGAGCTTGCTCAGGGTCTGGTGTACCGGCTGGCTGATACGCTCGGGCAGCGCCGGCAGCACCCGCGGGCCGGCTTCGACCAGGCTGATGTGCAGGTCTTCCGGGCGGATCCGGTCGAGCCCGTAGGCGGCCAGCATCTGCGCGGCGTGGTGCAGTTCCGCAGCCAGTTCGACGCCGGTGGCGCCGGCGCCGATGATGGCGATACTCACTGCGTTGTTGTTCGCGTCGTGCCCGGTATGCGCACGCAGGTACTGGCCGAGCAGTTGGCGATGGAAGCGTTCGGCCTGGGCGCGGGTATCGAGGAAAATGCAGTGTTCCGCAGCGCCCTCGGTGCCGAAGTCGTTGGTGGTGCTGCCGACGGCGATCACCAGGGTGTCGTAGGCGATGTCGCGCTCGGGAACCAGTTCAACGCCATTCTCGTCCACCAGTGCGGCCAGGCGGACCCGCTTGCCGGCGCGATCCAGGCCCTGCATGCGGCCGAGCTGGAATTCGAAGTGGTTCCACTTCGCCTGGGCGACGTAGTTCAGCTCGTCCTCGGAGGAGTTGAGCGAGCCGGCGGCGACTTCGTGCAGCAGGGGTTTCCAGATGTGGGTGAGGTTGGCGTCGACCAGGGTGACCTGGGCCTTGCCGCGTTTACCCAGGGTGCGGCCGAGACGGGTGGCGAGCTCCAGCCCGCCGGCGCCGCCGCCGACGATCACGATGCGATGGGACATGTGGATATCTCATAGTGGGAATTCCGTGAGGCGGTCGTCGGGAGCGTGGCTCGACCGGACGACTCAGGCCAGGTAGCTGAGGAGGCGGCTGAGCAGGCCCAGGCCGATGACCACGGCGAGCAGGACGAACATCAGGAACCACGGGCGGAACGGCGCACGCTCGACCTGGTGCAGCGGCGAGGCGAGGTACTGCTCGACCTTCTGCTGGTCTTCGGGGCTCAGTCGGCTGGACATGGCAGGCCTCCGTTTTCGATGTCGGTCATTCTAGACAGACAGGGGGCTCGATCACCAGCGGATCGTCGAGGCGGATCACTCCGCTGCCGATCACCCGCGCGGTGATGCCGCCCTGTTCGCGCACGCTTTTCAGCGTGCGGTGGTCGATGTGCTTTTCCAGGCGTCCGCAGGGTTGGTACCAGCCAGTGGTTTCCAGCAGCGCGCCGCCGAGGCGGAAGCGACGGTCCTTCAGGCTGAGCAGGTTGATGCCGGCGACGGCGATGTTGCGGCGCATCTCGTTGGGCAACAGCGGCCTGCCCAGCAGGGTACCGAGGGCCTCGATGTGTTCCCATTGCACCAGGGTGACCTGGCGCGGCGGGTGCGGGTGGTCGCCCGTCAGTCCCAGGCCGCGCCGTGCCTCCACCGCCTCCAGTTCCTGGATCGGCGCGCGGCTGCCGGAGCGCACGCCGATCCACTTCACCCGCCCTTCGCTCACAGGCCTACCCCGGCGTCGAACAGGATGCTGCGGCCGAGGTTGGCGCGCAGGAATTCGGGGGCGCCGGAGTGAGCGAAGAGCACCCGGGCAAAGGTCGGACCGACCATCGACAGCGAGCGCCAGCCTTGGCGCAGGTATTCGGTGGGCGGCGGGAAGGGCGTATTGAAATCGGGCACCGCGCGCTTCAGGTTGACGAAGGCCAGCAGGTCCAGTTCGCCGTGGTCGATGCCGCGCTCGCTATAGTTGTGCGCCTTCTTGCGCAGGGTTGGCGCCAGCCGTGCCTGCAGCTCGGCGGCGGCGATCCGTTGTGGCCGCTCTTCGCGGCGGATCAGTTGGCGCAGGCTGACGGCCTGGCGGCGACGGGTCAGTTCCTCGCGCCACTCCTCGTTCAGCCGGCGACCTTCATCGAGGACGAAGAACACCTCGAAGCCGGCACCCTTGAACAGGACGTCCGGCGGCTGTTCCCCGGGGGCGGCGAAATCCTCCTGGCGATAGGGCACGTTGAGGGCTTCGAGGAAGCGCTGGCAGACCCAGCGCTCGCGGTCCCATTTACGTGCGTTGGAGAGGAAGTCGTTGGCTTGTTCGGCCTGACGGGTGAGCAGGCGCAGATAATCCGCTTCGTTCATGGGCTCAGCTTAGTCTGCCGGCGGGCCCGCTTTCCAGCCCGCAGGCGTTCCGGCTGCGACAATCCGTCCCGGAGCGCGCCAGCGGCGAGGCTCGGTGTACACTGCCGTTCCCCTTGGGCCGGAGCCGTTCCGATGCAACTTCGCAGCGTCATCGCCGCCGATCACCCGGCACTCTTCGCGCTATGGTCGCGAACGCCAGGTATCCGCCTCCGTGCGGAGGACGCCTATCCCTTCTTCCTCGCCTACCTTCAACGCAACCCCGGGCTGAGCCTGCTGGTCGAAACCGAAGGGGAGGTGATCGCCTGCCTGATGGCCGGGCATGACGGTCGCCGTGGTTACCTCCAGCACCTGGTGGTCGATCCCGGTTATCGAGGGCTGGGGCTGGCGCGGCGGATGCTCGACGAGGTGTTGGCACGCCTGGCGAGGGAGGGGATCGGCAAATCCCATGTCTTCGTCCTGGATGCCGCCGAGGAGGCACAGGCATTCTGGCGAGCCCAGTCGGACTGGGAGCGGCGCAAGGACATCCAGGTATTTTCCACTCGGGAGGGACACGCGTGAAACGACTGCATTGGGTTCTGCTGGCCATGCTGCTGCCCGGCCTGGCGCTGGCCGTGGAGAAGGGCTCCACCCTGGAGCCCTGGACGTTGCAGGACCAGTTCGAAAAGGCGCACTCGCTGGACGACTCCACCCGGGTCCTGCTGGTGGCGCGGGACATGGACGGCTCGAAGCTGGTCAAGGCGGCGCTGGCGGAACGCCCAAAGGGCTACCTGGAGGCACGCCACGCGCTGTTCCTGGCGGACATCAGCCGCATGCCGGCGCTGATTTCCCGGCTTTTCGCGGTGCCGGCCATGCGTGACTACAGTTATCCGGTGCTGCTCGATCGCGACGCGGCCATCGCTTCTCGCTATGCCTCGGACGAGGGCAAGGTCCTCTGGGTCAGGCTGGAGCAGCGCCGCGTGTTGGAAACCCGCCAGTTGGATTCGCCGGTGGCCCTGCGCATCGCCCTGGAACAACTGCAGCCGTGATCGCTGCCGAATTGCTGTCGGCGGAAAGCCTGGAACTGGGCTGGGCCATCTATGCGCCGGTGCTGCTGCTCGCCGCCTGGCGCGCGCCCTGGGTCGAGCTGGTCAGCGATACCCGCCGCCAGCACCTGGTGTTCGGTACCATGCTCGGGCTGTTCCTGCTCTGGCTGGTGCGCCGGGACTTCGAGTCGGGACTGTCCTTCCATTTCATCGGTATGACCGCCGTCACCTTGCTGCTCGACTGGCCGCTGGCGATCGTGGTGGGGCTGGTGGCGCAACTGGGCTTGTGCCTGCTCGGCCGCCAGGATTGGCTGGCGATCGGCGTCAACGGCGTGCTGCTGGTGGCGATCCCCGCGCTGATCGCGGAGCTGGCGGCGTTGTTCGTGGAAAAGCGCCAGCCGCGCAACCTGTTCGTCTACATCTTCTGCTGCGGTTTCTTCCCGGCGGCCCTCACCGCGGTGGTGGTCCTGCTGCTCGGCCTTGGCGTGGTCTGGATCGACGGCCTTTTCCCGATGCCGCCCTGGCTGGAGGACTTCGCTGGTTACCTGTGGCTGATCATGTTCCCCGAGGCCTTCATCAACGGCACGGTGATCACCGGCCTGGTGGTCTACTACCCGGAGTGGCTGGAAACCTTCAATCGCACGCGCTACCTGCAGGCGCCCTGGAAGGACGAAGAGCGCAAGCCCTGATGACCAGTCATTCGCCAGGTTCATGGCGGGCGGCGGCTGACTTGCGTCAGTGTTTCGGACGAAGCTGGCCGCGATCCTGCCGTTTTCCCAGGTGAGGAGCGGAACATGGGTGTCCATGAATGGGCCCGAGAGGGCCTGCGAGAGTTGCTGTCGAAGAGTGACGAGGCGGACCGGGCAATGCGCCTGCGCGCGTTGCTCAGCGCAATCGTCGAACTGAACCGGGCGGAGCGCGATGCTGGCGACCTGGCCAGCGAACTGCAATTTCTTGCGGAGAATCTCGACGACCAGCGCGACTACGCTTTCATGCGTCCCTGAAGGAACGGGCCAGCCGGATTGGCTGGCCCGTTGCGTTCAATGCTCGCGAGGTGGCAGGTCGGCGGAGAAGATATCGTCTTCCAGGGTGTCGCCGGGGATCGCATGTTCCTCGGCGGCCCAGGCGCCGAGATCGATCAGCTTGCAGCGGTCGGAGCAGAAGGGGCGGTACTTGTTGTCGCTTTTCCATTCGACGGGCGCGCCGCAGGTCGGGCACTCCACGGTCAGGGGCTGGCTCATGCTCGGCCTCCTCGCAAGGTCAGGTAGAAGGCGTGCAGTCGTTCGACTTCACGCTGCAGGTGGGACAGGTCGCCGTCGTTGACCAGCACGTCGTCGGCGTGCTTCAAGCGCTCGTCGCGCCGGGCCTGGGCCTGGAGGATCGAGCGCACCTGCTCCTCGGAGACCTTGTCGCGAAGCATGGTGCGCTGTAGTTGCAGATGTTCCGGGGTATCCACCACCAGCACGCGCTGGGTCATCTGGCGCTGGCCGGACTCCACCAGTAGCGGCGAGACCAGGATAGCGTAGGGTGATTCGGCCCTGGCCAGGTACTGGACGATCTCCGCGCCGATCAGCGGGTGCAGCAATTGCTCCAGCCAGCGCCGTTCCTCCGGCGCCTGGAAGATCCGCTCGCGCAAGGCGGCGCGGTCGAGCTGGCCATCGGGCAGGAGAATGCCGTCGCCGAAGCGTTCGACGATCTTCGCCAGGGCCGGACGCCCCGGCTCCACCACCCAGCGGGCGGCATGGTCGGCGTCCACCAGGTGGACGCCGAGGGAAATGAAATGCTCGGCGGCTGCGCTCTTGCCGCTGCCGATACCGCCCGTGAGGCCTAGTATCCAGGGTTGGGTCATTTGAATCCGGCGAATTGCAGATAGGTCCGGGTTATTTGATCACCCCAGAGCAAAGCAATCCACCCGGCAATCGCCAGATAGGGACCGAAGGGGATCGGCGTGCCGCTTTCGGCGTTGCGCAGGCGCAGCATGATCACCCCGAGGATCGCCCCGACCAGCGACGACAGCAGGATGGTCAGCGGCAGGATCTGCCAGCCGCCCCAGGCACCGAGCATGGCCAGCAGCTTGAAGTCGCCGTAGCCCATGCCCTCCTTGCCGGTCACCAGCTTGAACAGCCAGAACACCGACCACAGGCTCAGGTAGCCGAACACCGCGCCGAACAGCGCATCGTCGAGGCTGGCGAAGAGGCCGAAATGGTTGGCGATCAGGCCCAGCCAGAGCAGCGGCAGCACCAGCACGTCCGGCAGCAGTTGGTGATCGGCATCGATCAGGCTCATCGCCAGCAGACCCCAGGTCAGCAGGAGCATCGCGCCCGCCTGCCAGGTGAAGCCGAAATGCCAGGCGACGTAGCCGGAAAGCAGCGCGGTGGCCAGTTCCACCAGGGGGTAGCGTTTGCCGATGGCGGCCTTGCAGGACGAGCACTTGCCGCCCAGCGCCAGGTAGCTGACCAGCGGGATGTTTTCCCAGGGGCGGATCTCGTGGCCGCAGCGCGGGCACGCCGAATTCGGCAGCACCAGGTTGTAGGTCGCCTGCTTGGGTTCCGGCTCCAGCCCGAGCGCTTCGCGGGCTTCGGCCTTCCAGTTGCGCTCCATCATCTTCGGCAGGCGATGCACGACGACGTTGAGGAAGCTGCCGACCAGCAGGCCGAGGAGGATGGTGCACAAGACAAAGGCCAGCGGATGGCTGGCCAGGTAGTCGAGGAGGGTCATTTAGACGACGTTGCCCAGCTGGAAGATCGGCAGGTACATGGCGATGATCAGGCCACCGACCAGGACCCCGAGGACCGCCATGATCATCGGTTCCATCAGGGCGGTCAGGTTGTCCACGGCATTATCCACTTCCTGCTCGTAGAAGCCAGCGACCTTGGCCAGCATGTCGTCCAGCGCGCCCGACTCCTCGCCGATGGCGGTCATCTGGATGGCCATGCTGGGGAAGATGTTGGTGGTGCGCATGGAGAAGTTCAGCTGCATGCCGGTGGACACGTCCTGCTTGATCTTGCCCACCGCGTCCCTGAACACCACGTTGCCGGTGGCGCCGGAAACCGAGTCGAGGGCTTCCACCAATGGCACGCCGGCGGCGAAGGTGGTCGACAGCGTCCGCGCGTAGCGTGCCACGGCGGATTTGTAGAGGATGGCGCCGACGATAGGCAGCTTCAGTACCGTGCGGTCGGTGGCGTCGCGGAACTTCTCCGAACGCTTGTAGGCGTGGTTCAGCAGGAAGCCGGCGCCGCCCATCATCAGCAGTACCAGGAGCCACCATTCCTGGAGTACGTTGGAAATGTTGATGACCATCATGGTGAAGGCTGGCAGTTCGGCGCCGAAGCCCTCGAACACCGACTGGAACTGCGGCACCACCTTGATCAGTAGGATCGCCGAAACGATGATGGCGACGACGATCACCGCGATCGGGTAGGTCATGGCCTTCTTGATCTTGGCCTTCAGCGCCTCGGTCTTTTCCTTGTAGGTGGCGACCCGGTCGAGCAGGGTTTCCAGGGCGCCGGATTGTTCGCCGGCGTCCACCAGGTTGCAGTAGAGCGAGTCGAAGTACTGCGGCTTCTTGCGCAGCGAGTTGGCCAGGCTGTTGCCGCCGGCGACTTCCTGCTTGATCTCCTCCACCAGCTTGCGCATGTTCGGATTGTCGAAGCCTTCGCTGATGATGTCGAACGACTGCAGCAGCGGCACGCCGGCGGCCATCATGGTGGACATCTGGCGGGTGAACAGGGCGATGTCCATAGGCTTGATCTTCTTCCCCGCCCCCAGCAGGGAGATGCCTTTCTTGCGGACCTTGACCGGCGTGATGCCCTGCTTGCGCAGTTGCGCCTTGACCAGGGTCGGGTTCTGGCTGGACAGCTCGCCCTTGACCTTGGTGCCTTTCTTGTCAGTGCCTTCCCATACGAAGACACTGGTCTTTAACGCTTTGTCCGCCATGGATTAATCCTTGGTCACGCGGTTGACTTCCTCCAGGCTGGTGATTCCCTGCATGGCTTTCAGCAGGCCTGAGGTGCGCAGATCGTTGAAGCCTTCTTTGCGGGCTTGCTCGGCGATCTCGATGGAGTTGCCTTCTTCCATGATAATCCGCTGCAGGGCGGGGGTGTTTTTAACCACTTCATAAATACCGACGCGACCTTTGTAACCGCCTTTGCAGTTTTCGCAGCCTACAGGCGAATACAGCTTGAAGGTGCCGATCAGCTCTTCCGGGAAACCTTCGTGAAGCAGGGTTTCCTTCGGCACGTCGTGTTCTTTCTTGCAGTGCGAACAGAGTTTTCGCGCAAGGCGCTGGGCGATGATCAGGTTCACCGAGGTCGCCAGGTTGAACGCCGGCACGCCCATGTTCAGCAGGCGGGTCAGGGTCTCGGCGGCGCTGTTGGTGTGCAGGGTGGACATCACCATATGCCCGGTCTGCGCCGCCTTGATGGCGATCTCGGCAGTCTCCAGATCGCGGATCTCGCCGACCATGATCACGTCCGGGTCCTGGAGCAGGAAGGCGCGCAGCGCCTGGGAGAAGTCCATGCCCTGACGCGGGTTGACGTTGACCTGGTTGATGCCTTCCAGGTTGATCTCCACAGGGTCTTCAGCGGTGGAGATGTTGATGTCGGTGGTATTGAGGATGTTCAGACCGGTGTACAGCGAAACCGTCTTGCCCGAGCCGGTGGGGCCGGTGACCAGGATCATGCCCTGTGGCTGCTTGAGCGCGGCCAGGTAGAGTTCCTTCTGGTCCTCTTCGTAGCCCAGTGCGTCGATGCCCATCTGCGCGCTGGAGGAGTCGAGGATCCGCATCACGATCTTCTCGCCCCACAGGGTCGGCAGGGTGTTGACGCGGAAGTCGATCGACTTGGTCTTCGACACGCGCATCTTGATCCGCCCGTCCTGCGGCTTGCGCCGTTCGGAGATATCCAGGCCGGCCATTACCTTGAGTCGCGCGGAAATGCGGCTGGCCAACTGGATCGGCGGCTTGGCCACTTCGTGGAGCATGCCGTCGGTACGGAAGCGCACCCGGTAGGTCTTTTCGTAGGGCTCGAAGTGCAGGTCGGAAGAGCCGCCGCGGATGGCGTCGAGCAGCATCTTGTTGACGAAGCGCACCACCGGGGCATCTTCGGCATCGTCGCCGCCGTCGTCCTGGCTGGCGCTTTCCGCCTTGCCTACATCGACCCCGTCGAGATCGATGTCACCGAGGTCGCCGAGAGCGTCCATAGCGCCCTCGTAGAGCTTCTCGATGGCTACGCCGAGCTTGTCGTCCTCCACCAGCAGGGCTTCGGTGGTGAGACCGGTGCTGAACTGGATATCGGTGACCGCCTGGTGGTTGGTCGGGTCGGAGAGACCGATGAACAGTTTGTTGCCGCGTTTCCACAGCGGCAACACACGGTGCTGGCGGACCAGGCGCTCGCTGATGACATCCTTCGGAATGCTTTCCCGATCCAGGCTGTTCAGGTCGCAATAGGCGATGCCGAACTGCTCGGCGGCCACCTCGACCAACGCCCGGCTCTGCACCAGCTTGGCCTGGACCAGGTGGCTGACCAGCGACTGCTTGTTGCGCGCGGCCTGCACCTGGGCCTGGCGGGCGGTCTTTTCGTCGAGGAGTTCGTTCAGGACCAGTTGCTTGGCAAGGCCGCTGAGAGGCGTGGAATCGTTCATTGGGGAGCATCTGAAGAAGGCTTGGAGCGAGACTTATAACGCAGATGCCTGGGGCTGCCAAACCGACGATTCCGAGATGCCAAAAAGTGTCACATATTGCCGGCAGGGGAGAGCGGAACACTTTCGAAGTCCCCGCAAGAGTTGCGAAAGGAGGGCGTTTGAAAGGTTGGCATGCAACCTGCTTTGAAGGGGGAAGGCGTTTGGCCTATACATACCACATGGAGATATTCATGAAAGCTCAGAAGGGTTTTACTCTGATCGAACTGATGATCGTGGTTGCGATCATCGGCATCCTGGCCGCCATTGCCATCCCGCAATACCAGGACTACACCGCCCGTACCCAGGTGACCCGTGCCGTGAGTGAAGTCAGCGCGCTGAAGACCGCTGCGGAGTCGGCGATTCTGGAAGGGAAGGAGATTGTTTCCAGCGCGACTCCTAAAGATACCCAGTATGACATTGGCTTCACCGAGTCTACTTTGCTAGATGGTTCTGGTGAGAGTCAGATCCAGGTAACGGACAATAAAGATGGCACCGTTGAGTTGGTCGCTACCTTGGGTAAATCTTCTGGTTCCGCTATCAAAGGGGCTGTAATCACTGTTTCGCGTAAAAATGACGGAGTCTGGAACTGCAAAATCACCAAAACTCCTACAGCTTGGAAGCCCAACTACGCTCCGGCTAATTGCCCGAAATCCTAATCGGTTTTTTGAGTTGTTTTGAGTGTGAAGGAAGCGCCCCGCATTGCGGGGCGTTTTCATTCTGGAGCCCATGTGATGCGAATTTGGCTAGCCTGGGAAAGGATGGGTAAGGCGTCGCGTACTATTCTATTATTGCTGATAAGTATTCTTCTGCTTTCTCCCGTTGTTTACTGCGGGGTTTCCAAGAACTGGCATGATCAGCAGCGAATACTCCAATTGGTGGTGTTGAGTGGATCGTCACTCCTGCTGCTCTTTTCTTCTCGTCTGTCATTTGCCAGAAGGATGGTTCAGGTAACACTGTTGGTTATCTTGGGTCTAGGCAGCGTTTCCGCATTTCTCTCCGCCAATCCTTCCTGGGCATTCAAGGAATGGTCGGTATTCGCCGGCCTGATGCTGTTTTCCTTCAATATATCCGCCAGCCCAGAGTGGGTTCGCCGTATCGCCCTCTGGGGGGTGGTCGTGTTGGGAGGGTTCTTCTGCTACCAGTTCCTGCTTTCCTATCTCGCGGCCTTCGTCAGCGGGCTCCGTGAGTTGAATCCCAGGGTTCTGCTCAGCGGCTTTTCCAACGTCCGGACCATGGGGCAGTTCCAGGCCATGCTGCTGCCGCTGATGGCTGCGCTGGGGTTGTACCTGCGAGAGACCGGGCGGTTCAGACTGTCCTGGCTTGTCATGCTGCTGCTGGCCATCCAATGGTGCATCTCCTTCGCCTTGGCTGGACGCGGGCTCTGGTTGGGTTTCGCCGTCGCGCATCTCGCGCTTTGCTGGATCGGCCCCGTGGGGCGCCGCTTTTTGATCGTCCAGTTGTCCGCGGCATTCGTCGGGTTGGCGCTCTATTTCCTGTTAATGGTTGCCTTGCCGACCTGGCTAGGTATCGACATGACCCTCATGTCCGGTATGCGCAGTGGTCTGTCTCTGCGCGACGTGTTGTGGCGAGATGCCTGGGGCATGTTCGTAGCCCATCCTTTGCTTGGGGTCGGGCCCATGCATTTCTCGGCGGTGCCGAACAGCGTCGGTGCCCACCCGCACCAGATGCTGCTGCAGTGGTTCGCTGAATGGGGCGGGGTCGCTGGCCTTCTGGTGGTTGGACTGATGACCCTTGGTCTGCTTCGCGGCGCGCGTTACCTGCGTGAACAGGGCGATCCGATGGATGCCGGACTGTGGCTGGCCCTCGTTTCGGTCCTGGTCCTGGCCCAGGTGGACGGCGTGTTCGTCATGCCCTTCACCCAGACCGTATTGGCCTTGCTGGTAGGCATCGCCATGGCACGCTGGTCGAAGCCGGTCGCGCCGTCCCCCGCACAGCGCTGGCTCTGTCGGGGCCTGGCTGTCGTTGTCATTGTCGTGCTGGGGCGCGTGCTGCTGCTCGAGGTGCCGGGGCTGACCGCGGCCGAGGAGCGCTACCTGGAAATCCACGGCGGCGGTGAGGCGCCACGTTTCTGGATTCAGGGTTGGATTCCCATGTGAGGGGGAATATCGGTTGAAATCCGGCTGTGCCGAGTGATACCTTCCCCGCGCCGCCGGATTAGCTCAGTCGGTAGAGCAGCTCATTCGTAATGAGAAGGTCGGGGGTTCGATTCCTCTATCCGGCACCAGTCGCAATAAAAAGCCCCGCTTCGGCGGGGCTTTTTATTACCTGCGATTCGTTCAGAGGGTGAGGCGCATGGACAGGTCGACGGCCCTGACATCCTTGGTCAGGGTGCCGATGGAGATGTAGTCGACGCCGGTCTCGGCGATGTTGCGCAGGGTGCCCTCGTTGATTCCGCCGGAAGCTTCCAGCTTGGCACGGCCGGCGGTGAGGGCGACGGCGGTGCGCATGTCGTCCAGGCTGAGTTCGTCGAGCATGACGATATCGGCGCCGGCCTCCAGCGCCTGGCGCAGTTCATCGAGGTTCTCCACTTCCACTTCCACCGGCTTGCCGGGTGCTATGCGCCGGGCTTCGGCGATTGCCCGATCGATACCGCCGCAGGCGGCGATGTGGTTTTCCTTGATCAGGAAGGCATCGTAGAGGCCGATGCGATGGTTGTGGCAACCGCCGCAGGTGACCGCGTACTTCTGCGCCAGGCGCAGGCCGGGCAGGGTCTTGCGCGTGTCGAGGAGCTTCACCGCGGTGCCGGCGACCAGGTCGGCGTAGTGCTGGCTGCGGGTGGCGGTACCGGAAAGCAGCTGGAGGAAGTTCAGCGCGCTGCGCTCGCCGGTGAGCAGGGCGCGGGCCGGACCTTTTAGCTGGAACAGCATCTGGTTCGGCTCGACTCGCTGGCCGTCCTCCACCTGCCAGGTCACCAGCACTCGGGGATCGACCTGGCGGAAGACCTCGTCGACCCAGGCGCGGCCCGCGATCGTCGCGTGCTCGCGGGTAATCACCCGGGCCTCGGCCTCGCGCTGTGGATCGATCAAATGAGCGGTAAGGTCGCCGCCGCCGACGTCTTCCGCCAGGGCGGTGCGGACGTTGGCCTGGATTTCGCCTTGGAGGTCGGCAAGGGTGAGGTTAGGCATGGCGGGCTCCTGTACGAGATCGGGCGATTATACGGAGCGCAGCGGACGGCGTCTGTGCCTGCCTGGGCGCCGGTCGGGACGGCCGCCATTCATCGGCCTTCGCTTGTGTGAAGAGAGTCATGTCTATAGGAAAACCCTCTATCTAGATTTGAAAGTATCTCTATAATGAATGTAGATACTTGTTTTTGACGCCTGGAAATTGACGTTACGGACGACGCCAATCGATCCTCTGTGCCCGATTTTTGCCATTCCATGCGCGGCCGCGAGGGTGGCAGGAGAGTCCCGATGCAGAACGATGCCAATGTGGTGCACCTGACCAGGGTCGCTTCCGAGCCGTCGCCGAACGCCGGAGCGGGGCGCCTGCCGGTCATCCTCGTGCAGGTGCGCGACAAGGCGGCGTTGCAGCTGAAACAGGCGTTGCAGGCGTTGTTCGACAACGCCGACGACACCCTCTTCGAAATGGCCGACCGAGCCACCAGTAACCTCGAACAGAACGCTTTCTTCGAAGCCATGCGCGACCTGCGCCTCAAGCGCAAGAGTATCGAGCGGGTCTACCTGCAGAAGGTCTTCGAGGAGTTCTCGGCGCTCAACCAGGTACAGTCCGGCAAATCCGTGCCGACCCTGGATACCGTGTCCTTCGACAGCCTCAGCCTGGTACAGAACGAGGAACTGGAGGAGTCCGTCGCGGTGGACGCGATGGTGGCGCGGGTGATGAGCCGCGATGCCACCGCGCTGGCCCACCTGAGCACCCGCCTGAACACCCTGGTCGGCCGGAAGGTCGACGAGAAGAGCAATCCCCTCGCTCCGCGTCCGCTGACCGCGGCTTTCCTCGATGCCTGCCAGGGGCTCGGCGTCGAGATCAAGGTCAAGCTGATCATTCTCAAGCTGTTCGAGAAGTACGTCCTGGCCCATTGCGACCAGTTGTACGCCGAGGCCAACCAGATCCTGGTCGCTGCGGGCGTGCTGCCGGAACTCAAATCCGCGCTGCCGCGGCGTCAGCCCGCTGTCCGTCCCGAAGCGGTACGCGATGCCGGGACCCTGCAGGCACAGGCTGCGCTGCTCGACGGCGGCCAGCAGGAAGTCTTCGGCGCGCTGCAGGAACTGCTGGCGCAGGTCCGCGACAATCCTTCCTTCTACCGTCGCGAAACGCCTGAGAATGCCGCGCCGATTTCCAGCAACGACCTGATGCGCCTGCTTTCCCACCTGCAACAGCACTTGCCGGGCCCTGGCGCCGCGGAGTTCGACGTCCGCGACGGGGTCGATCAACTGCTCCAGCGGGTCAGCCACAAGAGCGGCCGTTCTCGGGTGGTCGGCCAGGTGGACGATGACGTCATCAACCTGGTGTCGATGCTGTTCGAATTCATTCTCGACGACCGCACCCTGCCTGATTCGCTGAAGGCCCTGATCGGTCGGATGCAGATCCCGATGCTCAAGGTGGCCCTGCTCGACAAGACCTTCTTCAGCCGCGGTAGCCATCCGGCGCGTCGCCTGCTCAACGAGATCGCATCCGCGTCGCTGGGCTGGGCCGAACACAATGATGCCCGGCGCGACAGCCTGTACCAGAAGATCGAACAGGTCGTGATGCGGCTGTTGAACGACTTCGTCGACGACCCGGCGATCTTCGCCGAGTTGCTGGAGGACTTCATTGCCTTCACCGGCGACGAGCGCCGCCGCAGCGAGCTCCTCGAGCAGCGCACCCGCGACGCCGAGGAAGGCCGCGCCAAGGCCGAACTGGCTCGTCAGGACGTGGAGCAGGTGCTGAACCAGCGACTGCTCGGCAAGGTCCTGCCGGAGGTGGTGGTGCGCCTGCTGCGGGATGCCTGGAGCAAGGTGATGCTGCTGATCTGCCTTAAGCATGGCAAGGCTTCGGCCGAGTGGCGGGAGGCCCTGGATACCATGGACGAGCTGATCTGGAGCGTCGGCCCGCATGATGATCCGCTGTCCCGCCAACAGTTGCTGGAGCGCGTGCCAGGCCTGCTCAAGGCGCTGCGCGAGGGATTGGCCAGCGCAGCCTTCGATCCGTTTTCCACCGGTGAATTCTTCAGCCAGCTGGAAACCCTGCATGTCCAGGGCCTGCAGCGCGACAAGCGCGGCGAGGCGGCGGTCGCGGACAGCCCCCTGCTCGACGAAGCGACCCCGGGCACGGCCGCGGAAAAGCCCCGGGCGCCGGTCATGCTGCGGGTGGTCGAGGAAATCGTCCTGACCTCGCCGGACGCCGCCCCGGCGCCTGTCGAGAGCGAAGTGCGCCTGCCGGACAACGACGAGGCACTGCTGCGGGTCGATGCGCTGCGTGTCGGCAGTTGGGTGGAGATCCAGGAGGACGCCGAGCACAAGCTGCGCTGCAAGCTGGCGGCAGTGATCCGGCCCACCGGTCGCTACATCTTCGTCAATCGCACCGGGATGAAGGTCCTGGAAAAGACCCGCATGGGCCTGGCGGTGGAGTTTCGCCGGCAGGCGGTACGCCTGCTGGACGATGCCTTGCTGTTCGACCGGGCCCTGGAGTCGGTGATCGGCAACCTGCGGCGCCTCAAGGGCGCCTAGCCGCTTCTCGAGGACCCGGCGGATGCCGGGTCTTTTCGTTCTTGCGGGTAATACCTTTCCTCGACGCATGTCGAAGCGGCCGATCCAGAGCCCGCCTGATCGTCATTCCGGCGCCGCTGGATTAGAGTGGGGGCTCGTTCAGGAGCCCGTATGCATTTCGATTCCGTTACCGGCTGGGTCCGTGGCGTCCGCCACTGCCCTTCACCGAATTTCAACCTGCGTCCGCAAGGGGACGCGGTGTCGCTGCTGGTCATCCACAATATCAGCCTGCCGCCGGGACAGTTCGGCACCGGCAAGGTCCAGGCGTTCTTCCAGAATCGCCTGGACCCGAACGAACATCCCTATTTCGAGGAGATCCGCCACCTGACGGTTTCCGCGCATTTCCTCATCGAACGCGACGGCGCCATCACCCAGTTCGTCTCCTGCCACGACCGCGCCTGGCATGCCGGGGTTTCCTGCTTCGACGGTCGCGAGGCGTGCAACGACTTCTCCCTTGGCATCGAACTGGAGGGGACCGACACGGAACCGTACACGGACGCGCAGTACACTGCCCTGGCCGGGCTGACGCGGCTGTTGCGCGCGGCCTTCCCGGCGATCACCCCGGAACGCATCCAGGGCCACTGCGATATCGCCCCGGAGCGCAAGACCGATCCCGGCGAGGCTTTCGACTGGTCGCGCTACCGCGCCGGATTGACCGATTCCAAGGAGGAAACATGACGTTCCTGGTGTTGCTGCTGGCCCTTGCGCTGGAGAAGTTCTCCGGCTGGCGCCGGCGTATCCAGCGCGATGGCGCCTGGCTCGCCTGGCTGGGCCTGGTCGAGGATCTGCCCTCGGTGTCCCGCCGCTCCTGGCTGGGGTTGCTGCTCGCGGTGGTCCTGCCGTTGCTGCCGCTGGCCCTGCTGCTGACATTGCTGCAGCCGCTGGCCTATGGCTGGTTGAGCCTTCCGCTGCATCTTCTGGTGGTGGTCTACAGTCTCGGCCGCGGCGACGTCATGGCCGACCTCGGGCCGTTCCGCGACGCCTGGCGGCGCGAGGAGGCCCAGGCTGCCTTCCATGTCGCCGAACGCGATCTGGGGATCCTGGGCGGCAGCGAGAGCGACCTGATCGGCCGGGTGCACGGCCATCTGCTCTGGCAGGGCTACCAGAGCTTCTTCGCGGTGATCTTCTGGTATGCCTTGCTCGGCCCGGTGGCGGCCCTGGCCTATCGCCTGCTGGCACTGGCGCTGGAGCACGCCCGCCAGCCGGCGTTGCGCGAACAGGCGGCGCGCGTCCGGCATATCTTCGACTGGTTGCCGGTGCGTGCGCTGGTGCTGAGCTTCGCCCTGGTCGGCAACTTCCTCGCGGTTATCCGCGTGCTGCTGCACTGGCTGCTGGCCTGGGACATCTCGGCGGCCGCGCTGCTGGGCAAGGCCGGACGGGTCGCCAGCGATGTCGAAGCGGTCGAACTGGGTGCCGCCGGCGTCGCCAGCCTGGATGCGCTCTGGCAATTGCTGGTGCGTGCGGCCGTGCTCTGGTACGCCGTGTTCGCCTTCTGCGCGCTGTTCCTCTGAGCGCAGCGACGGGGAATCCGCCTGCGATTCCCCGTTAACCTTAAGTTACAGAACACCAGGCCGATATCGGGTACACAGGTGAACGTGTCCGCATGATTTCGAAAGGCCATTACCGAGCGGACTCCGTGCGTCAATGTCGCCACGCGGCGGCATCTCTCAGAACGATAAGAACAATCAGGAGACGTCTGGGTGAAGACCGTACTCTATCCCGCCATCGCGCTGATGAACCGGCTCAGCTTCGGCATGAAGTTCGGCCTGATCAGCGTGCTGTTCTTCCTGCCGCTGCTGATCACCAGCTTCTATCTGGTGCGCGATGCCTATCGCCAGTTCAGCGACACCCGGATCGAACTGCAGAGCTTGACGCTGCTGGGTAGCGGACTGCAGATCCGGCGTGGCCTGGAGTCCCTCAACGATCTGTTGCAGATCAATGCGGTCATCGGCCAGTCCGGCAAGGCCGGCGATCTGGAAGCGCGCATCGCGGACGTCCAGAAGGGGCTGCGCGGGCGGCTCGAGGCGCTGGCGCCGCTCAGCGAGGATGGTGCGGCGGTAGCCGAATTCGAGGCCCAGCGCGACCGGTTGCTCAACGGCTTGCAGGCCGTGGAGGCCGAAGGGTCCCTGCAGGGCAAGGGCGCACGGGCGGAGAAGCTGCTCGGTAGCGCACAGGTATTCATCAAGTTGCTCATCGCCCAGGCCGGGCTCAGCCAGGACAGCCAGCGCCAGGTGCGCCAGCTCAGCGAGCTGGTCGGCTCGATAACGCCGGAGGTGACGGCGGCCATCAGCAAGGGGCGCGCCATCGGCGCCTACTCCCTGGGCCAGGGTTTCCTCAATTCGTCCTCCAGCGCGCGGCTCGACGAACTGCTGCTGGAGTTCGAGAAACTGCATGGCGAGTATGGCCTGAAGCTGCAGGAGTCCCTGGCCGGCAGCCCACAGCTGCTCGAGGAGGCCGCCCAGGCCAGTCGCGAGACCCTGAAGAGCCTGGGGCAGTTGTTCGAGGACCGGGTGATCGTGGCCGAGACGCTGGATACCCCGTGGACGCAGTTCTACGATCAGGTCAGCGCGGCGATGGACAAGACCTACCAGCTCGACGACGCCGTTCTCGGCTATCTCGATACCCAGTTGCAAAAGCGCCTGCAACAGGTGCGCACGCAGATGCTGTTGCTAGTCGCCGCGCTGGCCGTGGTTTTCGCCGCGATCCTATACCTCTACGGCGGTTTCTACGTTTCCACCCGCGCCACCCTGAAGGATCTCGGGCGAATGATGGAGCGCGTCGCCGGCGGCGACATGACGGTCAGCTTCCAGGCCCGCAGCCGTGACGAGCTGGGCGAGCTGGGACAATCGTTCAACGAATCGGTGGCGAAGATCCACGACCTGATCGAGCGGGTCAGCCAGACCGTCGGCGAGGTCGAGCGGCAGACCCTGCGCGTCGAGTCGGTGTCGGCCGAAAGCAACCAGGCGGTAGCCGGGCAACGCAGCCAGATCGAGCAGGTGGCCACGGCGATGAACCAGATGGCCGCTACCGCTCAGGAAGTGGCGCGCAGCGCGGCGATGGCGGTGAGCAGCGCGAACAGCGTGAACCAGGAAACCCTCAGCGGGCGCAGCCTGGTCGAGTCGCAGGTGGGTAGCATCCAGCGCCTGGCCGGCGAGATCGACCAGTCGGTGGCGGCGATCAATCGCCTGGCCAGCGACAGCGCCTCGATCAGCCAGGTGCTGGATGTGATCAAGGGCATCGCCGAACAGACCAACCTGCTGGCGCTCAATGCGGCGATCGAGGCCGCTCGTGCCGGGGAGCAGGGGCGCGGTTTCGCGGTGGTGGCCGACGAGGTGCGCACGCTGGCCAAGCGCACCCAGCAATCCACCGCCGAGATCGAACAGATGATCCTGCGCCTGCAGGGCGGCGTCGATGCGGCGGTGAAGGCGATGGGCAGCAGCCACCATACCGCCGATGGCACGGTCAACGAGTCGGCGCAGGTGCAGCAGGCACTGGAGAATATCCTCGGCGCGGTGGGCATGATCGTCGACCAGAACCAGCAAATCGCCGCCGCCGCCGAGCAACAGACCGCCGTGGCCCACGATATCGACCAGAACATCGTCGAGATCAACCAGGCCGGCGAGCGCACCGCGGAAGGCGCCAGCCAGACCGAACGGGCCAGCCGCGAACTGGGCGCCCAGGTGACCCAACTGAAACGCCTGATCGGCGCGTTCCGGGTGTAGGCGCAAGGCCTGCGCGGGACGTTTTTCGTCCATCCGATTGAACGCTGGGCGGACGGGGACATCCCACTGTCATGCACATGGGGTAAAGGCTGAGCAGGTCAATCCGGCGGTGCGACAGGCGGAGGCGAAATCGCGGCATTTTTTTATTGATCTCGCGTCCCCTTGGTCCTAAAGTTCGCGCCCGAACGTCCATGCTGGAAACGATCCATCCGGCTCAAGTACTGACGACGAGAGATCGCCTTGTGGCAAGGCGACGTCCGCTGCTCAAGCGGCCAGGTTGTCGCGCGGGACACGCGCGCGACCTACCAGGATGAACAGGCGGTGGCTGCCGGCAGGCAGGTGATACTCGGCGACATGCCTTGGGAAGTAGGCGAACCAAAGTGGGGAAACGGATTAGACGTTCAGCTTCACCCCTACGAATCCATGTGTTTTGCCATTGGGAGTCCCAACCATGTCCATCAAGGTCGAGGATTATTTCGCCCCTGAAACCTTCCAGCGCATGAAGGCCTTCGCCGACAAGCAGGAAACCCCCTTCGTGGTCATCGACAAGCAAACCATCGCCGATGCCTACGACCAACTGACCGACTGCTTCCCCTTCGCCAGGATCTACTACGCGGTGAAGGCCAATCCCGCTACCGAAATCACCGAGCTGCTGCGCGACAAGGGTTCGAACTTCGATATCGCCTCGATCTACGAACTGGACAAGGTGATGAAGACCGGCGTCGGTCCGGAGCGCATCAGCTACGGCAACACCATCAAGAAATCCAAGGACATCCGCTACTTCTACGAGAAGGGCGTGCGCCTGTTCGCCACCGACTCCGAAGCCGACCTGCGCAACATCGCCAAGGCCGCTCCCGGCGCCAAGGTCTACGTGCGTATTCTCACCGAGGGCTCGACTACCGCAGACTGGCCGTTGTCGCGCAAGTTCGGCTGCCAGACCGACATGGCCATGGACCTGCTGATCCTGGCCCGCCAGCTGGGCCTGGAGCCCTACGGCATTTCCTTCCACGTCGGTTCGCAGCAGCGCGACATCTCGGTGTGGGACGCGGCGATCGCTAAGGTCAAGGTGATCTTCGAGCGCCTGAAGGAAGAAGACGGTATCGTCCTGAAGATGATCAACATGGGCGGCGGCTTCCCGGCCAACTACATCACCAAGACCAACGACCTGGAAACCTATGCGGAGGAGATCATCCGCTTCCTCAAGGAGGACTTCGGCGACGACCTGCCGGAAATCATCCTCGAGCCGGGCCGTTCGCTGATCGCCAATGCCGGCATCCTGGTCAGCGAAGTGGTGCTGGTCGCCCGCAAGTCGCGGACCGCCGTGGAGCGCTGGGTCTATGCCGACGTCGGCAAGTTCTCCGGACTGATCGAAACCATGGACGAGTCGATCAAGTTCCCGATCTGGACCGAGAAGCAGGGCGAGATGGAAGAGGTGGTGATCGCCGGCCCGACCTGCGACAGCGCCGACATCATGTACGAGCACTACAAGTATGGCCTGCCGCTGAACCTGGCGAGCGGCGACCGCCTTTACTGGCTGTCTACCGGCGCCTACACCACCAGCTACAGTGCGGTGGAGTTCAACGGCTTCCCGCCGCTGAAGGCGTTCTACCTCTAGCGCAGTCGCCTCTGCTACGAAGAGCCCCGCCTCGGCGGGGCTTTTTCATGTCGCTCTGGAAGCCTCGCGGCGCTCGTGCCAGCCTTGTTCGACAACCCATGACAAGGACGCCGACATGACAGGCAATGGTGTTTCCCTGGTGACCCTCGGGGTCGCCGATCTGGCCCGCTCCTCTCTCTACTACCAGGCGCTGGGCTGGCAGCCCTCTTCGGACGGCAACGAGCAGGTGGTATTTCTCAAGGGCCGCAACCTGGTCCTCGGCCTCTACGGACGCAGCGCCCTCGCCGAGGATGCGCAGGTGGAAGATCGTCCGACCGGCTTCGCGGCTATCACCCTGGCCTGCAACTGCGCCTCGCGGGACGAGGTGGACCGTCTGTTCTCCGCAGCCACGGCGGCCGGCGGGCAGGCGACCAAGATGCCGCAGGAAGTGTTCTGGGGTGGCTACTCCGGATATGTCGCCGACCCGGATGGACACCTTTGGGAAATTGCCTACAACCCGTTCTGGCCGTTCGACGAGCAGGGCAACCTGGTCTTGCCCTGAGGGCGCTACGGATGGAAAAACGCCCCGCTCGGCGGGGCGCATTCCTTGGCGGCGGTCAGCCTTCGTTCGGCTGGCGGGACGGTGCGCGCGGCGTCGTTGGCGCGGGTCGTCCGGCCTGGGCTACCTGCTGCCCGGCGTCGGCCTTGTCCAGCGGCAGCTTGTCGAAGTCGCGCAAGCCATTGTGGGCATAGGGGTTGCCGATCCAGCGGACTTCATGCTGGAAGTCGTTGCTCACCAGGCTCTTGGTCGGATCGAAGAGGTCATAGTTGAGGCCGGCGAGGTCGGACCAGGTATGGATCAGGTCTTCGCTGCTGTAGCGTCGGTCGACCAGGGCCTGCAGGTCGCGCGGATGGGTCTGCTGCCAGCTGGGCGAAGTCCAGACCAGGAAGGGCACGGTGTACATGCCGCGGGTCGGGTCGCCTTCGTTGCGGCCGAGACGGTCGTGCGGGGCTTCGTCGAAGACTTCCTCTCCATGGTCCGAGAGGTAGACCAGGAAGCCGTTCGGATCGCTGTTGGCGAAGCCCTTGATCAGGCTGGAGACCACGTAGTCGTTGTACAGCACGGCGTTGTCGTAGCTGTTGTAGACCTCCACCTGGTCATCGCTGAGGGCCGCCGGGGCGCCCTGGCGGTCGACGAAGCGAGCGTAATCGGCGGGATAGCGGTACTTGTAGTTCATGTGGGTGCCGAGCAGATGGACCACGATGAATTTCTTCGGCGCCGGGTCGTCCAGCACCTTGGCGAAGGGCGCCAGCACCGCGCCGTCCAGCTGGCTGGCGTTCTGGCTGCGCTGGTTGTTCAGGTAGAACTGCGCATCGGTCTGCTGGGCGAAGGTCGTCAGCATGGTGTTGCGCTTGGTCATGGTCTGCTGGTTGGTGATCCAGAAGGTCTTGTAGCCGGCCTGCTTCATCAGGTTCATCAGCGACGGATCGGTGAGGAAGCGGTCGGGATGCTCGTGGTCAGCGAACGTCAGCACCTGCTGCAGCACCTCGATGGTGTATGGCCGCGACGCCACCACGTTGTTGAATACCGTGAGGTTCCGGTTCGCGGCCTTCAGTGCGTCCAACTGCGGGGTCGTTTCGCGTGGATAGCCGTAGAGGCTCATGTGCTTGCGCGACGTGGATTCGCCGATCACCAGGACCAGCGTGCGCGGCGTATCGCCATTGGCATCGACGAGGTTCTTCAGCGGCGGTAGGGCCGCGTTCTTTTGCAACAGCGCCTGCATGCTGCCCAGTTGCTGGCGGTATTGCTGGTAGCCGATCAGCAATTGCCAGGGCACCGCCGGTTCCATGCGCGCCTGGACCTTGTCCAGGGCTTCGTCGAAGGGCCGGCCCTGGCTGACCAGTTGCTTGTAGAACGGATAACCGATGGTCGCGACGATCAGCAGCACCGCCACCGGCAGGGCGCTGAAGCGCGGCAGGTAGACCGGGCGCAGGCGGCGCCAGAGGAGGATGGCGACCAGGCTGTAGAGCACCAGGCCGAGGGTCATCCAGGGGTTGAAGTACTGGCTGAAATATTCGCTGGCCTCGGCGGTGTTCGACTCGAACATCACGAAGATCACGCTTTGCGAGAATTCCTGGTGATAGATGCCGAAATAGCTCAGGCCGACCAGCGAGGCGGCCCACAGCACCAGCCCGATGACGGCGGCCAGCGGCTTGGTCCAGCGCGGGAACAGCAACACCGGCGCAAGCCAGATGGTGCTCAGCACCATGGCGTTGCGGAAACCGGAGAAACCGCTGTTGCCGGAGGTCAGCAGGAGCAGTTGGGTGATGCCGGAGAAGAACCAGAAGAACAGGAACAGCCAGCCCAGGCCGGCCCAGTCGATGCGATTGCGCGTAACGCTTGGTGGAGTGGGGGACACGATAGCCTCGTACGATGGACCGGAGGCGCGATCGTCGCTCGCCTCGATGAAGCGGCGAGGGTAGGGAAAGGCTTGTCAAAAAAGTGTTATGTGGGTGTGAACAAAGGGTTGGGCGTTGTTCGTCAGACGGGCAGTCGTGCGTACCCGTGACGTTCGAGCGCCTGTTCCAGAGCCTCTCGATCGGTGTCGTCGCCCAACTGCGCCGCGCGTCGGTAGTAGGCCAGCGCCAGGCTGCGGAACGGCGGGTGGGCCGACTGCTCCAGGCCATGGCGGGCACTGCGCAGGAAGTTCAGGTTGCCGCCTTCGAGGGCACGCCGGAGCCAGGTTTCGGCTTCGGCATGGCGGCCCGAGGCGCTGAGCATCGCGGCGTGGCTGAACTGGCCGCGAAAATCGCCGCCCTCGGCGGAACGTCGATACCAGTGCGCAGCTTGCGCCAGGTCGCGAGCGACCACCAGGCCTTCTTCGTGGTAGCGCCCCACCAGGTTCATCGATTTCGCGTGGCCCTGCTCGGCCGCTTGCCGATACAGCGCATAGGCGCGCGGCTGGTCCTGGGACACGCCGCGGCCGGTGGCGTGGAGATTGGCCAGGTTGTAGCGGGCCCAGTCAAGGCCGGCCTGGGCGGCGATCCGATAGTGGACGGCTGCCGCGGCTGGATCCGCCGGGCCGCCCCAGCCATGTTCAAGACAGCGAGCGAGCATATTGCGCGCCATTGCGTGGCCGCGTTCGGCGGCGATCGTGAACCAGGTCCGCGCCAGGGTCGGGTCGCGCTGGATGCCTTGGCCGTCCAGAAGGATCTGTCCGAGCAGGGCCTGGGCTTCCGTCAGGCCCTCGCGCGCAGCGCCGAGGATGGCCTGGGCAACCTCGCCCGGGGTACCGGCCAGTTGTGCGGCGAAACCTTCGGCGTCCAGCGCGTCGTGACGAAGCAGCAGGTGGCGCATGTTCAGAGTTCCGACCAGCGCCGCAGGAGATTGTGGTAGGTACCGGTGAGGCGGATCAGCGAGGGATGGTCGGGGACGTCGCGGGTGAGTCGCTGGATCGACTGGTCCATTTCGAATAGCAGGGTGCGCTGGCTGTCTTCGCGGACCAGGCTCTGGGTCCAGAAGAACGAGGCGTAGCGCGCGCCGCGGGTGACCGGATTGACCTTGTGCAGGCTGGTGCCGGGGTAGAGCACCAGATCGCCGGCGGGCAGCTTCACCTGTTGCAGGCCGTAGGTGTCCTGGATCACCAGTTCGCCGCCGTCATAGTCCTCCGGGTCGCTGAAGAAGAGGGTCGAGGACAGGTCGGTACGGACCCGCTCGCGGCCGCCATGGACGTCGCGCACGGCGTTGTCGATGTGGAAGTCGAACGAGCCCCCGCCGGTATAGCAGTTGAATAGCGGCGGGAAGACCTTGAGCGGCAGGGCGGCGGACATGAACAGGGGATGGTTCCACAGGCGCTGCAGCATGGCTTCGCCGATCTCCCGGGCCAGCGGGTGGTCCTGCGGCAGTTGCAGGTTGTGCTTGGCCTTGGCCGATTGGTAGCCGGCGGTCGCCTTGCCGTCGGCCCATTCCGCCTGCTCCAGGGCTGCGCGGATCCGGGAGGCTTCCTCGGCGGTGAAGATGGCGGGAATATGCAGCAACATGGCGCTGTCCATGAAGGCGAAATGATTGCCAATGATATTGATTTGCATTGGCCATGTAAAACCGCCAAATGTTCCAGACGAGCGAGATGGGAAAAATGTAATGAGAAAATTGTAAAGAATGTAAATTCCTGTCGAATGCGAATCCGTAATAATTGATAACAATTCTGATCTGCAATAAATTCCGCGACCTTCACAGCTCCCGGGGAGGGGTTTCGAATGTCGCGTCAGTCCACGGATACCGCCGTTTCTTCGCAACGTCTGCTGGCTTCGGCCATCGGTGTGGCCATCACCGCCATCGCCGCACCGCAGGCAGCGCACGCCGACGAGGCCGGGCAGAAAAAGACCGACAAGGACCGCGTACTGTCGCTGGATGCGGCCACCATCGTCGGCGAGCAGCAGGACGAAACCACCTACAACGTCGACCGCTCGGCGTCGAAGAAGTACACCGCGCCGCTCTTGGATACGCCGCGCTCCGTCACGGTAGTACCAAAGCAGGTGATCAAGGATACCGCCGCCGTGTCTCTCCAGGATGCACTGCGTACCGTTCCAGGTATTACCTTTGGCGCGGGCGAGGGCGGCAATCCCACCGGTGACCGGCCATTCATTCGCGGCTTCGATGCGCAAAGCGATACTTACGTCGATGGTGTACGCGATACTGGTGCACAGACCCGCGAGATCTTCAACCTTGAGCAGATCGAGGTCAGCAAGGGCCCTAACTCGGCATTCGGAGGACGGGGCTCGGCCGGCGGCAGCCTCAATCTCGTCAGCAAGCAGGCCAAGGCTGGGAACTTCATCGATGGAGGCTTCACCTATGGTTCTGACCAGACTCGCCGCTACACCCTGGACCTCAACCAGGAATTCCTCGATGGCAATGCGGCATTCCGGCTGAATCTTCTCAAGCACGATGCCAATGTCGCGGGCCGCGATGAAGTCGATGTCAGTCGCTGGGGCGTAGCGCCGTCGCTCACCTTCGGTCTTGGCTCGCCGACCCGAGTGACCGTCAGCCATTATCACCTGGAAAGTGACGATACCCCGGATTCGGGCATTCCCTATGCCAAGAGTAGCGATCGCAGCAAGCACAATCCGGACAAACCGGTGAATGTCGATCGAGGCAATTTCTATGGGCTGACGGGGCGCGATTTCCAGAAGAGCCGCATCGATACCAGTACCATCACCGTTGAGCATGATCTGACTGACAGCCTCACTATTCGCAATACCTCGCGTTACGGCAACAGTCATCAGGACTATCTGTGGACACAACCGGATGACAGCCAGGGCAACATCAACAATGGCTCGGTCTGGCGCCGCCAGAACAATCGGGTAAGTACCACCACCACAGCAGTCAACCAGACTGACCTGTTTGGAGAGTTCTACCTGGGTGGCTTCAAGAACAGCTTCAGCACCGGCCTGGAGTTCAGCCGAGAAGACAGCAAGCGCGATGGGTATACCGTCGATACCAATACCGGCCTGGGCAGCAACAAGTGCAATCCATCGCTGATCGGGGCGCCTAGCGGCTATAACTGCACTAGTCTGGAAAATCCCAATCCGCACGATCCATGGAATGGCAGTATTACCCGGAAATATGCGCCGCTGAATACGGTCGGCACCACCAAGGCAATATATGCGTTCGACACCATCGACCTGAACGAGCAGTGGCAGGTCAATATTGGCGCGCGCTTCGATAGTTTCGAAACTACGGCGAAGAACCACGGTGTAAGACCCGCTACCAAACTCAGCGACAAGTCGAGCTTCTGGAACTGGCAGGCAGGCTTGGTGTGGAAGCCTGTACCCAACGGCAGTATCTATGCGTCCTACGCCACTTCGGCTACGCCGCCGGGTAGCATGCTCGATAATGGGGATACCTCGAATGCTGTCGACGGGTTCGCCATCAGCAACAACCTTGAGCCGGAAGAAACCACGAACTACGAGCTTGGTACCAAGTGGGCTTTCTTCAACGAGCGGCTGGAGCTGAGTGCCGCGATCTTCCGCACCGACAAGGACAATACCCGCATCCTGGTCGCCAACCAGACCTACGACAACGCCGGACAATCCCGCGTCGACGGCGTGGAGTTGAGCGCCAGCGGCAAGCTGACCGAGAAGTGGAAGGTGTTCGCGGGCTACAGCTACCTGGACAGCGAGTTGGTCGATGCCGGTAAGGCTGGGCGTAACGGCAATGTGAACGCATCGGCGGCTTCCAACAACGGCAACGAGATGCCAAATACGCCGAAGAACAGCTTCAGTCTCTGGACCACCTATGACATCTTCCCGACGACCACCATCGGCGGCGGGGCTTTCTATGTCGACAAGGTCTATGGCGACGTTGGCAATACCGTCTATGTCCCCGATTACTGGCGCTATGACGCAATGGCCAGCTACAAACTGAGCAAGAACGTCGATTTCCAGTTGAACGTGCAGAATGTGTTCGACAAGAAGTACTTCGACAAAGCCTATGCGGCGCACTATGCGTCCCAGGCCGCTGGAAGGACGATACTGTTCAGCACCAACTTCCACTTCTGACTGCCGCTCTCGCTCCCCACGAAAGCCCCATTCCCCCTGCGGGATGGGGCTTTCCCGCATCCAGGTGGGTAAATAGAGCGTAAAGAACGTTAATTCGGCTTTATCGCAACTGATTATCAAATAGAATTGCCCGCCGACGTCCTCGTGTCGTCTGGCCGGCGCTTGGCGTCGGCGTAGTCCCGTTGTTGCCGCGCGGCGGCCGTGAAGGTGATCCTGTGAAGAAAGTCTGGTTCCAGTTGCATTGGTTCTTCGGTATCAGCGCCGGCCTGGTGCTGGCGCTGATGGGCGTCACCGGAGCGACCCTGTCGTTCCAGGACGAGCTGATGCGCGCGCTCAACCCTGACGTGCTGGTGGTGCAGAAGCGCCCCGAGGGTGTGCTGCCGCTGGACGAACTGGTGCGCCGTATCGAAGGTGCCGAGCCGGGGCGGAAAGTGGCCTTCGTCTGGGTCGAGATGGACAGCGACAAGGCCGGGCGGATCTTCTATACCCCGCCGCCGGGACAGCGCCGCGGCGAGTCGCGCTGGATCGATCCCTACACCGGGGCTTTCGTCGGCGAGCCACGCGGCGAGGGTTTCTTCAACCTGATGATGCAACTGCACCGGTTCCTCGCCATGGGCGAGTACGGCAAGCAGGTCACCGCCGCCTGCACCCTGATCCTGATCTTCTTCTGCCTGTCCGGTCTCTACCTGCGCTGGCCGCGCAAGGTTTTCGACTGGCGCGCCTGGCTGACCCTCGACTGGTCGCGCAAGGGGCGCAGTTTCAACTGGGACCTGCATGCCGTGGCCGGCACCTGGTGCCTGGCGCTCTACCTGCTGGCTGCGCTGACCGGCCTGTACTGGTCCTACGAGTGGTACCGCAACGGCCTGTTCAAACTGCTCGACGACGCGCCCGCCGGCCAGCAGGCGCAGCGCGGCAAGCCGGGCGGACGTGGCGAGCGCCCGGCCGATGCGGCTCCGCTGGTGGTCGACTACGCGGCGGTATGGAACAGCATCCGCCAGGCCGGCGGCGACCGCTTGCAGGCCTACAACCTGCGCCTGCCGCCGGCGGGCGGCCAGCCGGCGACAGTGTTCTATCGCCTGACCGACGCGCCGCACGAGCGTGCCTTCAACACCTTGATCCTGGACCCGGCCAACGGCCAGGTGAAAAGCGACCAGCGCTATAGCGACCGTTCTTTCGGCAGCCAGTTGCTGGCCAGCGTCTATGCATTGCACGTAGGCAGCTATTTCGGCATGGCCGGACGCATCCTGATGATGCTCGCCAGCCTGGCGATGCCGCTGTTCTTCATCACCGGCTGGCTGCTCTACCTCGACCGCCGGCGCAAGAAACGCGCGGTACGGGCGAGCCGCGCCGACCTGGGCGGCAGCGCCGGCGCCAGCGGCGAGCCCTGGTTGATCGGCTACGCCAGCCAGAGCGGTTTTGCCGAGCAACTGGCCTGGCAGAGCGCCGGCCAGTTGCAGGCGGCCGGGTTGCCGGTGCGGGTCGAATCGCTGGCGCGCCTGGATGCCGGGCAACTCGCCGAGGCGCGCAAGGCGCTGTTCGTGGTCAGCACCTTCGGCGACGGTGAGGCGCCGGACAGCGCCCGCGGCTTCGAACGCAAGGTGCTTGGCCAGGCCGCCAGCCTCGATGGCCTGAGCTACGCCCTGCTGGCCTTGGGAGATCGCCAGTACGAGCAGTTCTGCGGCTTCGCCCGGCGCATGCAGGGCTGGTTGCAGGGGCAGGGCGCGCGGAGCCTGTTCGCCCCGGTGGAGGTCGATGATGGCGACGCCGCGGCCCTGCGCCAATGGCAGGAAAGCCTGGCCGAGGTGACCGGCGGTGCCGCCCCGGCGGCCTGGGAAGCGCCGGCCTTCGAGGTCTGGTCGCTGGCGCGGCGGGAGTGCCTGAATCCTGGCAGCCAGGGCGAGTCGACCTGGCTGCTGGACCTGCGTGCGCCGACCGACAGCGCCATCCAATGGCGCGCCGGCGATCTGCTGGAGATCGTCCCGCACCAGGCGTCCGCGCGCATCCGCGAATGGCTGCAGCGGCATAACCTGGACGGCCAGGCGCGGGTGGCGGTCGAGGGCATCGAGCAGAGCCTGGAGCAGGCCCTGGCTGGGCGCTTGCTGCCGGACTCTTTCGAACACCTGGTCGGCTTGCACCCGCAGGCGCTGCTGGATGCGCTGATTCCGCTTTCCGTGCGCCAGTACTCCATCGCGTCGCTGCAGAGCGATGGCGACCTGCAACTGATCGTACGCCAGGAGCAGCATGCCGACGGCAGCCTGGGCATCTGCTCCGGCTGGCTCACCGAGTACCTGCCGCTCGGCGCCGCGCTGACCCTGCGCCTGCGCCGCAACGCGGGCTTCCACCTGCCGGAGGATGACGTGCCGCTGATCCTCATCGGCAACGGTACCGGGCTCGCCGGCCTGCGCAGCCTGTTGCGCGCCAGCATTGCCGCCGGGCGCAAGCGCAACTGGCTGCTGTTCGGCGAACGCAATTTCGCCCACGACTACTACTGTCGTGCGGAGCTGGAGCAGGCCCTGGCCAGGGGCGAGCTGCAACGCCTGGACCTGGCCTTCTCCCGCGACCAGGCGGGGAAGATCTATGTCCAGGACCGCCTGCATGAAGCGGCGGATGAACTGCGGCGCTGGATCGACGAGGGCGCGGCCTTGTACGTCTGCGGCAGCCTGCAGGGCATGGCCGGCGGTGTCGACCGGGTGCTGCGCGAAGTGCTCGGTGAGGAGGCCTTGCAACGCCTGGCCGACGAAGGACGTTACCGACGCGACGTGTACTGAACGGATGAATGAAAAAGGCTCCCAAGGGAGCCTTTTCGTTGCCAACTGCCGGGACTGCTGGGCTTTGCGGGGTGTAGGGCGAATAACCGCAGAGCGGTTATCCGCCATTTCGGCGGGGTGTCGGCGGATGACGCCGTTGGCGTCATCCGCCCTACGGAGCTATCGGACTTCGCGCTGTCCGTGGCGTAGGGCGAACAACCGCAGAGCGGTTATCCGCCATTTCGGCGGGGTATCGGCGGATGACGCCGTTGGCGTCATGCGCCCTACGGAGCTATCGGGACTTCGCGTTGTCCGTGGCGTAGGGCGGATAACCGCAGAGCGGTTATCCGCCATTTCGGCGAGGTATCGGCGGATGACGCCGTTGGTGTCATACGCCCCACGGAGCTATCGGGGCCTTGCGTCGCCAGGCCTCAGATCCACAGGATGAAAGCCAGTACCAGGGCGAAGAAGCCCCATTTCTGCAGGTAGTAGAGCTTGCGGTTGCGCTTCTTCAAACGTTTGCCCTGCAGGCGGATCTTGTAGAGGCTGTCGAAGATCCGATTGAGTCCGCCGGTCCGGTCGCCTGCGTTGTTCGGGGCGGCCGCGGCAGCCATCACGTTGCGGCTGAACCAGCGGTTGAAGGCGGTGGCCCAGCCCTGGGTCAGCGGCCGCTCGATGTCGCAGAAGAGAATGATGCGGTTGTGTTCGGTGGCGTTTTCCGCGTAGTGGATGAAGGTTTCATCGAACACCACCGCCTCGCCGTCGCGCCAGTGGTAGCGCTCGCCGTCCACCTCGATGAAGCAGGCCGGGTCGTTGGGGGTGAACAGTCCCAGGTGGAAGCGCAGCGAGCCGGCGTAGGGATCGCGGTGTCGCACCAGCTTCGAGCCCGGCGGCAGTTCGGCGAACATCGCCGCCTTGACCGAGGGAATCTGCCGCAACAGGGCGGTGGTCTGCGGGCAGAGTTGTCCGGCGGAGGGATGGGCCTCGTCGTACCATTTCAGGTAGAAGCGCTTCCAGCCGCTCTTGAAGAACGAGTTGAAACCGATATCGTCGTACTGTTCGGAACGCTTGATGTTGCCGGCGTCGTGCAGGTGCAGCGCCTCGCTGCGGATGGCTTGCCAGTTGTCGACCAGAACCTGCAGTTCGGGGAAGGTCTGCGGTGCCAGGTAAGGGCGGTTCGGTACCTTCGAGAACAGGTACATCAGGCAGTTGATCGGAGCGAGGAAGCTGGAGTGGTCGCTCAATTGGCGCGACAGCTTGTGGCGTACCCGGCCGCGGAAATGGACATAGAGGATGCTCAGCGCATAGGCCGCCAGGATGAGAACTTTCATGAATGCAAGGTCGTCGGTGCAAAAGAGGAGAATTTACTCCTGTTCTCAGTGCCTGAGTATGCTACCTGACGCTAATTCGCCAGCACTGCGCTCATTTTTCCGTAATCCTGGCCTCGAAAGGAACGCACAATGAACGACACCGGCCGGCGTATCCTGCTCAACTGCGACATGGGCGAAAGCTTTGGCGCCTGGCGCATGGGCGACGATGTCCACAGCATGCCGCTGGTTGACCAGGCCAACCTGGCTTGCGGCTTCCACGCTGGCGACCCGCTCACCATGCGGCGCGCGGTGGAGCTGGCGGTACGCCATGGCGTGAGCATCGGCGCGCACCCGGCCTATCCCGACCTGAGCGGCTTCGGCCGGCGCTCGCTGGCCTGCTCTGCCGAAGAGGTGCATGCCATGGTGCTGTACCAGATCGGCGCGCTGGACGCTTTCTGCCGTTCCCTCGGTACCCAGGTGGCCTACGTCAAGCCGCATGGCGCGCTGTACAACGACCTGGTCGGCGACGATGAGCTGCTGCGCGCCGTGCTCGACGCCTGCGCCGCCTATCGCAAGGGCCTGCCGCTGATGGTGCTGGCCCTGGCCGACAACGGCCGCGAGCTGGAACTGGCCGACGAGGCCGACGTGCCGCTGCTGTTCGAGGCCTTCGCCGATCGCGCCTACCTGCCGGACGGCCGGCTGGCGCCGCGGCGGCTTGGCGGCGCGGTGCATCACGATCCGCAGCGGATCATCGAACAGGCCCTGGCCATCGCCCGCGGCGAAGCCTTCCCCGACTACGACGGCAACCCGCTGCGCCTGACCGCCGACAGTCTTTGCGTGCATGGCGATAACCCGCAGTCGCTGGCGGTCCTCCGGCGCCTGCGCGCGGCCCTGGACAGCCTGTGATCCGCATCGAACCCGCTGGTGCCGAAGCCCTGCTGCTGACGCTCGCCGAAGAGCCCGAAGTGGACCTGTCTGTGCGCCTGGCCGAGCTGGCCAGACGTCTGCGCGAGGGGCTCGGCGAAGGCGTCAGGGATCTGGTGCTGGGCTGGACCACCCTGATGCTGCATTACGACCCCTACCGCATCGCCCCGCAGGTACTGGAAGAACGCCTGGGTCCGCTGCTGGCGGAGTGGCACGCCTGGCGCCCCGCCGAGGATGCCGGGCGCCTGCACGAGATTCCCGTCTGGTACGCCGGCGAGGACCTCGCGACGGTAGCGGTTGCCTGCGGATTGACTGGCAAAGGGGTGATCGAACTGCACAGCGCGGCCGAATACCGGGTCGGCGCGATCGGTTTCGCTCCGGGATTCGCCTACCTCGGCGGCCTCGATCCGCGCCTGGTCCTGCCGCGGCGGGCCACCCCGCGGGCGCGTGTACCGGCCGGCAGCCTGGCCATTGCCGAGGCGCAGACGGCGATCTATCCGCAGGCCTCGCCCGGCGGCTGGCACCTGCTGGGACGCAGTCCGTGGCGTCCGTTCGATCCGGCCGCCACTCCTCCGTGCCCACTGGCGCTGGGCGACCGGGTGCGCTTCGTCGCCATCGGGCGCGAGGCTTTCCTCGACCTGGGCGGGCGCGAATGAATGGTTTGCGGGTCGTCAAGGCGGGTCCGCAGAGCCTGCTGCAGGATGACGGCCGGCGCGGCTGGCAGCACCTCGGCGTATCCCCGGGCGGCCCTCTGGACCGCCAGGCGGCAGCCTGGGCCAATCGTCTGCTCGGTAATCCCTGGGGGACGCCATTGCTGGAAATCGCTTTCGGCGGCTTGGTGCTGGAGTGCAGGGTGGAGGCGACCTGGCTGGCGTTGACCGGAGCGCGCCTGGCGCTGACGGTGGACGGTCGCGAATGCCTGCCCTGGAGTCGCTTCCGGGTCCGCCGCGGGCAACGCATCGAACTGGGCTTCGCCGAGGCCGGGCAGCGTGCCTACCTGGCCTGCGCCGGCGGTTTCCGGGCGAGGCCGGTACTGGGCAGCGTCGCCTGCCAGGTTCGCGACGGGCTCGGCGGTTTACAGGGCGATGGCCGGATCCTGGCGGAGGGCGATTGCCTGCCGTGTGCCGAAGCGGGAGCGGCGTGTCCGTGGGATGCCAGCGTGCCCTGGCGTTTCCAGCCGGACTACCGGCAGCAGCGGCCCTTGCGCGTGCTGTTCGGCGGCGATGCGGCGGCCTTCGACGCAGCCAGCCGGCAAGCCTTCTTCGCCAGCGCCTGGCGAATCAGCCCGCGGTCCGATCGCATGGGTGTCCGCCTGGCCGGCGAGCCACTGCGCGGGGCGCCGCGCGCCTGGTCGCAGGGCGTGGTGGAGGGCGCTATCCAGGTTCCGCCCGATGGCCAACCCATCGTGCTGATGGCCGACCGCCAGAGCATGGGCGGCTATCCGCTGCTGGGCTTCGTCCATCCACTGGACCTCTCGCGCCTGGCGCAAAGCCCCGCGCATAGCGAGGTAACCTTCGTCGAGAGCGACCTGGCGACGCAGCAGGCCGATCTGCTGCGCTTCTACCGCTTCTTCCGCGGCTGAGCGCTCAGCCGGCCAGGTGGCCGAGCGGCAGCGGCGAGGGCGCCTTGACCGTCTTGATCGCGAAGTTGCTGCGAATGTCGCTGACCCCGGGCAGGCGCAGCAGGGTCTCGCTGAGCAGGCGTTCGTAGGCGCGCAGGTCGGGGACCACCACTTGCAGGAGGAAGTCCGACTCGCCGGAGACGAGGTGCACCGAGATCACCTCCGGCAGGTCGACCACCGCACGGTGGAAGGCCTCGGCCTGCTCCTGGCGGTGGCGTTCCACCTTGATCCCGACGAACACCGTGAGGCCGAGGCCGACCTCGTCGCGGTCGATGCTGGCCTGGTAGCCGCGAATCACCCCGGCCTCTTCCAGCAGGCGCACGCGGCGCAGGCAGGGGGACGGGGAGAGGCCGATCTCCTCGGCCAACTGGACGTTGCTCAGGCGGCCGTCGCGCTGGAGGGCGGCGAGGATGCGGTGGTCATAGGCGTCGAGTTTCATCTTGGCATATCCGGATGGATAGTCTCCAGAGAGTGGAATTTACTGCCAAATAGAATGGATAGGCTGGTGGAAAACGCAAGCACCTGCCCTGCCTTGCGGGCATAGAATCGTTATCCGGGTCACCTTCCTGGAGCCGATACGATGGACACGAGCGCTTTCCTGATTGCCCTGGCGGTGGTTTACCTGGTGCCCGGACCAGACATGCTCCTGCTGTTCCAGACCGGCGCCCGCCAGGGCCGTCGCGCGGCGCTGGTCACCGCCCTCGGCCTGGCGCTGGCTCGGGCCTGCCATGTGCTGATGGCCGCGACTGGACTGGCGCTGCTGTTCCGTACCGCTCCCTGGACCTTCGAGCTGGCGCGCCTGCTCGGCGCCGCCTACCTCGCCTGGCTTGGCCTGCAGATGCTGCGCGGTGGCGGACTGGCCTTGCCGACCAGCGACGCGGGCTCCGCGCCGGTGGTCCCTCACGCCGACCGCCGGGCCTTGCTGCGCGGACTCCTGACCAACCTGCTGAACCCCAAGGCCCTGCTGTTCTGTTCGGTGCTGCTGCCGCAGTTCGTCAGCCCCGGGGCCGGTTCGCTGGCCGTCCAGTTCGCCGCGCTCGGTACGGTCCTGGTTCTGGTTGGCCTGGCCTTCGACTGCGCCTATGCGCTGGCCGGTGGCCGCCTGGGCCGCTGGCTGGCGTCCCGGCCGCGGGCACAGCGCCTGCAGCAGTGGGGCTTCGGTGGGTTGTTGATAGGGTTCGGGGTAAGGCTGGCGCTGCTGCGCCAGCTCTGAAGGGCTGCGGGGCGGCGAGCGCCCCGTGGCGCTCAGCCGAGGAATTGCTCGGCGTGGTGGCAGGCCACCTGGCGCTGGTCGAGCAGGCGCAGCTCGGGCACCTCGCTGCGGCAGCGCTCGGTGGCGTAGGGGCAGCGCTTGTGGAAGGCGCAACCCTCCGGCGGGTTCAGCGGGTTCGGCAGTTCGCCCTGGATGCGGATCTTCGGCTTCGTCGGGTCCGGGTGGATCGCCGGGGTCGCCGAGAGCAGCGCACGGGTATAGGGATGCAGCGGGTTCTCGTAGAGCTTGTCCGCCGGCCCCATCTCCGCCGGTCGGCCGAGGTACATCACCAGGACGTCGTCGGCGACGTGGCGGACCACCGCCAGGTTGTGCGAGATGAACACGTAGGCGGTGCGGAACTGCTGCTGCAGGTCCATGAACAGGTTCAGTACCTGGGCCTGGATCGACACGTCGAGGGCCGAGGTCGGCTCGTCCGCCACCAGCACCTTGGGTTGCAGCATCATCGCCCGGGCCAGGGCGATGCGCTGGCGCTGGCCGCCGGAGAACATGTGCGGGTAGCGCTGGTAATGCTCCGGCCGCAGGCCGACCTGGCGCATCATCTGCTGGACCTTTTCGCGGCGTTCCTCGCGCGACAGCGCGGTGTTGATCAGCAGCGGCTCGGCCAACTGGTCGCCGATCTTCTGTCGCGGATTGAGCGAGGCGTAGGGGTTCTGGAAGACCATCTGCACGTCGCGGCGCAACTGCCGGCGCTGGTCCTTGCTGGCGCCCTTGACCTCCTGCCCGGCGATTTTCAGCGAGCCGGAGGTGGGTTCCTCGATCAGGGTCAGGGCGCGCGCCAGGGTCGACTTGCCGCAGCCGGACTCGCCGACCACGGCGAGGGTCTTGCCGGCTTCCAGTTCGAACGATACGCCGTTCAGCGCGCGCACCTGGGCGTGGCCCTTGAACAGGCCGCGGGAGACTTCGTAGTGACGGGTCAGATCACGGGCGGTCAGAACGGTTTCCATCAGGCCACCTCGTTCAGCAGGTTCAACGGATAGAAGCAGCGCACCGCGCCGCGCTCGTGTGCCTCCAGGGCCGGCCGCTCCTGGCGGCAATGCTCCTGGGCATAGGGGCAGCGTGGCGACAGCAGGCAACCGCGCGGGCGGTCGTAGCGCCCCGGAACGATGCCGGGCAGGGTGGCCAGGCGGGCTTCGCCGGCACAGTGCTCGGGGATCGCCTTGATCAGCGCCTCGGTGTAGGGATGGGTCGGGCGGTCGAACAGCGCCGGCACGCCGCCGATCTCCACCGCTTCGCCGGCGTACATCACGCAGACGCGCTGGGCGGTCTCGGCGACCACGGCGAGATCGTGGGTGATCAGGATCAGCGCCATGTCCTGGTCGCGCTGCAGGTTCAGCAGCAGCTCCATGATCTGCGCCTGGATGGTCACGTCGAGGGCGGTGGTCGGCTCGTCGGCGATCAGCAGCTTGGGCTCGGCGGCGATAGCCATGGCGATCGCCACACGCTGGCTCATGCCGCCGGAGAGTTGGTGCGGGTAGGCGTCGAGGCGGCTGGCGGCGGCCGGGATCTCGACCCGTTCGAGCAGTTCCAGGGCGCGCTGGCGCAGGGCCTTGCCGCGCAGGCCGAGATGCAGGCGAAGAACCTCCTCGATCTGGTAGCCGACGGTGTAGCTGGGGTTGAGGGCGGTCATCGGGTCCTGGAAGACCATCGCCATGTCCTTGCCGACGATGCGCCGGCGCTGGCGGCCCTTGAGGGTGAGCATGTCGTGGCCGTCGAAGCGCAGGTGATCGGCGGACACCCAGCCGGGCGCGTCGATCAGGCCCATCAGGGCCATCATGGTCACCGACTTGCCGGAGCCGGACTCGCCGACGATGGCCAGCACCTCGCCCTTGTCGACGCTCAGGTCGAGGCCGTCGACCACGGGCACGGCGGTGGTGTCGCCGAAGCGTACGCTGAGGTTCTTGATATCGAGGAGGCTCATGCGGCGGTCTCCTGTGGCGCGGATACGGATGCGCTGTTCATGGTTGTGCTCCTCATGCCGCGTTCTTCAGTTTCGGATCGAGGGCGTCGCGCAGGCCGTCGCCCATCAGGTTGATCGCCAGTACGCTGAGCAGGATGGTCAGGCCGGGCAGGCTGACCACCCACCAGGCGCGCTCGATGTAGTCGCGGGCGGAGGCGAGCATGGTGCCCCACTCGGGGGTCGGCGGTTGCACGCCGAGGCCGAGGAAGCCGAGGGCGGCGGCGTCGAGGATCGCCGAAGAGAAGCTCAGGGTGGCCTGGACGATCAGCGGCGCCATGCAGTTCGGCAGTACGCAGACGAACATCAGGCGCAGGGTGCCGGCGCCGGCCAGGCGCGAGGCGGTGACGTAGTCGCGGTTTAGCTCGGTCATCACCGCGGCGCGGGTCAGGCGCACGTAGGCCGGCAGCGAGACGATGGCGATGGCGATCACGGTGTTGATCAGGCCTGGGCCGAGGATCGCCACGATGGCCACCGCCAGCAGCAGCGACGGCAGCGCCAGCATGATGTCCATCAGGCGCATGATCAGCGGCCCGGCACGGTTCGGCGAGAAGCCGGCGAGCAGGCCGAGGAGGATGCCGGGGACCAGCGAGATCACCACCGAGGACAGGCCGATCAGCAGCGACAGGCGGGCGCCGTGGATCAGCCGCGAGAGCAGGTCGCGGCCCAGTTCGTCGGTGCCGAGCAGGAAACGCGCCTGGCCGCCCTCCAGCCAGGACGGCGGGGTCAGCAGGAAGTCGCGGAATTGTTCGCTCGGATCGTAGGGCGCGACCCAGGGGGCGAACAGCGCGCAGAACACGATCAGCAGCATGAACAGCAGGCCGCCGACGGCACCTTTGTTCCGGGTAAAGGCTTGCCAGAATTCCTTCAGCGGGGACGGGTAGACCAGGCTCGGGTCGCTGGCGGGAGCGTTGTGCATGGCGTTCATCGGCTGGCTCCTCAGCGTTGGTGGCGAATGCGCGGGTTGGCCAGGCCGTAGAGGATGTCCACGACGAAATTGACCAGGATGACCAGGGTGGCGACCAGCAGGATGCCGTTCTGCACCACCGGGTAGTCGCGACGGCTGATGGCGTCGATCAGCCACTTGCCGATGCCCGGCCAGGAGAAGATGGTTTCGGTCAGCACCGCGCCGGCGAGCAGCGTGCCGACCTGCAGGCCGAATACCGTCAGCACCGGAATCAGCGCGTTGCGCAGGGCGTGCACGAAGACCACCCGGGCCGGCGACAGGCCCTTGGCGCGGGCGGTGCGCACATAGTCTTCGCGCAGCACCTCGAGCATCGCCGAGCGGGTCATGCGGGCAATCACCGCCAGCGGGATGGTGCCCAGCACGATGGCCGGCAGGATCAGGTGGCGCACGGCATCGAGGAACGAGCCCTGTTCGTCGGAAAGCAGGGTGTCGATCAGCATGAAGCCGGTCTTCGGCTCGATGTCGTAGAGCAGGTCGAGACGGCCGGACACCGGCGTCCAGCCCAGCGACACGGAGAACAGCATGATCAGGATCAGGCCCCACCAGAAGATCGGCATCGAATAGCCGGCGAGGGACACCGTCATCACCCCGTGGTCGAACAGCGAACCGCGTTTCAGGGCGGCGATCACCCCGGCCAGCAGGCCGAAGGTGCCGGCGAAGAGCATGGCGGCCAGGGACAGTTCCAGGGTCGCCGGGAACAGGGTGAGGAATTCGTGCCAGACGCCTTCGCGGGTGGTCAGCGATTCGCCGAGATTGCCCTGTGCCAGGTTGCCCACGTAGTCCAGGTACTGCTGGTACAACGGCTTGTCCAGGCCCAGGCGGTGCAGGGCCTCGGCATGCATCTGCGGATCGACGCGACGTTCGCCCATCATCACTTCCACCGGGTCGCCGGGAATCAGGCGGATCAGCGCGAAGGTGAGCAGCGTCACGCCGAAGAAGGTGGGGATCAGCAACCCCAATCGTCGTGCAATGAAACTAAGCATGTTGGCGGGTAACTCCTCATCGCGGACCGTGCGCCCCGCTGGCGGCAGGGCTGTGGTCCTTGTTCTTCTAGGGCTTCACCGAGGTGGTGGCGAAGTTGTTGTTGCTCAACGGATTGATCACGTAGCCCTGCACCGTGTTCCGCCGGACGTTGAACAGCTTCGGGTAGGCCAGCGGTATCCATGGGGCCTGTTCGTGGAATACCACCTGGGCCTGCTCGTACAGTTTCGCCCGCTCGGCCGGATCGCTCACCTCGCGGGCCTTGCGCATCAGCGCCTCGAAGTCCTTGTCGCACCAGCGCGCCTGGTTTTCACCCGACTCGGCGGCGGCGCAGCTCAGGTTCGGGCTGAGGAAGTTGTCCGGGTCGCCGTTGTCGCCGGCCCAGCCAAGCAGCGACAGGTCGTGCTCGCCGGCCTTCGAACGCTTGAGCAGCTCGCCCCATTCCAGGGAACGGATGGTCAGCTGGATGCCGGCCTTGGCCAGGTCTGCCTGCAGCATCTGTGCCGCCAGGGCGGGGTTGGGGATGGTAGGCGAGGTGCCGTTGCGAATGAACAGGGTGATCCTGAGATTTTCCGCGCCGGCTTCCTTGAGCAGCGCCCTGGCGCGTTCGGGATCGTGCGGCCAGTCCTGGATCGAATGGTTGTAGCCGAGCAGGGTCGGGGGATAGGGACCGACCGCCGGACTGGCCGCGCCGGGGCCGAACACCGCGTCGAGCATGGCCTTCTTGTCCAGCGCGAGGTTGATCGCCTGGCGCACGCGCGGGTCGTCGAGCGGCTTGTGCTGGGTGTTGATGGCAATGTAGGTGGTCAGCAGGGCATCGATCTCGTCCACCGCCAGGTTCGGGTCCTGCTTCAGGCGCGGCACGTCCTCCGGTTTCGGGTACAGCGAGACCTGGCACTCGCCGGCACGGACCTTCTGCATGCGCACGTTGGGATCGAGGGTAATGGCGAACACCAGGTTGTCGATCGGCGGCTTGCCGGCGTAGTAGTCCGGGTTCGCCGTATAGCGGACCTGGGCGTCCTTGGCGTAGCGCTTGAAGACGAACGGCCCGGTGCCGATCGGCTGGTTGTTCAGCTGGCCCTGCTTGCCGGCGGCGAGCAACTGGTCGCCGTACTCGGCGGAATAGATGGACGCGAAGGGCATCGCCATATCGCGCAGGAACGGCGCTTCGGGACGGTTGAGGACGAAGCGCACGGTGAGCTCGTCGACCTTTTCCACCGACTTGATCAGCTCGCCCATGCCCATCGCGTCGAAGTAGGCGTAGCCGCGCAGCGCCGAGGCATGCCAGGGATGCTTCGGATCGAGGGCGCGCTGGAAGGTCCACAGCACATCATCGGCATTCAGGCTCCGGGTCGGCTTGAAGTAGTCGGTGGTATGGAATTTCACGCCGGGGCGCAGGTGGAAGGTATAGCTCAGTCCGTCGGCGCTGACGTCCCAGCGCTCGGCCAGCCCCGGGATCACCTCGGTGGTGCCGGGGCGGAAGGCGAGCAGGCGGTTGAACACGGTTTCCGCGGAGGCGTCGGCGGTCACCGCGCCGGTGTACTGGACGATGTCGAAGCCTTCCGGGCTGGCCTCGGTGCAGACCACCAGGTTCTTCGCCTGGGCCGCGCCGGCGGCGCATAGCGCCAGGGCCAGGGGCAGGTGTCGGAGCAACGGATGGAGCATGGGGTCCTCCTCGTGGGCCCCGTCGCCGGGGCCGCCGGTTGTCGCAGGTTTACAGCAGGTTGAAGGGGAAGGTGCTGACCAGGCGCAGTTCGTTGACGCTGCCGTCGACCTGGTTCTGGCTGGCCTTGTGCATCATGTAGGTGAGCTTGAAGGTGCTGTCCTTGATCGGCCCGTTCTGCACCTTGTAGGCCGCCATCAGGCCCAGCTCGTGGTGCTTCTCGCCGTCCTGGGCGCGCACCTCGGCGTAGTTGCCGTAGGCACCGTTGCGATCGCCGTCGTAGTGGGTGCCGTCGATGTCCCAGCCCTTCACGTACCACACGCCGGTGCTCAGGCCGGGGACCCCGTAGTAGCTCCAGTCGGTCTCGTAGCGGATCTGCGCGGACTTCTCGTTGGGGCTGTTGTAGTCGGCCAGCATCGAGTTGGCCAGGAAGATCGCCGAGGTCTCGTGCACGTAGTCGAAGTATTCGTTGCCGTCGACCTGCTGGTAGGCCAGGGTCAGGGCGTGGGCGCGATGGCCGAGAGTGAAGGCCAGGCTCCAGGTGTCGTTGTCGATGTAGCCGGCCTCGCGCGCGCCGGTGTCGCCGGTGTGGTAGCCGTTGAAGGCGGTGCGCAGGGCGATGCCGTTCTCGAGGTCGCCGATGTCGTGGGTCACGCCCAGGTAGTACTGGTTCCAGACGTCCTGGAAATGCGAGCCATAGAGGGAGATTTCCAGCCCGTCGAGCGGCTTGTAGTTGCCGCCCAGGTAGTTCAGGCGGTCGCCCTTGACCTGGCGGGTGCCGTACTCGGTGGTCATGTCCTCGTCGCCGGAACCGGTCCGCGGGCTGACCTTGCGGAAGCTGCCGGCCTGCAGGCTGAGGTTGTCCAGCTCCTCGCTGGTCACGGCGAAGCCGGTGAAGCTGGAGGGCAGGGCACGGTTGTCGATATAGCTGAACACTGGAGTGTTGACCAGGAAGCGACCGGCCTTGAATTCGGTATTCGAGGCGCGCAGGCGGATGTTGGCGACGCCCAGCTTGGACCACTCGCCGATCGCCTCGCCATCGCTGTTCGCCAGGGTCCGGTTGCCGCCGCCGCCGATGCGGCCCTTGCCGCGCTCCAGGGCGATCTCGTTGAAGGCTGCGACGTCGAAGCCGAAGCCGATGCTGCCCTGGGTGTAGCCCGAGCTGTACTTGAGCACCGTGCCCTGGACCCAGGCGTTGCGCTGGTGGATGCGCTGGGAGCCGCCGCCGGCCTTGGGAATGCGGAAGGTGAAGCTGTCCTTCATGTTTTCCCGCGAGTAGAAGTTGCGGGTGGTCAGGGTCAGGCTCTGCCCCTCGAACAGCCCGCTGGCGCCGGCCTGGCCCTTGATCGGTTTCTCCACGCTGGGGATGCTCTGCACCTGGGCGGCGTAGCTGGGATTGTCCGGGGTCGGCGGGGTTGCCTGCTCGTCCGCCGCCCAGCCTGGCGCGGCCGATGCCATCAAGGCCAGTCCCAGCGTCGCGCCGGTCACTCGTTGGTATCTCATCACCTGATTGCTCCCTTTATTGTTGTCATGGCACCTGTTTTACCCACCAGGTTTGCGCCGGTTTCGCCCGCGCCTGGGCGCGGCGGTCGAATACGGCGAGGCGAGCGCTCCTGGCGGAACGCGCGCAGCGCCGTTCTGGAACACGGGCAGGAAAAGCAAAGAAATGAAGTACGGGTCGTGCCGTTCTTCTGCACCCCGGTCGTTTCACGACCGGGGTGGCGTCGGCATCAGGGCTGGTTGGCTACGCCATAGAAGGCGTTCCGCGAGAAGGGGCTGATCTTGAAGTCATGCACCGACTTGTTCATCGGCTGGTACACGGTGGAGTGGGCGATCGGGGTGATCGGCACCTGCTCCTTGAGGATGTGCTGGGCCTGCTTGTACAGCTCGCTGCGTTTGTCCTGGTCGGAGACCCGCTTGGCAGCCTTGACCAGCTTGTCGTAGGCCGCGTCGCACCATTTCGATACGTTGTTGCCGTTGATCGAGTCGCAGCCGTAGAGGGTCGCCAGCCAGTTGTCCGGATCGCCGTTGTCGCCGGTCCAGCCGAACAGCATGGCGTCATGCTCGCCGGCATGGGCGCGCTTGATGTACTCGCCCCATTCGTAGCTGACGATCCTGGCCTTGATGCCGATCTTCGCCCAGTCGGCCTGGATCATCTCCGCCATCAGCTTGGCGTTGGGGTTGTAGGGACGCTGCACCGGCATCGCCCACAGGGTGATCTCGGTGCCCTCGGCGACGCCGGCCTTCTTCAGCAGTTCCCGGGCCTTGGCCGGATCGAACGGGGCGTCCTTGATGGTTTCGTCATAGGACCACTGGGTCGGCGGCATGCCGTTCACCGCCAGTTGCCCGGCACCCTGGTAGACGGCGTCGATGATGGCCTGCTTGTTCACCGCCATGTCCAGCGCCTGGCGTACTTCGAGCTGGTCGAACGGCTTGTGGGTGACGTTGTAGGCGATGTAGCCGAGGTTGAAGCCTGGCTGCGAGGGCACCTTCAGGTTCGCCGCTTCCTGCAGGGCCTTGAGATCGGCGGGGCGTGGGTTGAGGGTGATCTGGCACTCGCCGGCCTTGAGCTTCTGCGCGCGCACCGCGGCGTCGGTGTTGATCGAGAAGATCAGGTTGTCGATCTTCACGTCTTCGGGTTTCCAGTAGTCCTTGTTGCCCTTGAAGCGGATCTGCGCATCCTTCTGGTAGCGGCTCAGGATGAAAGGCCCGGTGCCGATCGGCTTCTGGTTGATCTGCTGTGGCTTGCCGGCCTCGAGCAACTGCCCGGCGTACTCGGCGGACTGGATCGAGGCGACGTCCATCGCCAGGTTCTGGATGAAGGCGGCGTCGACCTCGTTGAGGGTGAACTTCACCCTGTGCTCGTCGAGCTTCTCGACCCTGGCGATGTTCTTGTCCAGGCCCATGTCGGTGAAGTAGGGAAACTCGGTGGGGTAGGCCTTGCGGAACGGATGATTCTTGTCGAGCATGCGCTGGAAGGTGAACAGCACATCGTCGGCGTTGAATTCGCGGGTCGGCTTGAAGTAGTCGGTGCTGTGGAACTTCACACCCTTGCGCAGGTGGAAGGTGTAGGTCTTGCCGTCGTCGCCGATGTCCCAGCTTTCCGCCAGGGCCGGGATCGCCCGGGTGCCGCCGCGCTCGAACTGGACGAGGCGGTTGAACAGGGTGACCGAGGTCGCGTCGTAGTCGGTGCCGGTGGTGTACTGGGCGGGATCGAAGCCGGCCGGGCTGCCCTCCGAGCAGAACACCAGGTTGCTGGCGGCGTGGGAGAACGGGGAGCCGAGGATCAGACCGGCTGCCAGCCAGGCCCGAAGGGGAAGGATCTTACGCATGCAAACCTCATTTTTTCTTTTTCTAAGGGCATCGTCTGAGGATCGGCCTTATGGGCCATGGCAACTCTCGCCTTTCCATGGATGGCGGGTGACAGCCATGGACCCTGTGCGGCGACAGCGATCGTCCGTTTGTTGTTGGTCGACGATTCGCTGATGCCGAAATTAAGTCATGCTGAAATTGTGGTCAACGAAAATTAAGCACGACTAACATTTCTATTGCGAAAACGTTTGCCTGACAGGATGGGAAGGTGCGCTACGGACTGGCTCAGGGCGTCGGATGGTCGTCGAACAGGCCCATGGTGGTGATGGTCAGGACTTCCGCCACATCGCTGCCGACGTTGGCCAGGCAATGGGTCTTGGTCGCGTCGAAGTGCACCGAGTCGCCGGCGCCGAGGGGGTACTGGCGCCCCTCGATGGTGTAGACGATCTGCCCGGACAGGACGTAGGAGAACTCGGCGCCCTCATGGGAGATCAGCTCCGACTGGTAGCCCACCGGCATGTTCATCTTGACCGCATTGATCAGGTTGCCGGGGAAGGAGCTGGACAGGCGTTCGTAGGCCAGCGGCTGGCCCTCGATGGTGTAGCGTACCCGCTCGCCTTCGTGGGAGTCGGGCTGGGGTTGTGCCGGTTGGTCGAACAGGGCATTGAGCGGGATATTCAGCGACTTGGCGATGTTGGCCAGGGAAGAGATCGATACACCGGTGAGGTTGCGCTCCGCCTGGGAGAGGAAGCTCGCGGTGAGACCGGATTCGCTGGCGACTTGGTGCAGGGTCTTCTTGGCGGCGCGGCGATAGCGACGCAGGCGTTCGCCGATGCGGTCTACGGTCGGCGCGGCGATAGCGACGCAGGCGTTCGCCGATGCGGTCTACGGTCATTGGGGAGACTCTTGTTGAAAGGCGCAGTATACCCAGCGCGGGGCGTCAATAAAGTCTGACAGATGAACTACCCGAACCCCTATTTTTTAAGTGTGACTGAAAATTTGTTTTGACCTGAATTTAAGCTCGACTTAAATTTCAGCCCGGTCCAGACGAGGAGAACAACAAATGACCGTGGGTGTTGGCGGGAGTACCCCTGCGCAGGCGCTGGAGCGTCTGCGGAACATGATGGACGGCGCGCAGCCGATCGGCCTGGCGTCTTACCGTGCGCGAATCGCCGCGGCCCAGGCGTGGATGGGCGAGCATGGCATCGCCGCGGCGTACCTGCATGCAGGCAGCAACCTGCGTTACTTCAGCGGCGTGCAATGGCACCCCAGTGAACGCCTGGTGGGTGCTCTACTGCCCGCCGAGGGCGCCCTCGAATACCTTGCGCCGGCCTTCGAGGAAGGTACGGTGCGCGACTTCCAGGTGGTCGATGGCGCCATCCACACCTGGGAGGAACACCAGGATCCCTATCGCCTGCTGCTCGATCGCCTGGAGGCGCTCGGCGTGGGCGAGCGCAGCACGGTCGCACTGTGTCCGAGCCTGCCGTTCGGCATGTTCGAGCGCTTGCGCCAACAGGCGCCGGGCAGGAACTTCGTCAGCGCCGCGCCGCTGATCGACCAGGGACGGATGCGCAAGTCGGCCGAGGAGCTGGCGCTGATGCAGCGGGCCAAGGACATGACCCTGGAAGTGCAGAAGGCCGCGGCGAGCATTCTCCGCGAAGGCATCAGCACCACCGAAGTCGCCGAGTTCATCCACCAGGCGCACCGCAAGGTGGGCGCGCCCGGTTCGACCTTCTGCATCGTCCTGTTCGGTGCCGCCAGTGCCTTCCCGCATGGGGTGAAGCATGCGCAGGTGCTGAAGGATGGCGACATGGTGCTGATCGATACCGGCTGCCAGGTGCACGGCTACCAGTCGGATATCACCCGCAGCTATGTGTTCGGCACGCCCAGCGCACGCCAGCGCGAATTCTGGGGGATGGAGCGCGACGCCCAACTGGCGGCCTTCGAGGCCGCGCGTCTGGGCCAGCCCTGCGAGGCGGTGGACGCCGCCGCGCGGCGTTCGCTGGAGGCCAACGGCCTGGGGCCGGACTACCGCCTGCCTGGCCTGCCGCACCGCACCGGGCATGGCATCGGCATGGATGTCCACGAAGGCCCGTACCTGGTGCGTGGCGATCGCACGCCGCTGGATGTCGGCATGTGCTTCAGCAACGAACCGATGATCTGCGTGCCCGGCGAGTTCGGCATTCGCCTGGAGGATCACTTCTACATGACGGAGGAAGGACCACGCTGGTTCACCCAACCGAGTCCGTCCATCGACGATCCCTTCGGCCTCGGCGGCTGAGCCGGCCGAACGATAACGCCGCACGCGGGAAGGCAAGGGCCAGGGCTTCCCGCGTGCGGCGCAGCGATCAGTCCAGCTTCACCCGCGAAAAGTCCCGCGCCGACATCGGGCTCATGCGGTAGCCGCTGACGTTCTTGCGTTGCGCGTCGAACATCAACGGATGCGCCAGCGGCAACCAGGGCATCTGCTCGTGGAAGATCCGCTGCGCTTCCTTGTACAACGCTACCCGTTGGCTCTCGTCGTTGCTCATGCGCGCCTTGCGGATGGCTTCGTCGAAGCCCTTGTCGCACCAGCGCGCGCGATTTTCCCCGGACTCCACCGAGGCGCAGCCGAGGTTGTGGGTGAGGAAGTTGTCCGGGTCGCCGTTATCGCCGATCCAGCTGTAGAGCATCATGTCGTGTTCGCCGGCCTTGGTACGCTTGACCATCTCGCCCCACTCGAACTGGCGGATGTTCACCCGGATGCCGATGGCGGCCAGGTCGGACTGGATCAGTTGCGCCACTCGCGCCGGGTTGCCGCCGGGGCCGCTGCCGGTGCTGATGTAGAGGTTCAGGGGTGTGTCCGGGGTGACGCCGGCTTCCTTCAGCAGGGCCTTGGCCCGTTCGGGGTCGTAGGGCCAGTCGCGGATGCTGTCGTCGTAGCCGAGCAGCATCGGCGGGTAGGGGCCGATGGCCGGGCGGGCCTGGTCGCCGAAGACGATCTTCAGGTAGGACGACTTGTTGAAGCCCATGGCGATCGCCCGGCGCACGCGCGGGTCGTCGAACGGTTCGTGCCGGGTGTTGATCGCGGCGTGTGAGGTGATCATCGCCGCTTCTTCCAGCACCGTCAGTTGCGGGTCCTGGCGTAACGCGGCGACGTCTTCGGGCTTGGGCGTCAGGGCGATCTGGCATTCGTTGCGGCGCAGGCGCTGCACGCGCACGTTGGGGTCGAGGGTGATCGCCAGCACCAGGTGGTCGATGGCCGGCTTGCCCTTCCAGTAGTCGGGGTTGGCTGCGTAGCGCACCTGGGCATCCTTGCGGTAGCGGGTGAAGACGAACGGGCCGGTGCCGATCGGCTTGCTGTTGAGTTCGTCGCCCTTGCCCCTGGCGATCAGTTGGCCGGCATATTCGGCGGAGAGGATCGAGCCGAACGGCATGGCCAGGTCGGCGAGGAACGGCGCCTCCGGGTGCTTGAGGACGAAGCGCACCTGATGTTCGTCGATCTTCTCGATGCGCTCGATGATGTCGCGCAGTTGCATGGCGTCGGCGTAGGGGTAGCCGCTGGGCGAAAGGTCGTGGGCGGGGTGCTGCGGATCGAGCATGCGCTGGAAGCTGAACAGCACGTCGTCGGCGTCGAATTCGCGGGTTGGCTTGAAGTAGTCGGTGCTGTGGAATTTCACGCCTTGGCGCAGGCGGAAGGTGTAGACGAGGCCGTCAGCGGAGACGTCCCAGCTTTCCGCCAGGGCCGGGATCACCGTGGCGCTGCCCGGAGCGAACGCGGCCAGCGCGTTGTACAGCGGATGGGCTGAGGCGTCGAAGGTGTAGCCGGAGGTATAGCGGGCCGGATCGAACCCTTCCGGCGCCGCTTCGGTGCACACCGCCAGGGTCTTCGGCTGGGCCTGGATGGCGGCGCTGGCGGCGAGGGCGAGCAGCAGCAGGCTGTAGCGCAGGGCAGAGCGTGGTCGCATGGATGACTCCTCTGGAGTGGGACGGCCGGGTCGGCCGCCCCGGGGAGAGGCGCCGCCTCGCTCGTGGCGGGGCGGCGCGGCTGGCAGGCGAAGCTACTTGCCGACGCTGACCTCGTAGAACGAGTTCAGGCCGAAGGGACTGATCCTGAAGTCGTGTACCGTCTTGCGCATCGGCTGGTACACGGTGGAGTGGGCGATCGGGGTGATCGGCACCTGTTCCTTGAGGATGTGCTGGGCCTGCTTGTACAGCTCGGTGCGCTTGCCCTGGTCGGTGGTGCGCTTGGCATCCTTGACCAGCTTGTCGTAGCCGACGTCGCACCATTTGGAGAAGTTGTTGCCGTCCACCGCGTCGCAGCCGTAGAGGGTGCCGAGCCAGTTGTCCGGGTCGCCGTTGTCGCCGCTCCAGCCGATCAGCATGGCGTCATGCTCGCCGCCCTTGGCGCGCTTGATGTATTCGCCCCATTCGTAGGTGACGATCTTCGCCTTGATACCGATCTTCGCCCAATCGTTCTGCAGCATTTCCGCCATCAGCTTGGCGTTGGGGTTGTAGGGGCGTTGTACCGGCATGGCCCACAGGGTGATCTCGGTGCCCTCGGCGACGCCGGCCTTCTTCAGCAGCTCCCTGGCCTTGGCCGGATCGTAGGGCGCGTCCTTGATGGTCTCGTCGTAGGACCACTGGGTCGGTGGCATGCCGTTGCTCGCCAACTGGCCGGCGCCCTGGTAGACGGCGTCGATGATGGCCTTCTTGTTCACCGCCATGTCCAGCGCCTGGCGTACTTCCAGCTTGTCGAACGGCTTGTGGGTGACGTTGTAGGCGATGTAGCCGAGGTTGAAGCCGGCCTGCGACGGCAGGTTCAGGTTCGGGTCCTTCTTCAGCGCGTCGAGGTCGGCGGGGCGCGGGTTGAGGGTGATCTGGCACTCGCCGGCCTTGAGCTTCTGCGCGCGCACCGAGGCGTCGGTGTTGATGGCGAAGATCAGGTTGTCGACCTTCACCTCGTCCGGCTTCCAGTAGTCCTTGTTGCCCTTGAAGCGGATCTGCGCATCCTTCTGGTAGCGGCTGAACACGAACGGGCCGGTGCCGATCGGCTTCTGGTTGATGTCGCTGGCCTTGCCCTGCTTGAGCAGTTGCGCGGCGTATTCGGCGGACTGGATCGATGGGAAGGGCATCGCCAGGTTCTGGATGAAGGCCGCGTCGACCTCGTTGAGGGTGAACTTCACCGTATGCTCGTCGAGCTTCTCGACCCTGGCGATGTTCTTGTCCAGGCCCATGTCGGTGAAGTAGGGAAACTCGGTGGGGTAGGCCTTGCGGAACGGATGATCCTTGTCGAGCATGCGTTCGAAGGTGAACAGCACGTCGTCGGCATTGAATTCGCGGGTCGGCTTGAAGTAGTCGGTGCTGTGGAACTTCACGCCCTTGCGCAGGTGGAAGGTATAGGTCTTGCCGTCGTCGCTGACGTCCCAGCTTTCCGCGAGGCCGGGAAGGACCTTGGTGCCGCCGCGCTCGAACTGGGTCAGGCGGTTGAAGACGGTTTCCGCCGCGGCGTCGAAATCGGTACCGGTGGTGTACTGGGCGGGATCGAAGCCGGCCGGGCTGCCTTCCGAGCAGAAGATCAGGTTGCTGGCGAAGGCCTGGGGAACGGCGGCGACCAGCGCTGCGCCGAGCAGCGAGGGCATGATCGCGGAGCGGATGACGGCGTTTCTACGCATGGAGTGACCTCTGGTTATTTTGATTGTCTGCGAGGGACAGCCTCGTGAGCTGTCTTGCGCGAAGCTATGCAGGGCATGTGCCGGCCGCAAGCGTCGAGGTCGGTTCAGTGTAGATGTTGTTATCCGTTTGAAAGGGAATGTCGCATTTTCGAATTTGCGCAAACGCGACGCAGGCCGCGTTTGCTGCGCGAGAGACAGTGGAAACGCAAGAGGCAGCCCGGAGGCTGCCTCTTGTGGTGCGCGCCGACCGGATCAGGGCATCTGCACCTCGATCACACCGTCGGCGTTGACCGTGACCTGGCTGGTCCCGGCCTCGATCTCCGGCGCCTGGGCGCCACCGAAGCTGGCGTCGGCCTTCATCGCCGCCATCCGCATCACCGGGTACGGGCGCGGTGCGCCGGCGCTGTTCACGCTCAGGCTGACCAGCTTGTAGCCCTTGCCGCCGAGCGCCTCGGTGAGCAACTGGGCGCGCTCCTTGAACGCGTCCACGGCGCCTTTCATCAATTGGTCCTCGTTCTTCTTGCGGGTCGCATCGGCGATGCTGAAGTCCATGCCGCCCATCTTCAGCTTGCCCAGCAGGTCGGCGGAAAGCTGGCCGAGGGCGGCGAAGTCGGAGCTTTCCAGGCGCAGCTCGGCGCGCTCGCGCCAGCCGGTGATCTTCTGGCCCTTGTCGTCGTAGACCGGATAGCTGTTGCGACTGCCCAGGCTGATGGTCACGCCCTTGACCTTGCGCGCGTCGGCGACGGCGGCGTTGAGGACGCTGGTGGTCTCGGCGGCGAGCTTGGCCGGATCGCTGCCCTGGTTTTCGCTGTAGAGGGTGACCTGCATCAGGTCGTGGGCCACCTGCTGGCTGACTTCGGCGTGCAGCGAGACCTGGTTGTAGCGCGGCGCTTCCTCGGCGACGGCCGAGAGGCTGGCGGCGCAGAGGGTGACGGCGGCGGCCAGGCGGGAAATCGCAGACATTGGGCAACTCCTTGTACTAAGGCTGAATTCACACTGTAGAGCATCGTTCCGGCAGGCGTGGCAAACACGCCTATACGCCAGTCTTGGACCATGAGACGAAGGCTTTTCCCGGAACGGGTTAGGCGATTTCGGAAAAAACGTGAAATTTACTGATCTGAGCCCTGACAGCGCTCGGCGAAACAGGGCAGGATGGCGACCTGCGAGGTTTCTGAGTCACTTTGCCGCAGAGTTGCCGACAGCGTCTTGGCTATACTCGCGCTTATTCCGGAAGAAAACATGCGCGCACCGGTTTTCCTGCTCTCCGCCAGTCGCCAGAACCTTGGCCGTCTGCTCCTCATCCGTATTCTCGTGCTGGCCGCGCAGGCCGGCTCGGTGGGTTTCGCCTGGCTCTCCGACCTGTTGCCGCTGCCGTGGCTGGCGCTCGGCCTGACCCTTGGCCTGTCCGCCTGCCTGATTCTGTTCACCGCGCTGCGCCTGCGCGCGCCGTGGCCGGTGACCGACCAGGAGTACGCGGTACAATTGGCCTGCGACCTGATCATCCACAGCACCTTGCTGTATTACTCGGGCGGCTCGACCAACCCCTTCGTCTCCTATTACCTGGTACCGCTGACCATCGCCGCTGCGACCCTGCCCTGGATCTACTCCATGGTGCTCTCCGGCCTGGCCCTGACTGGCTACACCCTGCTGCTGATCTGGTACCACCCGCTGCACCTGCAGGCGGTTCAGCACGAGGCGATGCTGATCAACCTGCACCTGTTCGGCATGTGGCTGAACTTCGCCCTGTCGGCGGCCTTCATCACCTTCTTCGTGGTGAAGATGTCCGAGGCCCTGCGCTGGCAGGCGCACATGCAGGCCGAGCGGCGCGAGGAAAGCATGCGCGACCAGCAGTTGCTCGCGGTGGCCACCCAGGCGGCCGGTGCCGCGCACGAACTGGGTACGCCGCTGGCGACCATGAGCGTGCTGCTCAACGAGCTGCGCCAGGAGCGCCCGCAGGACCCGACCCTGCAGGAAGACCTGGCATTGCTCCAGGAACAGGTCAAGCAGTGCAAGCACACCCTCCAGCAACTGGTACGGGCGGCCGAGGCCGACCGCCGTCAGGCGATCGAGGAGCAAAGCGCCGCGGAATGGCTGGAATCGGTGCTGCGCCGCTGGCACCTGATGCGTCCGGAGGCTTCCTACCGCTACCAGTGCCTGGGCCTCGGCTCCGCGCCGCGCCTGACCCCGCCGACCGACCTCAGCCAGGCTCTGCTGAACCTGCTGAACAATGCGGCGGACGCCTGTCCCGACGACCTCGACATCCGCCTGGACTGGGACAGCAGCAGTATCTGCCTGAGTATCCGCGACCACGGCGTCGGGGTGCCCCTGGCGATCGCCGAACAGATCGGCAAACCGTTCTTCACCACCAAGGGCAAGGGCTTCGGCCTCGGCCTGTTTCTCAGTCAGGCCAGCGTGACCCGCGCTGGTGGAACGGTGAAGTTGTATAACCACGAAGATGGCGGCACTCTGACCGAACTGCGCTTGCCGCGCAGCTACGGAATGGCTTGAGTGATCCGTCTGAGAGGCCCTGCCTATGTCTGAAGAGCTGCTCTTCGAAGGGGAAGAACAACCCCATCTCCTGCTGGTGGACGACGATCCCACCTTTACCCGGGTCCTGGCGCGGGCCATGAGCCGTCGCGGCCTGCGGGTCAGCACCGCCGGCTCCGCCGAGGAAGGCCTGGCGCTGGCCCAGCAGGACACGCCGGACTATGCCGTGCTCGACCTGAAGATGGAAGGCGACTCCGGCCTGGTGCTGCTGCCGAAGCTGCTGGAGCTGCACGCGGACATGCGGGTGGTGATCCTCACCGGCTATTCCAGCATCGCCACCGCGGTGGAGGCGATCAAGCGCGGCGCCTGCAACTACCTGTGCAAGCCGGCGGATGCCGATGACGTGTTGGCCGCGCTGCTCTCCGAGCACGCCGACCTGGACACCCTGGTGCCGGAAAACCCGATGTCGGTGGATCGCCTGCAATGGGAGCACATCCAGCGCGTGCTCGCCGAGCACGAGGGCAACATCTCCGCCACCGCCCGCGCCCTGGGCATGCATCGACGGACCTTGCAGCGCAAGCTGCAGAAGCGGCCGGTACGGCGCTGAAGCGTAAATGACAACGGGGGCGCCGCATGGCGCCCCCTATACTTTCCGCTTTCCGTCGAATCGCGGTGGATTTCGCACATTCCGCCGGTCGCCGGGGATATCCAGCGGACAGCGCAATCGTTAAGATGCAACTTTCATGAATCGCACGACCAGGGATTGATCATGCGTATCTTCGGTTCGAGTGCCGGCTGCCTGTCGGTGCTGTTCGGACTGGCCTTCGGGCTGCCTGCACTAGCCGAGCCTTCGGTGGACCTGGATGGTCCGACGGCAGGCTGGCGCTATTCCGGCCTGCTCGAACAGCCCGATGCCCCGCGTGTCGCCTATCCGACTCCGCCCATCGATCGCGGCGGCCAGCGCGGCCGCAGCCTGATCGAAGGACACCTGCGCGAACTGGTCGGCACCGAGCGCGCCCAGCGCCTGGTGGTCAACGGCAATCCTCTCCCTCTCTATACCGACGGCGCCGGGCGCTTCGTCCGCCCCTATGCGTTCGGCCACGGCTCCAACGGCGTCCAGGTCGGCAGCGCCGACGGCAAGATCCTCAAGCGCGTACAGTTCTACGAGGCCAATCGCTCCCAACTGCCGCCGCGCGTGCGCGTGGTGCTGGGTTGGGACGATCCGAAGGCCGAGCTCGACCTGCATATCGTCACCCCCGATGGCCAGCACGCCTACTGGGCGCATCCGCGCCTGAGCAACAGCGGCGGCCTCGATCCGGACGGCGTCGACGGGCCCGGCCCGGAGATGTTCACCATGGGCGCGCCGCTGCACGGCACCTACCTGATCTACGTGAACTACTGGGGCAACCTCAACAACCAGGGCTACAACTTCCAGGCCGGCAGCAACGTACAGGACGTGATCACCGCGCAGGTCAACCTGGTGTTCAACGAAAACAGCGTCGACGAGAAGCACGAGACCTTCGTCGTGCCCCTGCGCACCATCGGTGACCTGGTGCTGGTCAAGACCTTTACCTACTGAAGCATCCCCTCGTACGGATGACACGGGATTAGCGAACCATGAGCGAGAACAACACCCCCAGCCCTGCCAACGGAACCCCTGCGCCCGCCGCTGCGCGCACCCGAAGCGCCCTGTGGCCGGTGCTGGGGATCGTCGCCGCGCTGGCCGCCGGCGGTGTGCTGGCCTGGCAGATGGGCTGGCTGGAGCGGCTCGGCGGAGGGCGCCCGGCCGAAGAGGACCTCGGCCAGCCGATCGGCGCCCAGGCACCCGCGGACGCCGACGCGCCACGTGCCTACCGTGACCTGCGCAAGCCCGACGCGCTGATCGAGAGCGTGTCGCTGAGCCGCCTGCCGAAGGAAATCCTCGAGGTGCCGTTGCTGCGCGATACCCTGACCGAGGACTTCGTCTTCTATTACGAGAACAATGGCGACCGCCTCGGCCTGACCGGTACGTTGCGGCGGATCATCTACGAGCACGACCTGACCCTGAAGGACAGCCTGGTCGAGGAACTGCTCGACCAACCGGCCCAGGTCGCCCTCTGGCGCGGCGCCGACGGCCGCCTGCGCGACTTCGTGGTGGTGCTCAAGCGCGGCGGCCTGGCGCGGGTGCTCGAGCCGCTGGCCCATATCGCCGCCGACGACCAGCAGTTGCGCAAGGTCGGCGAGTTGGCGGGAACCTCGGTCTATCGCCTGCGCTACGGCAACGACAAGGCGATGCTGTTCCTGTCCAAGGGCGACCGGCTGTTGTTGCTGTCGAACCCACGGATGCTCTTCGACGATGGTGGCGAAAGCGACGACAGCCCGCTGAACGCTCCGGCCAGCGAAGACCTGGAGGCACTGCTCGACGGCGACGAACTGTTCCCCGAGCGCTTCGGCCTGCCGGGCCGCGGCGAGCTGCGCCAGCGCATCACCCTCAATGCCAGCGTCCTGGCCATGGGCTACCAGCGCTTCATCCCGAGCTTCGCCGGGGTGCGCTTCGAGAAGGGCGAGCAGGGCTGGAGCAGCTACCTGGCGCTGAACGAGGTGGAACGCCAGCCGCCGCTGGACTTCGCCCCGGTCTGGCAGGCCATGCCGATGGGCGCCAGCGCCTGCGTGGCGCTGCCGGTCACCCCTGGCCTGTACGGGGTGATGCTGGAGCGTCTGGGGGCCGAGCAGAAGATGGCCCAGGCCTTCTCCGAGCATCTCAGCGGCGCTGCCGGTCTCTGCTGGTACGCCAGTTCGCGGCTGCATTCGCCGCTGCTGGTGGGCCAGTTGAGCGCGCCGGCCAGTGCCGAACTCGACGACGAGCTGGGCAAGCTGTTCGGTCGCGTGATCGGCGCGAAGGAAGCCAAGGTCGAGGGTGGCAGCTTCCCGGTGGAAGACCGGGTGGATGGCCAGACCCGCCGCTGGACCCGCCAGGTCAGCTCGAACTTCGGCGCCTATCCGGCCAGCCAGGCGGACAACCCGGAGAGCATCAGCGGCCGCGCGTTCTTCCGCATCGGCATGGCGCGCCATGGCCAGACCCTGCTGTTCTCCCTCGACGACCAGTTGCTCGGCAAGGCCCTGGACACCCTCGACAAACGCTATCCGCCGCTCGCCGAGGTGTTGCCGAAGGATGCGCTGGTACCGGCCTACCTGGCGCCGCAGCCGCTCTCCGAACTGCTGCAACGGGAAACCCTCGACAGCCTGCCGCAGGACATGGAGCCGGTATTCCGCAATGCCGCCGACACCTACCTGATGCCGCGCCTGAAAACCCTCGCCGGCAAGGGCAGCTACGCCCTCGGGCTGCCTGCCGGAAGCCAGGCCAACGCACCGTGGCAATGGCTGCCGCTGGAATGGCGGTCGCTGTGAGACGCCTGACTGCCTTCGGCCTGGCGCTGCTCCTGCTGGCCAGCGGCGTTGCCCGCGGCGAGCCCGCGGTAACGCTCGACCCGCAGCAATCGCAGGTATTCCGCGCCTGGTTCGTGCGCATCGCCCAGGAACAGTTGCGCCAAGGGCCGAGTCCGCGCTGGCACCAGCAGGACTGCGCCGGCCTGGTGCGCTTCGCCGCCAACGAGGCGCTGAAAGTCCACGATGGCAAGTGGCTGCGCGCCAACGGCCTGTCCAACCGCTACCTGCCCCCGGAGCTGGCGCTCAGTCCCGAGCAACGGCGCCTGGCGCAGAACTGGCAGCAGGGTGGCGGCCAGGTCGGGCCCTATGTGAATGCGATCAAGCTGGTGCAGTTCAACAGCCGGCTGGTCGGTCGCGACCTCAACCAGGCGCGCCCCGGCGACCTGATGTTCTACGACCAGGGCGACGACCAGCACCTGATGATCTGGATGGGCCGCTCCATCGCCTATCACACCGGCAGCAGCACCCCGACCGATAACGGCATGCGCTCGGTCAGCCTGCAACAACTCATGACATGGAAGGACACCCGATGGATCCCCGACGAATCCAATCCCAACTTTATCGGCATCTATCGGCTGGCTTTCCTCTCTCAATGAATCGCGTCCCAGTGAAGACCACAGCAATGAGCAACCTGCGCCGTTTCAGCCGTAGCCTGGCGGTCGCCGCCCTGGTCCTGCTGCCGTTCGCCGCCGTCCAGGCGGAAGACACGGTGGAACCGAGCGGCTACACGCCGATGGCCGGCGAATCCTTCTTCCTGCTCGCCGACAGCAGCTTCGCCACCGACGAGGAAGCGCGGGTCCGTCTCGAAGCGCCCGGCCGCGACTACCGGCGCTACCGCATGGAGCCCTATGGCGGGGTCGACGTGCGCCTGTACCGGATCGAACAGCCGCTGGAGTTCCTCAAGCGGCAGAAGAACCTGCACCGGGTCCTGGCCGAGGGACAGTTCAAGGGCGAAGGCCTGTCGAACACCCTGGCCTATCTCTGGGACAACTGGTATCGCAAGTCGCGCCGGGTGATGCAGCGCGCCTTCTCCTACGAGTCGCGGCAACAGGTCACCGAGGCGGTGCCCGAGCTGAAGATGGGCAACGCCATGACCGCGCCGACGCCCTACGACGCGCAGCCGCAATACGCGCCGATTCCCGGCCTGCCGCTGGTCAGCCAGTTCCGCTATCCGCTGTGGGACGCCAAGCCCATCGAGCCGCCGCAGGACGTAAAGCTGGCCGGTTCCTCCAGCGAGTTCATCAACGTCGTGCCGGGCAATGTCTACATCCCGCTGGGCAAGCTGAAGCCGGGCCTGTACCTGGTCGAGGCGCTTGTCGGCAAGTACCGCGCCACCACCGTGGTGTTCGTCTCCAACAGCGTGGCGGTGAGCAAGGTCGCCGGCGACGAGCTGCTGGTCTGGACCGCACGCAAGCACGAAGGCACCCCGGTGCCCGACACCAAGGTGCTGTGGACCGACGGCCTGGGCGTGATGAGCAGCGGCAATACCGACGCCGACGGCCTGCTGCGGCTCAAGCACGCCAGTCCGGAGCGCTCCTACGTGATCGGCGAGGACCGCGAGGGCGGGGTCTTCGTCTCCGAGAACTTCTATTACGACAGCGAGATCTACGACACCAAGATCTACGCCTTCACCGACCGCCCGCTGTACCGGCCGGGCGACTGGGTCTCGTTGAAGATGGTCGGCCGCGAGTTCAAGGACGCCCGGCAATCCCAGGCCGCCGCCAGCGCGCCGGTGCGCCTGAGCGTGATCGACGCCAGCGGCACGGTATTGCAAAGCCTGGACCTCCGCTTCGACGCGAAGAGCGGCGCCAATGGCCGCTTCCAACTGCCGGAGAACGCCGTCGCCGGCGGCTACGAGTTGCGCTTCGACTACCGCGGGCAGACCTACAGCAGCGCCTTCCGCGTCGCCGAATACATCAAGCCGCACTTCGAAGTCGCCCTCGACCTGGCCAAGCCGGACTTCAAGACCGCCGAGCCGGTGAAGGGCGAGATCGTCCTGCTCTATCCGGACGGCAAGCCGGTGGCCAACGCGCGCCTGCAACTGAGCCTGCGCGCCCAGCAGTTGTCGATGGTGGACAACGAACTGCAGTATCTCGGCCAGTTCCCGGTGGAACTGAGCAGCACCGAACTGACCACCGACGGCGAGGGCCGCGCCGCCATCGAATTGCCGCCGGCCGAGAAACCCAGTCGCTACATGCTGACCATCTTCGCCAGCGACGGCGCCGCCTACCGGGTCAAGACCAGCAAGGAGATCCTCATCGAGCGCGGCGCCGCGCGCTACCGCCTGAGCGCGCCGCAGCGCTTCAGCGCCGCCGGCGAGAAGGTCGAGTTCAGCTATGCCAGCGAACAGCCGACCCCGCTCAAGCCGAGCAGCTACCAGTGGATCCGCCTGGAGGACCGCGCCACCGACAGCGGTCCGGTCGCCGACGGCCGCTTCGCGCTGACCTTCGAGCGCCCCGGTACCTATTCCGTGGAGCTGCGCGACGACAAGGGCCAGCTCCTTGGCGCCACCGGCCACTCGGTGAGCGGCGAGGGCGTGAAGTCGGTGCCGGGCACCGTCGAGGTGGTGTTCGACAAGCCCGAGTACCGCACCGGCGAGGAAGCCTCCGCACTGATCACCTTCCCCGAGCCGGTGGAGGATGCGCTGTTGTCCCTGGAGCGCGACAAGGTCGAGGCCACCGCCCTGCTGTCCAAGGGCGCCGACTGGCTGCGCCTGGAAAAACTCAATCCGACCCAGTACCGCGTGTGGATCCCGGTGCGCGAGGAGTTCTCACCGAACCTGACCTTCTCGGTGCTCTACACCAAGGGCGGCGACTACAGCTTCCAGAACGCCGGGATCAAGGTCGGCATGCCCCAGGTAGAGATCGACATCGCCACCGACAAGGAGCGCTACGAACCGGGCGAGACGGTGACCGTGACCCTGGCCACGCGCTTCGCCGGCAAACCGGTTTCCAGCCACCTGACCGTCAGCGTGGTGGATGAGATGGTCTATGCCCTGCAGGCGGAGATCGCCCCCGGCATCGACCAGTTCTTCTACCATCCGCGGCGCAACAACGTGCGCACCAGCGCCAGCCTGGCCTTCATCAGCTACGACGTGGCGTTGCCCGGCAGCACCAGCGCACCCGGACGGGCGAACCGCAGCGAGCGCGGCGTCAAGGTACTGGAGCGGCCGCGCCGCGAGGATGTCGACACCGCCGCCTGGCAGCCGGAGCTGGTCACCGACGCCCAGGGCAAGGCCAGCTTCAGCTTCCGCATGCCCGACTCGCTGACCCGCTGGCGGATCACCGCACGGGCCATCGACGACAACGGCCAGGTCGGCCAGAAGAAGCAGTTCCTTCGCTCGGAGAAGCCGCTGTACCTGAAATGGAGCGGGCCGACCCGCTTCCGCCAGGGTGACCAGCCCGACCTCGGCCTGTTCGTCTTCAACCAGGGCGAACAGCCGGTCAAGGCCGAGCTGCTCAGCGGGCCGCCTGGCAGCCAGCGCAGCCAGCCCCTGGAGCTGGCCAAGGGAGTCAACTACATACCGCTGGCGCAACAGCCGCTCAGCGATGGCGACTGGAGCGCCGAGCTGCGCCAGGACGGGCAGGTCCGCGACCGCCTGGCGGTGCGCTTCAACCTGCTGGCCGACGGCTGGCAGGTGGAGCAGGCGCAGAACCTCAGCCTGGCGGCGGCGAGCAACCCGCTGCAACTGCCGGCGGACGCCCGCGACGTACGCCTGCGCCTGGCCGATGGCCCGGCCGCGGCCTACCTGGGCAATCTCGATGACCTGCTGGAATATCCCTACGGCGGCGTCGAGCAGACCGCCAGCCAACTGCTGCCGCTGAGCATCGCCTATCCGGCGCTGGCCGGCGGCGAGCCGCGGATTCGCGACCGCCTGCGCCTGATCATGCAGAACAGTCGCCTGCGCCTGGTGCAGATGGCCGGCCCGGACGCCTGGTTCGCCTGGTGGGGCGGCGACGTCGATGGCGACGCTTTCCTCACCGCCTACGCCTACTACGCCGATTGGTACGCCAGCCGCGCACTGGAGATCCAACTGCCGGCCGAACACTGGCAGCGCATCCTCGAGCCCTACGCCAAGCAGGCGACGCAGACCCCGCTGCTGCAGCGTGCGCTGATCCTGGCTTTCGCCCGCGACATGCAGTTGCCGGTGAACACCCTGCTCGGCGGCCTGCTCAACGACCTGGCCAACGCCGGCGAAGGGCAGGCGCGCGCGGAGCCGCTGGAGGCCGACGACGGCCTGGTGCTGGGCGACCCGGACTCGGCCGTCGGCCTGGCCGCGGCGCGAGTGCTGGCGGTGGACCTGGCACGGCAACTGCGGGTCGCGGTGCCCGCTCCGCTGGCCGCCCAGGCCGAGACGGCGACGCAGCGCCTGCGTGAGGCCGGCTTGCCGTTCACCGATGCCTTGCTGGCCTCTCGCTCGGCCGTGGATGGCCAGCAGGTCAGCGCTCTGCTGCAACGCCTGGCGCCGGCGCAATCGACCCTGGAACGCGCCCTGGCCCTGACCTGGCTGCAGGGCGCGTTGGCCCAGGCGCCGCAGGGCAAGCTGCCGCAGCCGCCGAAGGACTGGCAGGCGCAGCGCGGCGCCAGCGGCGAAACCTACTGGCAATGGCGCGGCCGCGGCATTCCGAGCTGGGTCGACCTGGACGAGGCGCCGGCCCGGCCGTTGCCGGTTGCGCTCAGCTACCGCAGCGCCCAGGCGCCGAGCGGGCAACTGCCGGTGCAGATCAGCCGTCGTCTGCTGCGCCTGGTGCCCGGTGAGGGGGCGTTCGAGTTCAAGGTCGAGGAGGTTGGCGACAAGCCGCTTTCCAGCGACGAACTGTATCTCGACGAAGTGACCCTGAACGTTCCGGAAGACACCGCTCTACGCTACGGCATGCTGGAACTGCCGCTGCCGCCCGGCGCGGATGTCGAGCGCACCACCTGGGGCATCAAGATCAGCGGCCTGGCCGGCGACGAAGCGACCACCCTGGAGCGCGCGCGCAACGAACCGGGCGAGTTGTTCTACGGGGTGCCGGTGGACAGCCTGAGTGGCGAGCAGCGTTTCCGTCACCTGGTGCGTTTCTCCCAGAAAGGCAGCTTCAACCTGCCACCGGCCCGCTACCTGCGTCTCTACGCGCCGGAACAGCAGGCCCTGGAAGCCAAGCCGGCGCTGGCCAAGGTCAAGGTCGAGTGATTGCGTTGCGCGCCTGGCTGGTCCTGCTGTGCGCCGTGCCGTTGCTGCTTCGCGCAGCGGAGGCGCCGGTCCAGCTGGCCTGGCGCACGACCCAGGGCTACGAACTGGTGAGCCTGGATCGCCAGCGGGTACTCGAGCGCCGGCCGTTGCCGGCCGATTTGCAGGCTCCGCTGGGCAGCCTGTGGAAACTGTTCGTCTTCGCCTGGCTGAGCGACACCGGCCAGGCCGAGCCGCCCTATACCTGCCAGGGGCGCAGCCGCGAGGAGGTCTACTGCTGCGAGAATGGCCAGACGATCGGTCGTGACCGCGCCCTGGTGCGCTCCTGCGGGCTGTATTTCGAGCCGCAGCGCCTCGCCTTGCGGCCGGAGGCCTGGCGCGGCTACTGGCAGGCGCGCCAGGCACCGGCCTGGTTGCTCGATCTGGAACGGCTGCAACCGCAGACGCGGGTGCCGGTTAAGGAGCTTCTGGAGCAGTTGCAGCAACTGCCGGCCCAGGGCGAGGCGCGGCGGGTACTGCTCGACGTGGCGTTGCAGGCCGGCGACGGCCATGCCGTGGCCAGCCTTGGCGGCCGCCTGCGGGTGAAGACCTGGAGCTGGCTCGACGACCATGACCCGCAGGCGCGCCAGGGCGGTTTCGCTGGCTGGCTGGTCGATGGAACGCCGCTCTGGCTCGGCGGCCCGGGAACCAGCAAGATGATTCTGGACCGCTACGCCGAGGTGCTCGGGCGCTTCCTGCCGAGTCCGTGGCCGGCCGATCCGGGCCGTTGCGTGGAAGTGAACCTGTTCAGCCGCTATCCGCTGCGCTCGGTCAGCGATCCCTCCGGCCACCCGGCCGCCGAAGGCCTGCTGCATGGTCCGCAGCAAGTGCTCTTCGCCAACGGCAATCGACTGGACATCGCCAGCGCCGGCGACCTCTTCCTGCAACGGGTGGATGGCGTGCCGCGCCTGGTCGCGCGGGTTTCGCGCGAAGAGTACGTGGCGCGGGTGCTGGAGCGCGAAGCCTCGGCGCAGCCGAAGGAAGCCGCTCGCGCGCTGGCGGTGACCATTCGCACCTATCTATTGCAAAACGCCGCGCCGCGCGGCGAATGCCTGGCCATCGATGACAGCAGCCAGCGCCAGCGCGTGGCGCCGCGCCCGGCCAGCGCGCCGACGCGGCGGATCGCTGCCTGGAGCGCCGACCTGGTGCTGGCCGGGGCGACCGTCAACTATCACTCCGACCAGCCTGGTCCGGCGCGCCTGTCCTGGAAGCACGCGGTGGAGCAAGCCGGGCAGGGACTGGGCTACGACAGCATCCTCGCCCAGGCTTTCCCGCGCAGCAGCCTGAGCCGCTGGGACAACCCGGTGGCCGCCTGCCAGCCGTTGCCGGCTGCCGAAGACTGGCTGCGCAAGCAGCGCCGGCAGTGGCGCGAGCGTCTCGACCGAGAGCCCGGCTACGAGGAGATTCCGAGTTTTTCCGTGTGCCGCCTGGCTTCCGGGCGGCCCTATGTCGATCGCGAGCGCGAACGCATCTTCGTCCGCGGCCTGTATTCCCTACAGGAACGCTTGGACCTCACCCACGAATACCTGCACCTGGCCTTCCGCGCCCATCCCAGCGGCCAGGACGAAAACTATGTCGAAAGCCTGGCCCGGCGCCTGCTACTGGAATGACTCCATGAACCGAATGTCCCTTGCCGCCCTGCTCAGTTGCCTTCCCCTCGTCGCCTGGGCGGACAACCCCGTGAAACTGGATACGCCGGTCTCCGGCTGGCGTGCCGGCGACGGTTCCGCCGCCAATTACCGGCAGGTGGTGAACTACCCGGCGTCCTCGGTCAACGTCGCCGCCGACCAGGCGACCACCGCGCGCATTCGCGGCGCGATCGAGAGCCAGCCCAAGGACCGCCCGGCGACGCTGGTGGTGAACGGTGTGAGCATGCCACTGAAGGTGGACGCCGATGGCAGCTTCGACCGCCCGTTCGCCTTCCCGTCCGGCAGCAACAGCGTCGAGGTGCGCAACGCCGCCGGGCAGTCGCGACGGGTCCAGTTCTATCACGGTGGCGGCGGCGGGGAAGTGCCGGCCAAGCTGCGCGTGCTGCTGTCCTGGGACAGCGACAACACCGACCTCGACCTGCACCTGGTGACCCCGGACGGCGACCATGTCTGGTATGGCAATCGTTCGCTGGCCAACGGCGCGACCCTGGATGTCGACGTCACCACCGGCTACGGCCCGGAAATCATCGCCACGCCGACGCCGCAGAAGGGGCCCTACCTGGTCTACGTCAACTACTTCGGCGGTGGCTACGGCAGCAGCGAGGATGGCGCCGAACAGGCCGCCCAGGACCTGACCACGGCGCGCATCACCCTGGTCACCGAAGAGGGCACGCCGAACGAGAAACAGGAAACCTTCCTGGTGCCGATGCGCAAGCCTGGCGAGCTGACGCTGGTGAAGCGCTTCAGTTATCCGTAGGCGCCTGCGCTCGGTCCCATAGGGCGGATAACGCCCCTGGCGTTATTCGCCGTCGCTCAGGCATCGGTGTTATCAACCCGTGGCCTGACGGCGGCGCTCATGCCGCTGCGAATGGCTCCTGGGCTCAGGCGGGCTGTTCGCCCTGCCAGGTATCGATCGCTTCCTGCGCCGCACGGAACGCATCGATCGCCGCCGGCACCCCGGCATAGACCGCGCAGTGCAGCAGTGCCTCGCGGATTTCCTCCACCGTGCAGCCGTTGTTCAGCGCACCGCGCACGTGCCCCTTGAGTTCCTGCGGGCATTTCAGGGCGGTCAGGGCGGCCAGGGTAATCAGGCTGCGGGTCTTGCGCGGCAGCGCCTCGCGGGCCCAGACCGAGCCCCAGGCATGCTCGTTGACGAAGTCCTGCAATGGCTGGGTGAAGGCGGTGGCGTTGCCCATGGCGCGCTCGACGAAGGCGTCGCCCATGACTTCACGTCGGATCTCCAGGCCGGTCTTGCCTTGTTCGCTCATCGGAAGGTTCCTGTCGTGGGTAGAAGGTGGCTCAATCCAGCGACTCTATCTGAACCGGCGCCACGCCGCTGCGGATCATACCCAGGCCTTCGGCGGCCTTGCGCGATACATCGATGATCCGTCCGCGGCGGAACGGCCCGCGATCGTTGATCCGCACCACCACGCTGCGGCGGTTGTCGAGGTTGGTTACCCGCACGCGGGTGCCGAACGGCAACGTGCGGTGGGCAGCGGTCATTGCGTTGGGGTTGTAGCGCTCGCCGCTGGCGGTACGCAGGCCTGCGTGGCGGCTGCCATAGTAGGAGGCTTCGCCGGTATCCGCGGAACCGCTGCCGGCGAGGCTGGAGCAGCCGGCGAGGAACAGGGGCAGGACGGCGAGGGCGAGGCGCGCGGCGGCGGATGGGGTGGGCATGGACAACAGGCTCCTGGCGGACAAGAAGACGCCGGGCGAACCCGGCGTCTGGCTTTGACTCACGCTTCGAGCTTTTTCTTCAGCAACTCGTTCACCTGCTGCGGGTTGGCCTTGCCTTTCGAGGCCTTCATCGCCTGGCCGACGAAGAAGCCGAACATCTTGCCGCGCTTGGCCTCGTCGGCGGCGCGGTACTGCTCGACCTGCTCGACGTTGGCCGCCAGCACCTCGTCGAGCATCTTCTCGATGGCGCCACTGTCGGTGACCTGCTTCAGGCCCTTGGCCTCGATGATCTGGTCGGCGGAACCCTCGCCGTTGGCCATGGCTTCGAAGACCATCTTGGCGATCTTGCCGGAGATGGTGTTGTCCTTGATGCGCAGGATCATGCCGCCCAGTTGCTCGGCGGACACCGGAGACTGCTCGATCTCCAGGCCGTCCTTGTTGAGCAGGCTGCCCAGCTCGACCATCACCCAGTTGGCCGCCAGCTTGGCGTCGCCGCAGATGCCCTGGACCTTCTCGAAGTAGTCGGCCATCTCGCGGCTGGCGGACAGCACGCTGGCATCGTAGGCGGACAGGCCGTACTGGCTCTCGAAGCGTTCGCGCTTCTGCACCGGCAGTTCCGGCAGTTGCTCGCGCAGCTTCGCCAGGTACTCGGGCTCGATGACCACCGGCAGCAGGTCGGGACAGGGGAAGTAACGGTAGTCGTTGGCTTCTTCCTTGCCGCGCATGGAGCGGGTCTCGTCCTTGTTCGGGTCGTACAGGCGGGTTTCCTGGACTACCTTGCCGCCGTCCTCGATCAGCTCGATCTGGCGCTGGATCTCATGGTTGATCGCCTTCTCGATGAAGCGGAAGGAGTTGACGTTCTTGATCTCGGCGCGGGTGCCGAATTCGGCCTGGCCCTTCGGTCGTACCGAGACGTTGCAGTCGCAGCGCAGCGAGCCCTCGGCCATGTTGCCGTCGCAGATGCCCAGGTAGCGCACCAGGGCGTGGATCGCCTTGACGTAGGCCACGGCTTCCTTGGCGCTGCGGATGTCCGGCTCGGAAACGATCTCCAGCAACGGCGTGCCGGCGCGGTTCAGGTCGATGCCGCTCATGCCCTGGAAGTCTTCGTGCAGGCTCTTGCCGGCGTCCTCCTCCAGGTGCGCGCGGGTGATGCCGATGCGCTTGCTGGTGCCGTCTTCCAGGGTGATGTCGAGATGGCCCTTGCCGACGATGGGATGGTCCATCTGGCTGGTCTGGTAGCCCTTCGGCAGGTCGGGGTAGAAGTAGTTCTTGCGGGCGAACACGTTCTGCCGGTCGATCCGTGCGTCGATCGCCAGGCCGAACAGGCAGGCCATGCGTACGGCCTCCTCGTTGAGCACCGGCAGGGTGCCCGGCATGGCCAGGTCGACCAGGCTGGCTTGGGTATTCGGCGCGGCGCCGAAGGCGGTCGAGCTGCCGGAGAAGATCTTCGATTGGGTGGCGAGCTGTGCGTGGATTTCCAGCCCGATCACGGTTTCCCATTGCATGTGGTGTTCCTCAATCCTTCTGTGCCTGCGCAGTCCCGCTGCCGACCCTGCGGGTCGCCCTCTCCGCGCCGGGAGAGGGGAGGGGACTGCGTGGCGTTGCCATGGCTTAGAAGCCGGCCGGGGTGCGGGTGTGCCAGTCGCTGACCTGCTGGTACTGGTGCGCGACGTTGAGCAGGCGGCCTTCCTGGAAGTAGGGCGCGAGCAACTGGACACCCACCGGCAGGCCGTCGACGAAGCCGGCGGGCATGGACAGCCCCGGCAGGCCGGCGAGGTTGGCGGTGATGGTGTAGATGTCTTCCAGGTACTGGGAAACCGGGTCGTCGTTTTTCTCGCCGATCTTCCAGGCCGGGTTCGGCGTGGTCGGGCCGAGGATCACGTCCACTTCGGCAAAGGCGCTGACGAAGTCGTTCTTGATCAGCCGGCGAATCTTCTGAGCCTGCAGGTAATAGGCATCGTAGTAGCCGGCCGAGAGTGCGTAGGTGCCGACCATGATGCGGTTCTTCACTTCGCTGCCGAAGCCTTCCGCGCGCGAGCGCTTGTACAGGTCTTCCAGGTTCTGCGGGGCGTCGCAACGATAGCCATAGCGCACGCCGTCGAAGCGCGACAGGTTGGAGGACGCCTCGGCCGGCGCGATTACGTAGTAGGCCGGGATGGCGTGCTGCATGTTCGGCAGGGAAATGTCCTTCACCGTGGCGCCGAGCGTCTTCAGCTCCTCGACCACGGCCAGCACCGCGTCGGCGATGCGGCTGTCGAGGCCGGCGCCGAAGTATTCCCGCGGCAGGCCGATGCGCAGGCCGCTCAGCGGCTTCTGCAGGGCGGCCAGGTAGTCGTCCACCGGCTGTTCGACGCTGGTCGAGTCCTTCGGATCGAATCCGGCCATCACCCCCAGCATCAGCGCGCAGTCCTCGGCGGTGCGCGCCAGCGGGCCGCCCTGGTCGAGGCTGGAGGCGTAGGCGATCATGCCCCAGCGGGAAACCCGGCCGTAGGTTGGCTTGATCCCGGTGAGGTTGGTCAGCGCCGCCGGTTGGCGGATCGAGCCGCCGGTATCGGTGCCGGTGGCGGCCGGCAGCAGGCGCGCGGCGACTGCCGCGGCGGAACCGCCGGAGGAGCCGCCCGGCACGCGGTCGAGGCTCCAGGGGTTCTTCACCGCGCCGTAGTGGCTGGACTGGTTCGACGAGCCCATGGCGAATTCATCCATGTTCAGCTTGCCGAGGGTAACGGCGCCGGCGGCGGTGAGCTTCTCGACCACGGTGGCGTCGTAGGGCGAGACGAAGTTGTCGAGCATCTTCGAACCGCAGCTGGTGCGTACGCCCTGGGTGCAGAACAGGTCCTTGTGGGCGATCGGCGCGCCGAGCAGGGCGCCGTTCTCGCCGTTGGCGCGCCGTTCGTCGGCTGCCTTGGCCTGGGCGATGGCCAGGTCGTCGGTGATGCTGATGAAACTGTTGAGCTGGGGATCCAGCTGCCGGATGCGACCGAGCAGGGTGCGGGTCAGCTCTTCGGCGGAAAATTGCTTGTCGGCGAGGGCGCGGGCGATCTCGGCGAGGGTCAATTGATGCAGCATGTGTCCGCGTCCTTATGACTCGATGACTTTCGGAACCAGGTACAGACCTTCTTCCACGGCGGGGGCGATGGTCTGGTAGGCGTCGCGGTGATCGGTCTCGGTGACCGCGTCCGGGCGCAGGCGCTGGGTGGCTTCCAGCGGATGGGCGAGCGGTTCGACGCCGCTGGTGTCGACCGCCTGCATCTGGTCGATCAGGCCGAGGATGTTGTTCAGGGTCTCGGTGGTGCGCGGAAGATCGGCCTCGCTCAGGCCCAGGCGGGCGAGATGGGCGATTTTTTCCACGTCGGAGCGTTCAAGCGCCATCGGGAGTCTCCAGCAAAAGCGGCCTTGGAAGGGCGGCGGGGCGCCATGCGTTATATAAGGCAGGGAACGGATGCCGCGGTCGGCGGTCTAATTCCGCCTGGACGGGCCTTGTGGGGCCGGGAAAAGCCTGCAATTTAGCATATTGCCCGCCTTGCCCAAAATCCCCGTCGTTGTTAGAGTTTGCCGCACTTTTTTACCCGCGTATTTTTCACCCACGCTTCGCCTAGGGTTTCTTTCCCATGTTCAAAAAATTGCGTGGCATGTTTTCCAGCGATCTGTCGATCGACCTGGGTACTGCCAATACCCTTATTTATGTGCGCGAGCGCGGCATCGTCCTGAACGAACCGTCCGTGGTCGCCATTCGCAGCCATGGCAGCCAGAAGAGCGTCGTCGCCGTGGGCACCGAGGCCAAGCGCATGCTCGGCCGTACCCCGGGCAACATCGCCGCCATCCGTCCGATGAAAGACGGCGTGATCGCGGATTTCAGCGTCTGCGAGAAGATGCTGCAGTACTTCATCAACAAGGTCCACGAGAACAGCTTCCTGCAGCCCAGCCCACGCGTGCTGATCTGCGTGCCGTGCAAGTCCACCCAGGTTGAGCGCCGGGCCATCCGCGAATCCGCCCTGGGCGCCGGCGCCCGCGAGGTGTTCCTGATCGAAGAGCCGATGGCTGCCGCCATCGGCGCCGGCCTGCCGGTCGAGGAGGCCCGCGGCTCGATGGTCGTAGACATCGGCGGCGGCACTACCGAGATCGCCCTGATTTCCCTCAACGGTGTTGTCTACGCCGAATCCGTCCGCGTCGGCGGCGACCGCTTCGACGAAGCCATCGTCACCTACGTGCGCCGCAACTACGGCAGCCTGATCGGCGAATCCACCGCCGAGCGCATCAAGCAGGAGATCGGCACCGCCTTCCCGGGCGGCGACGTTCGCGAAGTCGACGTCCGCGGCCGCAACCTGGCCGAAGGCGTACCGCGCAGCTTCACCCTGAACTCCAACGAGGTCCTCGAGGCCCTGCAGGAGTCCCTGGCGACCATCGTCCAGGCGGTCAAGAGCGCCCTCGAGCAATCGCCGCCGGAGCTGGCCTCGGATATCGCCGAGCGCGGCCTGGTGTTGACCGGCGGTGGCGCGCTGCTGCGCGACCTGGACAAGCTGCTGGCACAGGAAACCGGCCTGCCGGTGATCGTCGCCGAGGAGCCGCTGACCTGCGTGGCTCGCGGCGGTGGCCGTGCGCTGGAGATGATGGACCGCCACTCCATGGACCTGCTCTCCACCGAGTAAGGTGGCGAGCATCGTCGCCTAGGAGCGGATCATCAAACCGCTATTCTCCAAAGGCCCGTCGCTGGGCGTTCGCCTGTTGGTGCTGGCCGTGCTGTCGGTCAGCCTGATGGTGGTGGACGCCCGGTTCGACTATCTGGAGCCCGTCCGTAGCAAGCTGGGGATGGTGCTCACGCCTTTCTACGGCCTGGCGGAAATGCCGGTGCGCGCCTGGGAAGGCGTGCGCGACCAGTTCAGCAGCCGTAGCGAGCTGATCGCCGAGAACGAACGCCTCAAGGCCGAGTCCCTGCTGATGCAGCGCCGGGTGCAGAAACTCGCCGCGCTCACCGAGCAGAACGTGCGCCTGCGCGAGCTGCTCAATTCCGCCGCGCTGGTCGACGACAAGGTACTGGTCAGCGAGCTGATCGGCGTCGATCCGAACCCCTTCACCCAACGCATCATGATCGACAAGGGCGAGAACGACGGCGTCTTCGTCGGCCAGCCGGTGCTCGATGCCAGCGGCCTGATGGGCCAGGTGGTCGAGGTGATGCCCTATACCGCGCGGGTCCTGCTGCTCACCGACACCACCCACAGTATCCCGGTGCAGGTCAATCGCAACGGCCTGCGCGCCATCGCCGTCGGTACCGGCAATCCCGAGCGTCTGGAATTGCGCTACGTCGCCGACACCGCCGACATCAAGGAAGGCGACCTACTGGTCAGCTCCGGCCTGGGGCAACGCTTCCCCGCCGGCTATCCGGTGGCCACGGTCAAGGAAGTGATCCACGATTCCGGCCAGCCGTTCGCCGTGGTGCGCGCGGTGCCGACCGCGAAGATGAACCGTAGCCGCTACGTGCTGCTGGTGTTCAGCGACAGTCGCACCCCGGAACAGCGCGCCAACGACGCCGCCGAGGCCCAGGAAGAGGCGGACAAGAAAGCCGCCGCCGGCGCCCAGGCGCCCCAGCCTGCCGCGCAACCGGCCGCCGCGCCGTCGCCGGCCACCCCGGCAGCCCAGGGCGCTGCGCAGCAGCCCGCCGCCGCGCCCGCGCCAGCTCCCACGCAGCCTGCCGCTCCGGCGGCCAACGGGGGGCGCCGCTGATGGCTCGCGCGACCCAGGGTTCGAACAATGTCTGGGTGATCTGGCTGAGCCTGCTGGTCGGGCTGGTGCTGGCCGTAGCGCCGATGCCTACCTTCACCGAGATCGGCCGCCCGCTGTGGCTGGCGATGCTGCTGACCTACTGGGTGTTGCTGCTGCCCGAGCGCGTCGGGATGGTCACCGCCTGGCTGCTCGGCCTGGCCCAGGACGTGCTCTACGGCAACCTGCTCGGGCAGAACGCGCTGATCCTCGGCCTGATCACCTTCCTCGTGCTGTCCCTGCACCAGCGCCTGCGCATGTTCCCGGCCTGGCAGCAGTGCCTGGTGCTGGTGGTGGTCTACGGCCTGGCGCAACTGCTCCAGCTCTGGCTCAACGCCCTGACCGGCAATCGCCCGCCGACCCTGACCTTCCTGCTTCCGGCCCTGGTCAGCGCGCTGCTCTGGCCCTGGGTGTACGCCCTGCTGCAGTTCGTCCGCCTGCGTCTCAACGTGAGGTAGGTCCGCTTCGCAGCTATGCTGCGGCGGATACGTCATTCTTCGAAACGGGTGATCGGCGCATCGCCCGACGCGTTTCCCGGGAGCCTCCATGCCGTCGCTGTATCTCGCCTCCGCCTCGCCCCGTCGCCGTGAACTGCTGACCCAGATCGGCGTTCCGCTGTCCGTGCTCGCCACCGCTATCGACGAGTCCCCCTTGCCGAACGAAGCGCCCGCCGCCTACGTCGAGCGCCTGGCGCGCGGCAAGGCGGCCGCCGGGCTGGCTATGCTGGAAGGGCGCGGCGAGGACGGTTATGTCCTGGGCGCGGATACCTCGGTGGTGATCGACGGGCGAATTCTCGGCAAGCCCGTGGACCAGGCCGAGGGGCTGGCCATGCTGGCTGCGCTGTCCGGGCGCGAACACCAGGTTCTCACCGCCGTGGCCCTGGCCGCCGCTGGCGGCGTCGAGGCGCGGGTAGTGGAGTGCCGGGTGCGCTTCCGCCAGGTCGCCCCGGAAGAAGCGCTGCGCTACTGGCAGAGCGGCGAGCCGGCGGACAAGGCGGGCGGATATGCGATCCAGGGCCTCGGAGCGATATTCGTCAGCCGCATCGAAGGCAGTTACAGTGCGGTGGTCGGGCTGCCTTTGTGTGAAACTGCGGAACTGTTGAGGGAATTCGGCATCCCTTGCTGGCAGCCCGTGGGTGGCAACCCGCCGTAACGCCTAACGCGCCGAAATAAGGACAGTGGACGCATGAGCGAAGAGATCCTGATCAATATCACGCCGATGGAGTCGCGCGTGGCGGTGGTGGAAAACGGCGTCCTGCAGGAAGTGCATGTCGAACGCACCCAGCGGCGCGGCATCGTCGGCAATATCTACAAGGGGCGGGTGGTACGGGTACTGCCGGGGATGCAGGCGGCGTTCGTCGACATCGGCCTGGAACGTGCGGCGTTCATCCATGCCGCCGAGATATCCAATCGCGAAGGCAGTGCCGTGGAAAGCATCAGTGCCCTGGTCCATGAGGGGCAGGCGCTGGTGGTGCAGGTGACCAAGGATCCGATCGGCACCAAGGGCGCACGGCTGACCACCCACCTGTCGATTCCTTCGCGCTATCTGGTGTACATGCCGCGCACCAGTCATGTCGGGATATCCCTGCGGATCGAGGACGAAGTCGAGCGCGAGCGCCTGAAGAAGGTGGTGGCCGACTGCGTGGCGGCGGAAGGCATCGAGGGGCAGGGCGGCTTCATCCTGCGCACCGCCGCGGAAGGCGCGGGCGAGGACGAGATTCTCGCCGACATCCGCTACCTTCGCCGGCTATGGGACCAGATCGCCGCGCAGATCCAGACCGTCGGCGCGCCTTCGGTGATCTACGAAGACCTGTCCCTGGCGATCCGTACCCTGCGCGACCTGGTGAACCCGCGGATCGAGAAGATCCGCATCGACTCGCGAGAGAACTTCCAGAAGATCACTTCCTTCGTCGAAGAATTGATGCCGGAGATTTCCGATCGCCTCGAACACTACCCGGGCGAGCGACCGATCTTCGATCTCTACGGCGTCGAGGACGAAATCCAGAAAGCCCTGGAGCGCAAGGTACTGCTGAAGTCCGGCGGCTACCTGATCGTCGATCCGACCGAGGCGATGACCACCATCGACGTGAACACCGGCGCCTTCGTCGGCCATCGCAACCTCGAGGAAACCATCTTCAAGACCAACCTCGAGGCGGCCACCGCGATCGCCCGCCAGCTGCGCCTGCGCAACCTGGGCGGGATCATCATCATCGACTTCATCGACATGGAGGACGAGGAGCATCGCCGGCAGGTCCTGCGCACCCTGGAGAAGCAACTGGAGCGCGACCACGCGAAGACCAACATCATCGGCATCACCGAGTTGGGCCTGGTGCAGATGACCCGCAAGCGCACCCGCGAAAGCCTGGTGCAGATCCTCTGCGAGCCGTGCCCCTGCTGCCAGGGACGCGGCATGCTGAAGACTGCGGAAACCACCTGCTACGAGATTTTCCGTGAGATCCTCCGCGAGGCGCGTGCCTACCAGGCCGACTCCTACTTGGTGCTGGCCAACCAGAAGGTGGTGGACCGGCTGCTCGACGAGGAGTCGGGTAACGTCGCCGATCTCGAGGCGTTCATCGGCCGCACCATCAAGTTCCAGGTCGAGGCGATGTACTCGCAGGAGCAATATGACGTGGTCCTGCTCTGAGGCGTATGGCTGAAATGGCGGATGTGGGAAGCCTCGGAACGCGACTGCTACGGATCGTCCTGGGTCTGTGCGCCCTGGTACTGGTGCTGCTGGCGCTGTACGTCAGCCTTGGCCGGCAACTGGTGCCGCTGGTGGCCGAATACCGCCAGCAGCTGGAGGACGAAGCTGGCAAGCAACTCGGCATACCGGTGCGGATTGCCGAGCTGACGGGCTCCTGGCGCGGCTTCGAGCCTCTGGTGGTAGCGCGCGACATTCAGGTCGGCGACGGCGAACAGAGTCTGCGCCTGGCGCGGGTGCGGCTGGCGCCGGACCTGCTCGGCAGCCTGCTGGCGCGCCAGGTGCGGATCGGCAGCCTGGAGCTGGAGGGACTCAAGCTGACCCTGCGCGAAGGCGAGGATGGCCAGTGGAGCCTGGATGGCCTGCCGCACAGTGACAAGCCCAGCGATCCCCGGAAACTCCTGCAATTCCTGCTGCAGACCCAACGCATCTCGCTGCTGGACAGTCAACTGGAGGTGGCGCCGCGGGGAAGCGCAGCGTTGTCGCTCAGCGCGGTCGGCGCGACCCTGCGCAGTTCATCGGTTGGTGGGCAGAGTCTCGATGCCCGCCTGCAACTGCCGGATGGCCAACCCCTGGCGCTGCACGCCGAAGGGCGGATCGACAGTGAGGACTGGCCGCGCAGCAGCGCCAGGTTCTATCTCAGCCTGCCGCAGAGCGACTGGGCACAATGGTTGCCGGCCGGTCTGACCCAGGAATGGACGATCGTCCGGGCCAAGGCCGGCGGCGACTTCTGGTTCGACTGGCGCGACGGCAAGGCGCAACGGCTGGTGGCACGGCTGCTGGCGCCGCAGTTGAAGGCGTCGTATGCCGCGCGCAAGCCGGTGGAAATCAACGACCTGGGCATGAACCTGTTCTTCGATCGCGAAGCGCAGGGCTGGAAGGTTCGGGTCGGCGACCTGGCGGCGAATTTCGGCGAGCAGCGCTGGGGCGAGGTGGAGTTACTGTTGCGTCGCGACCAGCAGAACAACGAGCCACACTGGAAGCTGCAGGCCGACCGCGTCGACCTGACGCCCCTGGTGCCGGCGATAGAAGCGCTGGCGCCGCTGCCGGACGCGGCGGCGGAGTGGGTGGCGGGCCTGAAGCCGAAGGGCATCCTGCACAACCTGAACGCCGATTTCTGGCCGCAGCGAGAGGTGCCCGAGCGGGTCAGCTACGCAACCAACCTGGAAAAGGTCGGTATCTCGGCGTTCCATGAGGTCCCGGCGGTGGAAAACGTCAGCGGCACCTTGACCGGCACCCTGGCCGGAGGCCAGCTCGACGCATCGGCGCAGGATTTCATGCTGCACCTGGCCAAGGTATTTCCCGAGCCGTGGCGCTACCGCGAGGCTCGCACGCGGATGTTCTGGAGCCTGGACGACCGCGCCTTCACCCTCGGCAGCCACCTGATGCGGGTCGAGGGCGAGGAGGGCAGCCTGGCCGGCGACATGCTGATCCGCCTGATGCGCGATCCCGGCGCTGAAGACTACATGGACCTGCAGGTCGGCCTCAGCGACGGCGACGCGCGCTTCACCGCCAAGTACCTGCCGACCCAGTTGCCGGGAATGAACAAAAGCCTGGCGAACTGGTTGAAGACGGCGATCCGCAGTGGCCATGTCGAGCAGGGCTACTTCCAGTGGCAGGGCTCGCTGAACCGCGGCGCGGCGGCCGAAGCCCACGTCATGAACCTCTACTTCAAGGTCCGCGACGGCGAGCTGGCCTACCAGCCCGGCTGGCCCGCCTTGAGCAAAACGGTCGGCGAGGTGTTCGTCGAGGATTCCGGAGTCCGCGTGCTGGCCTCCAGCGGGAATCTGCTGAATTCCCGGGTCAGCGACGTCAAGGTCGACATTCCCCTCGGCCGTCCGGGACAGACGCCGCACCTGTATGTGGATGGGGCCGTCGACAGTAACCTGAAGGACGGCATCAAGCTGCTCCAGGAAGCGCCGATCCCGACCCGCAAGATCTTCGCCGGCTGGGAGGGCGATGGGCCCTTGCAGGGCCACCTGAAGCTGGATATTCCGCTGGACCACGACGAGGCCGGCAAGACCGGGGTGGTCGTGGATTTCTCCACCGTGGGCGCGACCCTGAAGATGCCCAGTCCGAAGCTGGATATGAGCGAAGTGAAGGGCGACTTCCGGTTCGACCTGGCCAAGGGCCTGAGCGCCCCGGCGGTGCAGGCCCGGGTGCTGGGCAACGAGGTACGCGGGCGGATCGTCGCCGAGGGGCGCGGCGATGCGCGCACGCGCTTGCTGCTCAACGGCCAGGTGGCGGTCAAGTCGCTGAGCGACTGGCTCGGCGCTGGCCAGCGTCCGTTGCCGGTCTCGGGACGCCTGCCGTTCCAGCTCAACCTGCTGCTGGATGGCAAGGACAGCCAATTGCAGATCGATTCGGATCTCAAGGGCGCCGTCGTCGACCTGCCGGCGCCGTTCGGCAAGACGGCCGCCCAGGCGCGGCCGACCCAATGGCGGATGACCCTGGATGGCGCCGAACGACGTTACTGGGCGCGTTACGACGGCCTCGCCAGCCTGGCCTATGCGGCCCCGGCGGACAAGCCGCTGAACGGACGCGGCGCCCTGCGCCTGGGCGGTGACCCGGCGTTGCTGCCCTCGGCACAGGGGCTGCGGGTGCGCGGGCGTCTGGCGGAACTGGACTGGGACGCCTGGCAGGCCACCCTGAAGCGCTACGGCAACGGCGACCAGGCCGCCAGTAGCGCTGCGGGCCTGCTGCGCGGCGCCGACCTGCGCATCGACAGCTTCAAGGGCTTCGGCCAGGAGCTGAAGAACCTGACCGTCGACCTGGCCCGCCAGGAGCGGGCCTGGCAACTGGTGCTGGTCAGCGACCTCGCATCGGGGCGCCTGGTCCTGCCGGATGCCAGGGGCGCGCCGATCGTGGTCGATCTGGACCGCCTGAACCTGCCGAAGTCGACCCTTCCCGACGAGAACAAGGTGGAGGACTCGGACCCGCTGGCCGCCGTCGATCCGCGCAGCCTGCCGGCGGTAGACGTGAAGATCGGCCAGGTCGCCCTCGGCGGCCAGCCGCTGGGCGCCTGGAGCCTGAAGGTACGGCCGGGCAGCAACGGCGTGGCGTTCAACGACCTGGACCTCGACCTGCGTGGCCTGCACGTCAACGGCAGCCTGCGTTGGGACGGCAGTCCGGGCAATACCCGCAGCACCTATCAGGGCCGGATCGAGGGCAAGAACCTGGCGGATGTGCTCAAGGCCTGGAATTTCGCGCCGAGTGCCACCAGCGAACGTTTCCGCATGGATATCAACGGCCAGTGGCCGGGATCGCCGGCCTACATGGCCCTGAAGCGCTTCAGCGGCAGCATGGATGCATCGCTGCGCAAGGGGCAGTTCGTCGAGGTCGAAGGCAGCGCCCAGGCGCTGCGAGTGTTTGGCCTGCTCAATTTCAACGCGATCAACCGCCGGCTGCGCCTGGATTTCTCGGACATCCTCGGCAAGGGACTGAGCTATGACCGGGTGAAGGGGGTTCTCTCCGCCACCGACGGCGTCTACGTCACCCGCGAGCCGCTGAAGCTGGAAGGGCCGTCGAGCAACCTGGAGTTGAACGGTACCCTGGACCTGGCTCACGATCGGATCGACGCCAAGCTGCTGGTGACCTTGCCATTGACCAACAACCTGACCCTGGCGGCACTGATAGTCGGCGGTCCGGCAGTCGGCGGCGCGGTCTTCGTCGTCGACAAGCTGCTCGGCGACCGGGTCTCGCGCTTCGCCAGCGTGCAATACAGCGTCAAGGGCCCCTGGCAGGATCCGAAGATCAGCTTCGACAAGCCATTCGAGAAGCCCCGCTGAGCGGCGCCCGGTGCCGCGACGCGGCGCTTTCGTCCGCAAGGAGGAAACCATGTCCATTGCCGTGATCCAGATGGTCAGCCAGGACGACGTGACGGCCAACCTGGCCGCCGCCCGTCGCCTGCTGGAACAGGCCGCCGAGGGCGGGGCGCGGCTCGCCGTGCTACCGGAAAACTTCGCCGCCATGGGCCGGCGCGACCTGGCCGAACTGGGGCGCGCCGAGGCGCGGGGAACGGGCCTATCCTGCCGTGGTTGAATTCCGCCGCTCGCGACCTCAGGTTGTGGATAGTCGCCGGAACGTTGCCGCTGCCGCCGGATGGGCAACCCGAGGCGAAGGCGAATGCCTGTTCGCTGCTGATCGACGAGCACGGAGAGCGGGTCGCCCGCTACGACAAGCTGCACCTGTTCGATGTGGATGTAGCCGATGCGCGGGGCCGCTATCGTGAATCCGACGACTATGCTTTCGGTCAGAAGATCGTGGTGGCGGATACGCCGGTCGGCCGCCTCGGCCTGACGGTCTGCTACGACCTGCGTTTTCCGGAGCTCTATACCGCCCTGCGCGAGGCCGGCGCGGAACTGATCACGGCGCCGTCGGCGTTCACCGCGGTGACCGGCGCGGCGCACTGGCAGGTACTGGTCCGCGCCCGTGCCATCGAGACCCAGTGCTACCTGCTGGCGGCCGGACAGGGTGGCGTTCACCCACGGGGCCGGGAGACGTTCGGCCATTCGGCCATCGTCGATCCCTGGGGCCGGGTCCTGGCCGAGCGGCCGCAGGGCGAAGCGGTGCTGCTGGCGGTGCGCGACGCCGCAGAACAGGCGGATATCCGCCGGCGCATGCCGGTGGTGGCGCACAGACGATTTTTCCCGCCGGCCGAACCGCGGCCGGCGCGTACGGAGTGAATATGAGCGAGTTGTTGTCATCCGTCAGCCAGCAATTGCTGGCCCCCGGTGGTCTGGAACTGGACAGCCTGCCCGGCATTCTTCATGAACTGAACGGCCCGGGCATCGATGCCGCCGACCTGTATTTCCAGAGTCAGGTCTCCGAGTCGTGGATGCTCGAGGACGGCATCGTCAAGGAAGGCAGCTTCAATCTCGACCAGGGTGTCGGGGTACGCGCGCAGTCGGGCGAGAAGACCGGCTTCGCCTATAGCAATGCGATCACCGCCGAGGCGTTGAAACAGGCCGCGGTGGCGGCCCGTTCGATTTCCCGTGCGGGGCAGAACGGCAGCGTGCAGGCGTTCAAGGCCGTGGTGCCGGCTCGCCTGTACGCCGGCGAGAACCCGCTGGACGTGCTCAGCCGTGCCGAGAAGGTCGAGTTGCTGAAGCAGATCGACGCCGCTACCCGTGCGCTCGATCCCCGCATCCAGCAGGTCACGGTGAGCATGGCCGGCGTCTGGGAGCAGATCCTGGTAGCGGCCAGCGACGGTTCTCTGGCCGCCGACATTCGTCCGCTGGTGCGTTTCAACGTCAGCGTGATCGTCGAACAGAACGGCCGACGTGAACGCGGCGGCCACGGCGGCGGCGGTCGCACCGACTATCGCTATTTCCTCCAGGAGGATCGCGCCATGGGCTACGCCCGCGAGGCCCTGCGCCAGGCGCTGGTCAACCTCGAGGCGATTCCCGCGCCGGCCGGCACCCTGCCGGTGGTGATGGGCGCGGGATGGTCCGGGGTCCTGCTCCACGAAGCGGTCGGCCACGGCCTGGAGGGTGACTTCAACCGCAAGGGCAGCTCCGCCTACAGCGGCCGGGTCGGCGAAAAGGTCGCCTCGAGCCTGTGCACCATCGTCGACGACGGCACCCTGGCCGGGCGTCGCGGCTCGCTGAGCGTGGATGACGAAGGCACGCCGAGCAACTGCAACGTGCTGATCGAGAACGGCGTGCTCAAGGGCTACATGCAGGACAAGCTCAACGCCCGCCTGATGGGTGTGGCGCGCACCGGTAACGGCCGCCGCGAGTCCTACGCGCACCTGCCGATGCCACGCATGACCAACACCTACATGCTGGCCGGCGAGAGCGATCCGCAGGAAATCATCGCCTCGGTGGAGAAGGGTATCTACTGCGCCAACCTCGGCGGTGGCCAGGTCGATATCACCAGCGGCAAGTTCGTGTTCTCCACCAGCGAGGCCTACCTGATCGAGAACGGCAGGATCACCACCCCGGTGAAAGGCGCCACCCTGATCGGCAACGGTCCGGAAGCGATGAGCCGGGTGTCCATGGTCGGCAACGACCTGGCCCTGGACAGTGGCGTGGGAACCTGCGGGAAGGACGGTCAGTCGGTGCCGGTCGGCGTCGGCCAGCCGACCCTGAAGATCGATGCGATCACCGTCGGCGGCACCGGCGCCTGAGGCATGGCCCGGGCGCCGGCGCGGCGAAACCTAGCGCAGGCCGCGCTTGGTTTCGTCCAGTTCGCGGATGTACTTGAACACTTTGCGTGCGGCGGCCGGCGGTTTGTTGTGCGCGGCCTCGTGCTGGGCGTGGCGGACCAGGCCGCGCAGGTGCTGGCGATCGCACTCGGGGAACTCCCCGACGAAGGCGTCGAGCGCTGCGTCGCCGCCGGCGATCAACTGGTCGCGCCAACGTTCGAGGGCATGGAAACGTTCGTTGTACTGGCGGGTGGAGGAGTCCACCTGGTCGATGAGGGCGACGATGGCGTCCACGTCCTGGTCGCGCATCAGTTTGCCGATGTACTGGATATGCCGTTTGCGGGCGATGTGCGCCTTGTGCTTCGGCGCCTCGAGCAGCGCCTTGCGTAGCGGGTCGGTGAGCGGCAGGCGCTCCAGCAACTGCGGTTGCAGGGTGGTCAGGCGCTCGCCGAGGTCCTGCAGGGCATGCAGCTCGCGTTTGATCTGCGACTTGCTCTTCTCTTCGAATTGCGAGTCGTCGTCGTGAAATTCAGCCATGGTGGTGGTCCAGTGGAAAACGCCGCCATGATAACGAGTCAGGGGCCGCTTGTCCGGCCCGGCCGCGTGGGCGGCCACGTCAACAGGAGAGTCAACAGATGAGTCTACATGCCGCGGCAGTCGGTCCCTCCGTGCTTCCGGACCTTCGCGAGCAGGTCGAGCAGATCATCGCCGAGGCCCGCCGCCAGGGCGCCAGTGCCTGCGAAGTGGCGGTGTCGCTGGAGCAGGGCCTGTCCACCAGCGTGCGCCAGGGCGAGGTGGAAACCGTCGAGTTCAACCGTGACCAAGGTTTCGGCATCACCCTCTACGCAGGCCAGCGCAAGGGCTCGGCGAGCACCTCGGCGACCGGCGAGGCGGCCATCCGCGAGACGGTGGCGGCGGCGCTGGCGATCGCCCGCCATACCTCCGAGGACGAATGCGCCGGTCTCGCCGATGCCGCGTTGATGGCCCGCGAGTTGCCCGAGCTGGACCTCTATCATCCATGGAGCCTGAGTCCCGAGCAGGCCGTGGAACGTGCCCTGGCTTGCGAGGCAGCGGCGTTCGCCGCCGACAAGCGGGTGACCAAGGCCGACGGCACCACCCTGAATACCCACCAGGGCTGCCGGGTATACGGTAACAGCCACGGTTTCATCGGTGGTTACGCCAGCACCCGGCACAGCCTCAGCTGCGTGATGATCGCCGAGGGCGAAGGACAGATGCAGCGTGACTATTGGTATGACGTCAACCGCCGTGGTGAGGCCTTGGCCAGCGCCGAGTCGATCGGCCGGCGCGCCGCCGAGCGCGCCGCCAGCCGACTGGGCGCGCGGCCGGTGCAGACCGCCGAAGTGCCGGTGCTGTTCGCTCCGGAAATCGCTGTTGGCCTGTTCGGCCATTTCCTCGGGGCGATCTCAGGCGGCAGCCTGTATCGCAAGTCATCCTTCCTCGAAGGCGCGCTGGGCCAGCGCCTGTTTCCCGAGTGGCTGAGCATCGACGAGCGGCCGCACCTGGTCGGCGCGCTCGGCAGCGCCAGCTTCGATAGCGACGGCCTGGCGACCTATGCCAAGCCATTCGTCGAGAACGGCGAGCTGGTGTCCTATGTCCTGGGCACCTATTCCGGGCGCAAGCTCGGCCTGCCGAGCACGGCCAACGCCGGCGGCGTGCATAACCTGTTCGTCAGCCATGGCGACGAGGACCAGGCCGCTCTCATACGCAGGATGGGGCGTGGCCTGCTGGTCACCGAGTTGATGGGGCAGGGCGTCAACCTGGTGACCGGCGATTATTCCCGCGGCGCCGCCGGCTACTGGGTCGAGAACGGCGAGATCCAGTTCCCGGTCCAGGAAGTCACCATCGCCGCCAACCTGCGCGACCTGTTCCGCCGTATCGTCGCGGTCGGCAAGGACATCGAACGGCGCGGCAACCTGCATACCGGTTCTGTACTGGTCGAGTCGATGATGGTGGCCGGGCGCTGAGGCCGGGTTTCCCTCTATAAAACGCCAGCGCTCGTCGCTGGCGTTTTCGTTTCCGCCTGTTCAATTGTCCGCCTCTATGGGGACCATGCTTGTCTTTTGCCAAGAAGAAAACAATAATCAATCTCATTATCGTCTGGTGAGGTTGCCATGTCCTTCGAGGCGCACGACCCGCAAGCATTGGATCACTGGTACTGGCTGGGCACGCAGATCCGCTGCGCGCTCGATCCCGACGAACCGCGCCTGCTCGACCAGTACCTCGGCGAGGCGCGCTATCTCGCCGGTTGGGAAGGTGTGGCCGCCTGGCCGCTGTTCGAGAAAGCCTACAACCTCCTGCTCGATACCGGTCGCGATCCGATATTGCCCTGGCACTGGCGCAGCCTCTGCCTCGACTACGCCTACCGGCCCCTCTGCGAACTTCAGCGACTGACCACCAACGGCAGCCAGCGACGCCGGCTGCGCCAGCTCTCCGTACGAATGGCCAGGCAGGACCTGGCGCCGTCGATGAGCTTCGATCACCCGCAACAAGGAAACCAAGATGACTGACACCCGCATCGAACGCGACAGCATGGGCGAACTGGCGGTCCCGGCGACCGCCCTCTATGGCGCCCAGACCCAGCGCGCGGTGAACAACTTCCCGGTCAGCGGCCAACGCATGCCCCAGGCCTTCGTCCGCGCCCTGCTGCTGGCCAAGGCCGCGGCGGCGCGGGCGAACGTCTCCCTGCAGCAACTGGATGCACCGATGGGCGAGGCGATCGCCGAGACCTGCCTGCAACTGCTGCAGGAGGACTTCATGCAGCATTTCCCGGTGGATGTGTTCCAGACCGGCTCCGGCACCAGTTCCAACATGAACGCCAACGAAGTGGTGGCGACCCTGGCCAGTCGTCGCCTGGGCGGCAAGGTCAATCCGAACGACCATGTGAACTGCGGGCAGAGCAGCAACGACATCATTCCCTCGACCATCCACATCAGTGCCGCCCTCGAGATCAGCGAACGCCTGCTGCCGGCGCTGCGCCACCTGGAGCAGACTATCCAGAGCAAGGCCGGCGAAGTGCATGCCTATGTGAAGACCGGCCGCACCCACCTGATGGATGCGATGCCGGTACGCATGAGCCAGGTGCTCGGTGGCTGGGCGCAGCAGGTGCGACAGGCCGGCGTGCACATCGAGAGCGTACTTCCTGCCTTGCAGCAGTTGGCACAGGGCGGCACCGCGGTGGGCACCGGGATCAACGCCCATCCTCGGTTCGCCGAACGTTTCAGCCAGGAGCTGAACGACCTGACCGGGCTGGCGTTCCGCCCCGGCGACGACTTCTTCGCCCTGATCGGTTCGCAGGACACCGCGGTCGCTGCGTCCGGCCAGTTGAAGACCCTGGCCGTGACCCTGATGAAGCTGGCCAACGACCTGCGCTGGATGAACTCCGGGCCGCTTGCCGGGCTCGGCGAGATCGAGCTGGAAGCGCTGCAACCAGGCTCCTCGATCATGCCCGGCAAGGTCAACCCGGTGATCCCGGAGGCCACCGCGATGGTCGCCGCCCAGGTGATCGGCAATGACGCCGCCATTGCCGTCGCTGGCCAATCGGGCAACTTCGAACTGAACGTGATGCTGCCGCTGGTGGCGGACAACCTGTTGCACAGCATCCAGTTGCTGGCCAACGTCAGCCGGCTGCTGGCGGACAAGGCCATCGCCAGCTTCAAGGTCAACCAGGGCAAGCTCAGCGAGGCGTTGGCGCGCAACCCGATCCTGGTCACTGCGCTGAACCCGATCATCGGCTACCAGAAGGCTGCGGAAATCGCCAAGCAGGCCTATCGCGAGGGACGGCCGATCATCGATGTGGCGCTGGAAAACACCGATCTGGACCGTGCGCGCCTGGAGGTGTTGCTGGATCCGGAAAAACTCACGGCTGGCGGCCTCTGAGGCCGCCCCACCACTTGGAGGTACCGCCATGCGTCATTGGCAACGAACGATCGAACAGGGCAACCGCTGTTTCGTCACCGGCGCATTGATCGATGCGCGTGAGCACTACCTCCATGCCCTGGCCCTGGCCCAGGTGCTGCTGGAACGCTGGGGCGACGCCGACGAGGCGGTGATGGCGTTCGTGATTTCCCATCACAACCTGGCCGACTTGCACCTGCAACTGGAGCAACCGGAGGAGACCGCAGAATACCTGTGCGCCTGCCACGAGCGCCTGTTGCGGGTCAGCGCCGACCAGAAGCTGCCGCTGGCCCTGCGCCAGGCGGCCCAGCATCACAGCCGGCGCACCTATGTCGAACTGCTGTCGTTCATCGGCGAACACGGTGCCTATCCGCGCACCGAGCGCCTGCTCAAGGGACCGCCGAACGCGGAGGTCCGACCCGAGTTCCTCGCTCCGCCCCCCTCACTTCGCTATCACTGACGGAGAGTTTCCATGCCCCACGCCTTGCCGCCCTTGCCTTACGCCTACGATGCCCTGGAACCGCACATCGATGCGCTGACCATGGAGATCCACCACAGCAAGCACCACCAGACCTATGTGAACAACCTGAACGCCGCGCTGGAAGGCACGCCCTATGCCGAGCAGCCGGTGGAAAGTCTGCTGCGGCAACTGGCTGGTCTGCCGGAGAAGCTGCGCACCCCGGTTGTCAACAATGGCGGTGGGCATGCCAACCACTCGCTGTTCTGGACCGTGATGTCGCCCCAGGGCGGTGGCCGTCCCGATGGCGACCTGGGGCGGGCCATCGATGAGCAGCTCGGGGCTTCGAGGCGTTCAAGGATGCGTTCACCAAGGCTGCGCTGACCCGCTTCGGCAGCGGCTGGGCCTGGCTCAGCGTGACTCCCCAGGGCAGCTTGCTGGTGGAGAGCAGCGGCAACCAGGACAGCCCGCTGATGAACGGCAATACGCCGATCCTCGGCCTGGACGTATGGGAGCACGCCTATTACCTGAAGTACCAGAACCGCCGCCCGGAATACATCGGCGCTTTCTACAACGTGATCGACTGGCGGGAGGTCGCGCGTCGCTATGCGCAAGCCCTGGCCTAGTGTTACCCGTGATGCGAGATGGCTGGCCGGCAGCCTGGCGGTGCGGCGATGAAGGCGTTGCTCCATGGCATCGCCGAAGGTAACGGGCGGACGCTGCGCAACCTGCTGGGCCTGCTGATCTTCATCGGCGGCGGCTACCTGCTCGGCCGCCACGCGCTGTTGCTGGCCGAACTCAACCTGCCGGCGCCCATCGTGCTGGCATTGAAAGGCGGCCTGCTCTGTGCCTTCGGTACCGCTCTCGGGGCGATGCCGGTGCTGGTGGTGAAGACCATGCCGGCGCGCCTGTCGGATGCGCTGCTGGGCTTCGGTGCCGGCGTGATGCTCTCGGCGACGGCCTTCTCGCTGATCATGCCGGCGCTATCCGCGGCCGGCGACCTCGGCTACTCGAAGTTCGGCGCGGGGTTCCTGGTCAGCTTCGGCCTGGCGGTCGGCGTGATGGGGCTGTTCATCCTCGGCCGGCTGATGCCGGACGTCCATCCCGGTTGCGAGGGCGCGCCACTGTCCGGTGGCATTCCCCCGCGCATCCTGCTGTTCGTCACGGCCATCGTCCTGCACAACATCCCCGAAGGCATGGCGGTTGGCGTGTCGGCCGGTGCCGGCCTGGACGAGGCGAACGGCCTCGCCCTGGGCATCGCTCTGCAGGATGTGCCGGAAGGTCTGGTGGTGGCGCTGGTGCTGGCCGGAGTCGGTATGTCGCGTTTCAAGGCGATGCTGGTCGGTGCCGCGTCGGGCCTGGTCGAGCCGCTGTTCGCGGTGCTCTGCGCCTGGCTGGTCGGCCTCTCCGCGCTGCTCCTGCCCTGGGGGCTGGCCGCCGCGGGGGGAGCGATGCTCTTCGTGGTCACCCACGAGATCATTCCCGAGTCCCACCGCCAGGGACATGCCGCCGAGGCTACGCTGGGCCTGGTGTTCGGTTTCTGCCTGATGATGGTGCTGGATACCGCGCTGGGCTAGGGGATTCATCCGACCCGCGCTGAATTGACGCCGGCCGCAATCGCCGGAAAGGAAAAGCCGCCAGTTGGCGGCTTTTTCGTTGTCGCTGGGAAGAGCCTACTCGCCCTCGTCGAACCTGTTGTTGATCAGTTCGACCAGCGCGTTCAACGCCTCGTCTTCCTGTTCGCCTTCGGTATGCAGGTGCAGGTTGGTGCCCTTGCCGGCAGCCAGCATCATCACGGCCATGATGCTCTTGCCGTCGACGCAGCTTTCAGGATTGCGGCCGACCCGGACCTGGCAAGGGTAGCGCCCCGCGACGCCGACGAACTTGGCCGCCGCGCGGGCGTGCAGACCGAGCTTGTTGATGATGGTGATCTCGAGGGCGGGCATCTTGGGGAGTCTGTCCTTCTTGTTATGGGCTAGCTGCTGAGATCGCGGTGGCGAATCTGCACGTTCTTCAGGGAATCCCTGAGTGCAGCGCCAATCCGCTCGGCGAGGTAGACCGAACGATGGTGCCCGCCGGTACAGCCTATCGCAACTGTTACATATGAGCGGTTACTGGCGGCGAAGCGCGGCAGCCATTTGTTCAGGTAGCCGACGATGTCCTGGTACATTTCCTCGACGTCCGGCTGGGCGGCCAGATACTCGCGGACTTCCGGCTCCAGCCCCGAATGATCGCGCAACTCGGGCTTCCAGTAGGGGTTCGGCAGGCAGCGCACATCGAACACCAGGTCGGCGTCGACTGGCATGCCGCGCTTGAAGCCAAAGGATTCGACGAGGAACGCGGTGCCGGGCTCCGGCTTGTTCAACAGGCGCAGTTTGATGGTGTCGCGCAGCTGATAGAGGTTGAGGCTGGTGGTGTCCAGCTTCAGGTCGGCGAGGTCGGCGATCGGTCCGAGCAATTGGCTCTCGTCGCCAATCGCCTCCGCCAGCGAACGGGTGTCGGTGGTCAGCGGGTGGCGCCGGCGGGTTTCCGAGAATCGTTTGAGCAGCGTCTCGTCGTCGGCGTCGAGATACAGCACATCGCAGTTGATGTGGTTGTCCCGCACTTCCTGCAACAGTTCGGGGAAGCGCTGCAACTGGCTGGGCAGGTTGCGGGCGTCGATCGACACCGCCACCTGTGGCTGCAGTAGCTCCGTGTGCAACAGGGCGCGCTGCGCCAGGTCGGGAAGCAGGCTGGCGGGAAGGTTGTCGATGCAATAGAAGCCGTTGTCTTCGAGGACGTTCAGGGCGGTGCTCTTGCCCGAGCCCGAGCGGCCACTGACGATGATCAGGCGCATGTCATTGCCCGTTCTGTACGTCTACCACGATCTGATAAAGCGCTTCGGCGGTGGGAGCGCTGCGCAGGCGGTCGCGTACGTCGGCACGGTCGAGCATGGCGGCGATCTGCCGGAGCAGTTCGAGATGTTCTTCGGTCGCGGCCTCCGGTACCAGCAGGACGAAGAGCAGGTCGACCGGCGCGCCGTCCAGCGCGTCGAAGTCCACGGGAGCATCCAGGTGCAGCACGGCGCTGATGGGGCTCTGGCAGCCAGACAGGCGGCAGTGCGGAATGGCGATGCCATTGCCGAAGCCGGTGGAACCGAGTTTTTCCCGGGCCACCAGGTTTTCGAAGATGGTCTGGGCGTCGAACTCCGGCAGCTCCCTGGCTACCAGGTTGGCGATTTGTTCGAGTACGCGTTTCTTGCTGCCGCCCGGCACGTTCACGAGGGAACGGCCGGGGGTCAGGATTTGCTCAAGTCGGATCATAGGGGAGGGGAGATCAGCGGGCGCCTACGCCTTGCTGCCGTTCGAGATACTTCTCTTTGTGTTTGATCAGTTGACGGTCGAGTTTGTCGATCAGCAGGTCGATGGCCGCGTACATGTCCTCATGTTCCGCATTGGCTACGATCTCGCCACCGGCGATGCGCAGGGTGGCTTCGATCTTCTGCTTCAGTTTCTCGACCTCCATGATCACCTGAACATTGGTGATCTTGTCGAAATGGCGCTCCAGACGGCTCAGTTTCTCGCCGACATAGTCGCGCAGGGCGTCGGTCACATCCAGTTGATGGCCACTGATGTTGACTTGCATACCGCGTTCTCCTTGTTGCCCGTGTGTAAGTGGCAGGTTAGCAACCTGCCTCCGGAACACCTTGGCGTGGATCAACGTCACACCAGTCGCTTGCGCTCGCTCGAAGGGGCTATGCCCAGGGATTCGCGGTATTTGGCGACGGTGCGGCGAGCCACTTGAATGCCCTGTGCCTCCAGTAAACCAGCGATCTTGCTGTCGCTCAATGGCTTTTTCGCATTTTCCGCGGCCACCAGTTTCTTGATGATCGCGCGGATCGCGGTGGACGAGCATTCCCCGCCTTCGGCGGTACTGACGTGACTTGAAAAGAAATATTTCAGCTCGAAAATGCCGCGCGGCGTATGCATGTATTTCTGCGTGGTGACCCGCGAAATGGTCGATTCGTGCATGCCCACCGCTTCGGCGATGTCGTGCAGGACCAGCGGCTTCATGGCTTCTTCGCCGTAGTCGAGGAAACCGCGCTGGTGCTCGACGATCTGGGTGGCGACCTTCATCAGCGTTTCGTTGCGGCTCTGCAGGCTCTTGATGAACCAGCGGGCTTCCTGCAACTGGTTGCGCATGAAGGTATTGTCGGCGCTGCTGTCGGCGCGGCGGACCATGCCGGCGTAGGTGGCGTTGACGCGCAGGCGCGGCATCGCCTCCTGGTTCAGCTCGACCAGCCAGCGCTCGTTGTCCTTGCGCACGATGACGTCGGGGACGATGTATTCGGCTTCGCTCGATTCGATCTGCGAACCGGGCCGGGGATGCAGGCACTGGATCAGCTCGATGACCTGGCGCAGTTCGTCTTCCTTGAGCTTCATGCGCCGCATCAATTGGCTGTAGTCGCGGCCGCCGAGCAGGTCGAGGTAGTCGGATACCAGGCGCAGCGCTTCGTTCAGCCAGGGCGTGGTGGACGGCAACTGGCGCAGTTGCAGCAGCAGGCACTCGCGCAGGTTGCGGGCGCCGATGCCGGCGGGTTCCAGTTGCTGGATGCGGCGCAGCACGACTTCCACTTCGTCGAGTTCGACGTCCAGTTCCGGATCGATGGCGGCGAGGATTTCTTCGAGGGACTCTTCGAGATAGCCATCGTTGTTGATGCTATCGATGATGGTCACCGCGATCATCCGATCGGTGTCCGACATCGGTGCCAGGTTGACCTGCCAGAGCAGGTGGCTGTGCAGGCTCTCGCCGCTGCTGGTGCGCGCGGTGAAGTCCCATTCGTCATCGTCGTTGCTGGGCAGGCTGCTGGCGCTGGTCTGGTAGATGTCTTCCCAGGCGGTATCCACCGGCAACTCGCTGGGTATGCGTTCGCTCCACTGGTCGTCGTCGAGGCTTTCGACGCTGGGCGTGGCGCTTTCCTGGAGAGGGCTCTCCTGGGGCGCGCTGGCCGCCTGTTCGGCGCCATCGGCGAGAGGGTCGCTGTTGTCGAAATCGTCGCCGTCTTCCTGGCGTTCGAGCATGGGATTGGATTCCAGCGCTTCCTGGATTTCCTGCTGGAGGTCCAGGGTGGATAGCTGGAGGAGGCGTATGGCCTGTTGCAGCTGCGGCGTCATCGTCAGCTGCTGGCCCATCTTGAGGACTAGCGATGGTTTCATGGCTGAGGGCTTAGTACCTTATTCGCTGGTACCGGATGGCACCATCCACTACTACGGGTGCCGAGGTGGCGGCACCGCCAGGAAGCAAATTATATGCCTGAATTTTCGTACTTTGCCTAGGGTTGCTCTGAATAAATCATCCGCTCCAGGCGGCACTCGCGGTTGCGAAACCGCGGGCGAGCGGAACCGCTCCGGCGAGGCCGGAGGGCGCGCTAGGAGATTTCTTCAGAGGCGGAACTCGTGCCCCAGGTAGACTTCCTTGACCAGGTCGTTGGCGAGGATGCTCTCGGCATCCCCCTCCGCGATCAACTGCCCATCATTGACGATATACGCCGTTTCACAGATGTCCAGGGTCTCGCGGACGTTGTGGTCGGTGATGAGGATGCCGATACCCTTCGCCTTGAGGTGATGGATGATCTGCTTGATGTCGCCGACCGAGATCGGGTCCACGCCGGCGAAGGGCTCGTCGAGGAGGATGAATTTCGGCGCGCTGGCCAGGGCGCGGGCGATTTCCACCCGGCGTCGTTCGCCGCCGGACAGGCTCATGCCGAGGTTGTCGCGGATGTGGTGGATGTGGAATTCCTGCAGCAGGCCTTCCAGGGCTTCCTTGCGACCGTTGCGATCGAGGTCGCTGCGGGTCTCGAGGATCGCCATGATGTTGTCGGATACCGACAGCTTGCGGAAGATCGAGGCTTCCTGCGGCAGGTAGCCGATGCCGGCCCGGGCGCGCCCGTGCATCGGCAGGTGGGTGACGTTCTGCTCGTCGATGCGGACCACGCCCTGGTCGGCCTGGACCAGGCCGACGATCATGTAGAAGCAGGTGGTCTTGCCGGCACCGTTCGGACCGAGCAGGCCGACGATCTGCCCGCTATCGATGGACATGCTGACGTCGCGGACGACTTGCCGGCCTTTATAGCTTTTGGCCAGGTGCTGGGCTTTGAGCGTTGCCATTACTGGGCCTTTTTCTTCGGCTGGATGACCATGTCGATGCGCGGGCGCGGGCTGGTCACCTGGGAGCCGGTGGCACGACCCGCGTTGACGATCTGGCGCTGGGTGTCGTAGACGATCTTCTCGCCTTCGAAGGTGTTGCCTTCCTGGATCACCTTGGCCTGGTCGATCAGCACGACCCGGTTCTGCGTGACGAAGTACTGGATGGTCAGGCCATAGGCCTTGGTCACGTCCTTGTCCGGAGCGGGTTTCTGCTCGTAGTAGGCAGGCTTGCCGACCGAGGTCACGACCTCGATGTCGCCGTTCTTGTCCTGCTTCAGGGTCACGGTGTTGCCGGTCAGCTTGGTGCTGCCCTGGGTCACCACGACGTCGCCGCGGTAGACCGCGACGCCCTGCTTGTCGTCCAGTTCGGCGCTGTCGGCCTGGACGCGGATCGGTTGTTCGCGGTCCGAAGGCAGGGCCAAGGCCATGGAGCTGCCGAGGGCGGCAGTCAGACCGAAAATAAGGGGGAGGGTATTAACGAACCTCATGCTGACCTCTTACGTTGGACAGCAGGTGCATCCGGCTGTCTTTCAGATACGCTTTCATTCCAACAGCCGTCGTCACTCCATTGGCCGCGTCGATTTTAACGGCTTGCTCGGTCTGTGCATAATTCTTGTCGGGGAATACGGTCAGCCGAGTGGTGGTCAGGATGCTTGGTTGGCCCTTGGCATCGGTACGTGCGACGCGCACGTCGTCGATGAGTTCGACCTCCTTGCCTTTCGGTCCGACTTCGGCGCGGGCGCTCTGGATGTGCCAGGGTTGCACGTTGCCACGGAAGAGCAGCAGGTCGGGGGTGGTGACGAAAGTGATGTCCGTGGCTTTCTGGTGCTCCAGCTTCACCGCGGTCATCTCGTAGTCGAGGCTGCCGTCCTCCTGGTACTGGAGGCTATGGGCATTCTCGGCATAGTAGTCGATGGTGTTGTCCTGGCCGGGGCGGGTCGGCTGTTCGTTGAACAGCTCGAGCCCGACGTTCCAGTAGTAGCCCGCGACGATCAGCAACAGGGCGATCAGGGCGAGCAGCAGTTTCTGGCGTAGTGTCTTCGGCATGGTCGGCTCTACAGATAGGCGCCCTGGGCGGCTTCGAGCGTACCCTGGGCGCGCATGATCAGTTCGCAGAACTCGCGGGCGGCGCCTTCGCCGCCGCGGGCCGCGGTGACGCCATGGGCATGCTGGCGCACGAACGGGTCGGCACTGGCTACCGCCATGCCCAGGCCGACGCGGCGGATCACCGGCAGATCGGGCAGGTCGTCGCCAAGGTAGGCGACTTGCTCATAGCCTAGTCCGAGTTCGCCGAGAAGTTCGTCGAGGACGGCGAGCTTGTCTTCCCGGCCCTGATAGAGATGCTGGATGCCCAGGTTGCGCGCGCGCCGTTCGACCACCGGAGTGTCGCGGCCGGTGATGATGGCGGTGCGCACGCCGGAGGCGATGAGCATCTTGATGCCATGTCCGTCCAGGGTGTTGAAGGTCTTGAACTCGCTGCCGTCGACGAGGAAATACAGCTTGCCGTCGGTCAGCACGCCGTCGACGTCGAAGATCGCCAGGCGTATCCGGCTGGCCCGGACCGGGAGTTCCGCGGCCGAATGGGTATCGCTCATTACATCACTCCTGCGCGCAACAGGTCGTGCATGTTCAGGGCGCCGACCGGACGGTCGTCCGCGTCGACCACTACCAGTGCGCCGATCTTGTTGTCTTCCATGATCTTCAGGGCTTCCGCGGCGAGGATCTCGGCGCGGACGGTCTTGCCGTGGACGGTCATCACCTGGTCGATGGTGACCTGGCGGACGTCGATGCCCCGATCCAGGGCGCGACGCAGGTCGCCATCGGTGAAAATGCCGGCAAGCTTGCCATGTTCGTCGAGCACTACGGTCATGCCCAGGCCCTTGCGGGTCATTTCCATCAGCGCGCCGGTCAGCGAGGTGCCGAGCAGCACCTGCGGCAGCCCTTCGCCGACGTGCATGACGTCTTCCACCTTCAGCAGCAGTCGGCGGCCCAGCGCACCGCCCGGGTGCGAGAAGGCGAAGTCTTCCGCGGTAAAGCCGCGGGCTTCGAGCAGGGCGATCGCCAGGGCGTCGCCGAGGACCAGGGTTACGGTGGTGGAGGAGGTCGGGGCCAGGTTCAGTGGGCAGGCTTCCTGGCCGACACTGGCGTCCAGGTTCACTTCCGCAGCCTTGGCCAGGGGCGACTCGGGGTTACCGGTCATGCTGATCAGGGTGATGCCCAGGCGCTTGATCAGAGGCAACAGGGTGACGATTTCGGCAGTCGAGCCGGAGTTGGACAGGGCGAGGACCACGTCGTCCTTGGTGATCATGCCCATGTCGCCATGGCTGGCCTCGGCCGGATGCACGAAGAAGGAGGGGGTGCCGGTGCTGGCCAGGGTAGCGGCGATCTTCTTGCCGATGTGACCGGACTTGCCCATGCCGACGACGACGACCCGGCCCTTGCCGGCCAGCAGCAGTTCGCAGGCCTTGACGAAATCGTCGCCAATCCGCGCCAGCAGGCTGTCTACCGCGTCGCGCTCGAGGCCGATGGTGCGCTGGGCGGAATGGATGAAATCGAGGTTCTGGCTCATGTTCAACGAATGTGGCGCCTGGATTAAAGGCGGGATTATAACGGGAAAGCGTGCCCCGCTTACACCAGCCATGCTGTGAAGTCGGTCCGCATCCCCCGCGGCGCAATGTTGTATGGACTGCAATGCTCTGTTACGCCGCCGTTATCTGCACTCCGCGCTATGACTGCATAAATGTCGATATATTCGACGTCGACGCGATTTTTTTCTGTCCGTAGTGAACCTGAAGTGTGCGATATGTCCTAAAGGGCTGAGAGAACGCTCCGAACAAGCTGAATCCAAGCTGAACGGCACGGTGCCAGGCCTTGGGCCAGAACCCGCCGCAGTGCTATAGTCCGCGCCCATTCGACCCCTCCGGGATGCGTGCCTTTGCAACGGGGCAAGGCGTCCAGCATGGACGGGTCGCATCGCAAGGAGTCCTGATGAGCACCGATAGTGCCTACGCGGTCGAGTTGAAGGGCCTGACCTTCAAGCGCGGATCGCGGGCGATTTTCGACAACATCGATGTGCGTATCCCGCGCGGAAAGGTGACCGGCATCATGGGCCCGTCCGGTTGCGGCAAGACCACGTTGCTGCGGCTGATCGCCTCCCAGTTGCGTCCTTCGAAGGGGGAGGTCTGGGTCAACGGGCAGAACCTGCCGCAGCTTTCGCGCGGCGACCTGTTCGACATGCGCAAGCAGTTCGGCGTGCTGTTCCAGAGCGGGGCGCTGTTCACCGATCTCGACGTCTTCGAGAACGTCGCGTTTCCGCTGCGCGTGCATACCCAGCTGCCGGAAGAGATGATCCGCGACATCGTCCTGATGAAGCTTCAGGCCGTCGGCCTGCGCGGCGCCGTGGAACTGATGCCGGACGAGCTTTCCGGCGGCATGAAGCGCCGCGTCGCCCTGGCCCGGGCGATCGCCCTGGACCCGCAGATCCTGCTCTACGACGAGCCGTTCGTGGGGCAGGATCCGATCGCCATGGGCGTCCTGGTGCGCCTGATCCGCCTGCTCAACGATGCCCTCGGCATCACCAGCATCGTGGTTTCCCATGACCTGGCCGAGACCGCCAGCATCGCCGACTACATCTATATCGTCGGCGACGGCCGGGTACTTGGCCACGGGACGCCGGACGTCCTCAAGGAAACCGACGATCCTCGTATCCGCCAGTTCGTCAAGGGAATCCCGGATGGTCCCGTTCCGTTCCATTATCCGGCCCGCGACTACCGGGCCGACCTGCTGGGAGAGCGCTGATGCGTAGAGTCTCTCCCCTCGAACGTATCCGGCTGTTCGGCCGCGCCGGCCTGGACGTGGTCGCCGCGCTCGGCCGCTCGACCCTGTTCCTCGGCCACGCCCTGCTCGGCCGGCGCACGCCAGGCACCGGTTTGCACCTGCTGGTGAAGCAACTCTACTCGGTAGGCGTGCTGTCGCTGGCGATCATCGTCGTCTCGGGCCTGTTCATTGGCATGGTGCTGGCCCTGCAGGGCTACAACATCCTGATTTCCTATGGTTCCGAGCAGGCGGTCGGGCAGATGGTGGCCCTGACCCTGCTGCGCGAACTGGGGCCGGTGGTGACCGGCCTGCTGTTCGCCGGCCGTGCCGGCTCTGCGCTTACCGCGGAAATCGGCAACATGAAGGCCACCGAACAGCTTTCCAGCCTGGAAATGATCGGTGTCGACCCGCTCAAGTACATCGTCGCGCCGCGCCTGTGGGCCGGTTTCATCTCCATGCCGCTGCTCGCCGCGATCTTCAGCGTGGTCGGCATCTGGGGTGGGGCGATGGTCGCGGTCGACTGGCTGGGCGTATACGAGGGGTCGTTCTGGGCGAACATGCAGAACAGCGTGCAGTTCACCGAGGATGTGCTCAACGGCGTGATCAAAAGTATCGTATTCGCCTTCGTGGTGACCTGGATCGCGGTCTACCAAGGCTACGACTGCGAGCCGACCTCGGAAGGAATCAGCCGGGCGACGACCCGGACCGTGGTCTATGCCTCCCTGGCGGTGCTGGGGCTCGACTTCATTCTGACTGCTTTGATGTTTGGAGATTTCTGAATGCAAACCCGCACCCTGGAAATCGGTGTCGGCCTGTTCCTCCTGGCCGGCCTGCTGGCCCTGTTGCTGCTGGCCCTGCGGGTCAGCGGCCTGAGCGTGGGCAACGCCGGCGATACCTACAAGGTCTACGCCTACTTCGACAACATCGCCGGTGTTACCGTGCGCGGCAAGGTCACCCTGGCCGGCGTGACGATCGGCAAGGTGACGGCGGTCGACCTGGATCGCGACAGCTACACTGGTCGCGTGACCATGGAGATCAACCAGAACGTGAACAACCTGCCGGTCGATTCCACGGCGTCGATCCTGACCGCCGGCCTGCTGGGCGAGAAATACATCGGCATCAGCGTCGGCGGCGACGAGGACGTTCTGAAGGACGGCAGCACCATCCACGACACCCAGTCGGCGCTGGTGCTGGAAGACCTGATCGGCAAGTTCCTGCTGAACTCGGTTAACAAAGACGAAGCCAAAAAGTGAGGTTTTCTTCCATGCTGACTCTTCTGCGTCGCGGCCTGCTGGTGTTCCTGGCGGCTTTCCCGCTGCTTTCCATGGCGGCGCCGACCCCGCAACAGGTGGTGCAGGGCACGGTCGACGAACTGCTTTCCGACATCAAGGCCAACAAGGCCGCCTACAAGGCCGATCCGCAAAAGCTCTACGCCACTCTCGACCGTATCCTTGGGCCGGTGGTCGATGCCGAAGGCATCGCCAAGAGTGTGATGACCGTCAAGTACTCGCGCCAGGCCTCACCCGAGCAAATCAAGCGCTTCGAGGAAGTGTTCAAGAACAGCCTGATGCAGTTCTACGGCAACGCGCTGCTCGAATACGACAACCAGGACATCCGCGTGCTGCCTAGTTCGGCCAAGCCGAGCGACGATCGCGCCAGCGTCAACATGGAGATCCGTGACAGCAAGGGCACGGTCTATCCGGTCTCCTACACCATGACCAACCTGGCCGGTGGCTGGAAGGTCCGCAACGTGATCATCAACGGCATCAACATCGGCAAGCTGTTCCGCGACCAGTTCGCCGACACCATGCAGAAGAACCGCAACGACCTCGAGAAGACCATCGCCGGCTGGGGCGAGGTGGTCGCCAAGGCCAAGGAAACCGCGAAAGCGGAAGAGGCCGGGGCGAAATGAGCCAGGCCAGCCTGCGCGAAGGCGCGGCCGGCGAACTGCAGCTCGCCGGCGTGCTCGACTACAGCAGCGGGCCGGCGTTGCGCGAGCAGGGCGGTCGGCTGATTCGCGCCAGCCAGGCGGCGGAACTGGTCGTCGACTGCTCGGCGGTGGAGCGCTCCAGCAGCGTGGGCATTTCCCTGTTGCTGGCCTTCATGCGCGACGCACGCAAGGCCGGCAAGGTCCTGAGCGTCAGGGCGTTGCCGGACGACATGCGGGAGATTGCCAAGGTCAGCAGCCTTCTGGAGATCCTGCCTTTGCAGGAATGACCGGCCGGCGGAACGAGCGGCCCTCCGTCTGCGCGTCCCTTCCTGGGGTTCGCAGGCGGAGGGCTTTTTTGTATGATGGCCGACCGTGCGCGTAGGGCGCCCGATTGAGGTTGAGCATGCAGGCCGAAGACGTTAAGAGCCTTCTCCAGGAAAAACTCCCCGGCACCCAGGTGGAAGTCGAGGGCGAAGGGTGCAATTTCCAACTGAATCTGATCAGCGACGAACTGGCCGGCCAGAGCCCGGTCAAGCGTCAGCAGCAGGTCTACGCCCATTTGAACGCCTGGATCGCCGATGGCAGCATCCATGCCGTCACCATGAAATTCTTCAGCCGCGCCGCCTGGGCCGAGCGTTCCTGAGCCCACGGGGGATCATTGCAATGGATAAACTGATTATTACCGGCGGTAACCGCCTCGATGGCGAAATCCGCATTTCCGGCGCGAAGAACTCGGCGCTGCCGATCCTGGCCGCGACCCTGCTGGCCGATACTCCGGTCACCGTCTGCAACCTGCCGCACCTGCACGACATTACCACCATGATCGAACTGTTCGGCCGCATGGGCGTGCAGCCGATCATCGACGAGAAGCTCAACGTCGAAGTCGATGCCAGCAGCATCAAAACCCTGGTCGCGCCGTACGAACTGGTGAAGACCATGCGTGCCTCGATCCTGGTGCTGGGCCCGATGCTGGCGCGCTTCGGCGAGGCCGAAGTGGCCCTGCCGGGCGGTTGCGCGATCGGTTCGCGTCCGGTCGACCTGCATATCCGCGGTCTCGAGGCCATGGGCGCGCAGATCGAGGTCGAAGGCGGCTACATCAAGGCCAAGGCGCCGGCCGGCGGCCTGCGTGGCGGTCACTTTTTCTTCGATACCGTCAGCGTGACCGGCACCGAGAACCTGATGATGGCTGCCGCGCTGGCCAACGGCCGTACCGTGCTGCAGAACGCCGCTCGCGAGCCGGAGGTGGTCGACCTGGCCAACTGCCTGAACGCCATGGGCGCCAACGTCCAGGGCGCTGGCTCCGATACCATCGTCATCGAAGGCGTGAAGCGCCTCGGCGGTGCTCGCTACGACGTACTGCCCGACCGTATCGAGACCGGCACCTACCTGGTGGCCGCGGCCGCGACCGGTGGCCGGGTGAAGCTGAAGGATACCGACCCGACCATCCTCGAGGCGGTCCTGCAGAAGCTGGAAGAGGCCGGTGCCCACATCAGCACCGGCAGCAACTGGATCGAGCTGGACATGAAGGGCAACCGGCCGAAGGCGGTCAACGTGCGTACCGCGCCGTACCCGGCGTTCCCCACCGACATGCAGGCCCAGTTCATCTCCATGAACGCGGTAGCCGAAGGCACCGGCGCGGTCATCGAGACGGTCTTCGAGAACCGCTTCATGCATGTTTACGAAATGAACCGCATGGGCGCGCAAATCCTCGTCGAAGGCAACACCGCCATCGTCACCGGCGTACCCAAGCTCAAGGGCGCTCCGGTCATGGCGACCGACCTGCGCGCATCCGCGAGCCTGGTGATCGCCGGCCTGGTGGCCGAAGGCGACACCCTGATCGATCGCATCTACCACATCGACCGTGGCTACGAGTGCATCGAAGAGAAACTCCAGCTGCTCGGCGCCAAGATCCGCCGCGTACCGGGCTAGCGGAGGCTGTCGCGCAAATGCTGACCATCGCCTTGTCCAAGGGCCGGATTCTCGACGATACCCTGCCGCTGCTCGCAGCGGCGGGCATCGTACCGTCGGAGAACCCGGACAAGAGCCGCAAGCTGATCATCCCGACGTCCCTGTCCGATGTGCGCCTGCTCATCGTGCGCGCCACCGACGTGCCGACCTATGTCGAGCATGGCGCCGCCGATCTCGGCGTGGCCGGCAAGGACGTGCTGATGGAGTACGGCGGCCAGGGACTCTACGAACCGCTGGACCTGCGTATCGCCAACTGCAAGCTGATGACCGCCGGCGCCATTGGCGCGCCTGAACCCAAGGGACGCCTGCGGGTGGCCACCAAGTTCGTCAATGTCGCCAAGCGCTACTACGCCGAGCAGGGCCGCCAGGTCGACGTGATCAAGCTGTACGGCTCGATGGAGCTGGCGCCGCTGGTCGGTCTCGCCGACAAGATCATCGACGTCGTGGATACCGGCAATACCCTGCGCGCCAACGGCCTGGAGCCCCAGGAACTGATCGCCACGATCAGCTCGCGCCTGGTGGTCAACAAGGCCTCGATGAAGATGCAGCACGGTCGCATCCAGTCGCTGATCGATACCCTGCGCGACGCCGTCGAGGCGCGACACCGTCACTGATACCCGTGCGGCTCCGCGCTGCACCTGCCTATCCGTGTCATAGCCAAATTTTCTCGGGTGCCCGCACGGTGGGCTTGGTAGTCTAGCGGCGCCCGAGACAACGCCATCCATAAAAGAGGCTCGCTATGACCGCTCCCTTCGCTATCCGTCGACTCAATGCCGCTGATCCGGACTTCGGGCGTCATCTGGATCATCTGCTGAGCTGGGAAAGTGTCTCCGACGATTCGGTCAACCAGCGCGTCCTCGACATCATCGCCGCCGTACGCAGCCGTGGCGACGCCGCCGTGGTCGAGTTCACCCAGCGCTTCGACGGTCTCCAGGCCGCCTCGATGGCCGACCTGATCCTGCCGCGCGAGCGCCTGGAGCTGGCTCTCACCCGTATCACCGTAGCCCAGCGCGAAGCCCTGGAAGTCGCCGCCGAGCGCGTGCGCAGCTACCACGAGAAGCAGAAGCAGGGTTCCTGGCGCTACACCGAGGCCGACGGCACGGTGCTCGGCCAGCAGGTCACCCCGCTGGACCGCGCCGGGCTCTATGTGCCGGGCGGCAAGGCGTCCTACCCGTCCTCGGTGCTGATGAATGCGATCCCGGCCAAGGTCGCCGGGGTGTCCGAAGTGGTCATGGTCGTACCGACCCCGCGCGGCGAGATCAACGAGATCGTCCTCGCCGCCGCCTGCATCGCCGGCGTCGACCGTGTCTTCACCATCGGCGGGGCACAGGCCGTGGCCGCGTTGGCCTACGGCACCGAAAGCGTGCCGCGGGTGGACAAGATCGTCGGCCCCGGCAACATCTACGTGGCCACCGCCAAGCGTCACGTGTTCGGCCAGGTCGGCATCGACATGATCGCCGGTCCCTCGGAAATCCTCGTGGTCTGCGACGGCCAGACCGATCCCGACTGGATCGCCATGGACCTGTTCTCCCAGGCCGAACACGACGAAGACGCCCAGTCGATCCTGGTCAGTCCGGACGCGGCGTTCCTGGACCGCGTCGCGGACAGCATTGCTCGCCTGCTGCCGACCATGGAGCGCGCCGAGATCATCCGCACCTCCCTGGAGGGGCGCGGCGCGCTGATCCAGGTCGCCGACCAGGCCCAGGCCTGTGCGGTCGCCAACCGCATCGCCCCGGAACACCTGGAGCTGTCGGTGGCCGATCCGGAAAGCTGGCTGCCGGAGATCCGCCATGCCGGCGCGATCTTCATGGGCCGCTACACTGCCGAGGCCCTGGGCGACTATTGCGCCGGCCCGAACCACGTGCTGCCGACCTCCGGTACCGCGCGTTTCTCTTCGCCGCTGGGGGTATATGACTTCCAGAAGCGTTCGTCGATCATCAACTGCTCGGCCGAGGGCGCTTCGGTCCTCGGTCGTACCGCCTCGGTGCTGGCTCGCGGCGAGTCGTTGACCGCCCACGCGCGTAGTGCCGAATACCGCATCCTCGACGAGAAGGAGGCCTGAGCATGAGCAAATTCTGGAGTCCCTTCGTCAAGGACCTGGTGCCTTATGTGCCGGGCGAGCAGCCGAAGCTGTCGCGGCTGGTCAAGCTGAACACCAACGAGAATCCCTACGGTCCGTCGCCACAGGCGCTCGCCGCGATGCAGGCGGAACTCAACGACGACCTGCGCCTGTATCCCGATCCCAACGGCGAGCGGTTGAAGCAGGCGGTCGCCGCGCACTACGGCGTACAGGCCAACCAGGTGTTCGTCGGCAACGGCTCCGACGAGGTGCTCGCGCACATTTTCCATGGCCTCTTCCAACACGACCTGCCGCTGCTGTTTCCGGACGTGACCTACAGCTTCTACCCGGTCTATTGCGGCCTGTACGGGATCGCGCACGAGAAGATCGCGCTGGATGAAAGGTTCCGCATCCGCGTCGAAGACTACGCGCGGCCCAACGGCGGAATCATCTTCCCCAATCCGAACGCGCCGACCGGCTGCCTGCTGCCGCTGGACGCCATCGAAGCGATGCTGAAGTCGTCGCCGGATTCGGTGGTGGTAGTCGACGAGGCCTATGTCGACTTCGGCGGCGAGAGCGCCATCGCCCTGGTCGATCGCTACCCGAACCTGCTGGTCACCCAGACGCTGTCCAAGTCGCGCTCCCTGGCCGGCCTGCGGGTCGGCCTGGCGGTCGGCCATGCCGATCTGGTCGAGGCGCTGGAGCGGATCAAGAACAGCTTCAATTCCTACCCGCTGGATCGCCTGGCGATCGCCGGCGCGGCGGCGGCTTTCGAGGACGACGCCTATTTCCGTCGGACCTGCCAGGCAGTGATCGATAGCCGCGAGGCGTTGAGCGCCTCTTTGCAGGCGCTGGGCTTCGAGGTACTACCGTCGGCCGCCAACTTCGTCTTCGCCCGTCATCCGCGGCACGATGCCGGGCAGATTGCCTCGACCCTGCGCGAGCAGGGAGTGATCGTCCGCCATTTCAAGCAGGCGCGGATCGACCAGTTCCTGCGTATCACCATCGGCAGTCCGGAGCAGAACCAGGCGCTACTGGACGCCCTGCACTTCCTCAAGTGATACGAAAACGGCGCCCGAGGGCGCCGTTTTCAATGACGGGGATCACTCGCCGCCGTCCTGTTTCTGCTGTGGAGCCGGTGCCGGCGGCGGACGCAGGCCGACCTCGGCGGTCAGGTTGACCTTCTGTCCGTTGCGCAGCACCACGATGCTGATCTTCTGTCCCGGACGGGTGCGCGCCACCTGGTTCATCGAGCGGCGGCCGTCGCTGGCTTCCTGCTTGTCGATGGTCAGGATCACATCGCCCGGCAGCAGGCCGCCGCGTGCCGCCGGACCGTCGCGATAGACGCCGGCGACGACGATCCCGGCGGTTTCGCCGAGGCCCAGCGACTCCGCCAGTTCCGGGGTCAGCGCCTTGACCTCGACGCCGAGCCAGCCGCGGATCACCTGGCCGTGCTCGATGATCGACTGCATGACCTCCAGGGCCAGCTTGGTCGGGATGGCGAAGCCGATACCCTGGGAGCCGCCGGACTTGGAGAAGATCGCCGTGTTGATGCCGATCAGGTTGCCGGCAGCGTCCACCAGCGCGCCGCCGGAGTTGCCGGGGTTGATCGCCGCGTCGGTCTGGATGAAGTCTTCGTAGGTGTTCAGGCCGAGCTGGTTGCGTCCGGTGGCGCTGATGATGCCCATGGTCACGGTCTGGCCGACGCCGAACGGGTTGCCGATGGCGAGGCAGACGTCGCCGGTGCGAATGCCGTCGGAGCGGCCGAGGGTCATCGCCGGCAGGTTCTTAAGGTCGATCTTCAGCACGGCCAGGTCGGTTTCCGGGTCGCTGCCGACCAACTGGGCGATGGTTTCGCGGCCGTCGCGCAAGGCCACGATGATCTGGTCGGCGCCAGCGGTCACGTGGTTGTTGGTCAGCAGGTAGCCTTCCGCGCTCATGATCACCGCCGAGCCGAGGCTCGACTCCATGCGCTTCTGTTGCGGCAGGTTGTCGCCGAAGAAGCGGCGGAACATCGGGTCGTCGAACAGGGGGTGGGAGGGCTTGCTGACCATCTTGGTGGTGTACAGGTTGGCCACTGCCGGAGCCGCTCGACTCACCGCGTTGGCATAGGACACCGGGCCTTCCTGCAGGCGGCTGAGCAGAGGCGCCTGCTCGACGTGCACCTCCTGGCGTGGCAGGCCGACCAGCTCGGGGTTGTGCTGGATGATCAGCAGGGCCAGCAGCACGCCGACCAGCACGGGCCAGCCGAGGAAACGCAGGGCCTTGGGCATCGGGAAAATCCTTGGGGTTGCGAGGCCGAAAAGCGGCCGATAAGGTGGCGCCCATTATAGGGGGAAGCCGTCCATTAGAGGAGCGGCGCGCCCTGCCTGAATGAAGAGGAATTTGCATGGCTATCGCCCTGAGCACCCTGGTCGAAGAGGCCGACCGTTATCTGGATGCCGCGCGCATCCAGGACTACTGCCCGAACGGCCTGCAGGTCGAAGGCCGGCCGCAGGTGCGGCGGATCGTCAGCGGGGTCACTGCCAGCCAGGCGCTGCTGGATGCCGCCGTGGAGGCCGACGCCGACGTGGTGCTGGTGCATCACGGTTACTTCTGGAAGGGTGAGAACCCCTGCGTGGTCGGCATGAAGCAACGGCGCCTGAAGACCCTGCTGAACAACGATATCAGTCTGCTCGCTTACCACCTGCCGCTGGATCTGCATCCGGAGGTGGGCAACAACGTGCAGCTCGCCCGGCAGCTCGGCTTCGAAGTGGAAGGGCCGTTGGAGCCGGGCAACCCGCGTTCCATCGTCCTCCTCGGTTCGCTTGCCGAGCCGATGCAGCCTGCCGATTTCGCTCGGCATGTGCGCGATGCGCTGGGGCGTGAGCCGCTGCTGGTCGATGCCGGTCAGCCGATCCGGCGCATCGCCTGGTGCACCGGCGGCGCCCAGGGCTATATCGACCAGGCGATCGCCGCTGGCGTCGATGCCTACCTGACCGGCGAGGTTTCCGAGCAGACCGTGCACAGCGCGCGGGAGAACGGCATCAGCTTCATCGCCGCCGGACACCATGCCACCGAGCGCTACGGGGTACAGGCGTTGGGCGACTACCTGGGCAAGCGCTTCGCCATCGAGCACTTGTTCATCGACTGTCCTAATCCTGCCTGACGACGGAGCGGTGACGCACCCGGTCGACTTCCTTGCCCAGTTCCCAGACGGCCATCGCGTAGTGGGTGCTGTGGTTGTAGCGGGTGATCACGTAGAAGTTCGGCAGGCCGTACCAGTACTGGTAGTTCCTGCCCATGTCCAGGCGCAGCAGGCTGGCTTGCCGGTGGCCGCCGAGCGGACCCCGCGGGCGTAATCCGGCGGAAGCGAGCACGTCCAGCGGGTACAGCGTCTTGAAGCCATCTTCCAGCGAGGGAGCCCGGCCACTGGCGGGAACCGCCACGCGATCGCCGCTGACCCAGCCGTGCTGCTTGAAATAGTTGGCGACGCTGCCGATGGCGTCACGCGGATTCCACAGGTCGATATGCCCATCGCCATCGAAGTCCACCGCGTACTTGGTGAATGAAGACGGCATGAACTGGCCGTAGCCCATGGCGCCGGCATAGGAACCGCGCAGGGCCAGCGGGTCGGTGCCTTCCTTGCGCGCCTGGAGGAGGAATTGCTCCAGTTCGCCGCTGAAGAATTCCGCGCGGCGAGGGTAGGAGAAGGACAGGGTGGACAGCGCATCGATGATCCGCGTCTTGCCCATCACACGCCCCCAGCGGGTTTCCACGCCGATGATGCCGACGATGATCTCCGGCGGCACGCCGTAGACGCGCGATGCCCGTTGCAGGTCGGTTTCGTATTGGTCCCAGAACAGCACGCCGTTCTGTACGTTGCCTGGCGTGACGAACTTCTTCCGGTAGCGCAGCCAGGCGCCGTTCGGTCCGCTGGGTGGGGTATAGGTCGGGGCTTGCCGGTCCATCAGGCGGATCACCCAGTCCAGGCGCTGGGTCTGGGCGAACAGGTCGTGCAGTTGCTGGCGGTTGAAGCCGTGCTGGCTGACCATCCTGTCGATGAAGCGCTGTGCCGCCGGATTGTTCGCGTAATCGCCGCGCAGCGGCAGTATCGGTTGCACCGACTGGCGTACGGGGCGGGGTGAAATGACGGTGCGAGCCTGGGGTTTGGCGGCGGGTTTCGGTGGTGGCGTCGGTTCGCTGCTGCATGCTGAGACCAGAAGGAACAGGGGCAGGGCGAGGGCGGTACGGCGCATCTGGGGGCTTCTTGGCGGAATGACGATGCCCGCTATGCTAGCGCAGTGCCGCCGGCGTACAAGTCGAGCCGCCGAAAGGGGGCGGACCGTCTGCTCGCTGTCGCGGCGACGGCTTTGTCCGGTCCGGGACGATGCCGTCTCAGCTTTGTCCGCCCGGTCTGCGAAACGCCCCTGGAAAACCTCTCGACGCCAGTGTTTTCGCCGGCTGCGAGGCTGAGCGCTGATGGCTATATGGGTATATTTTTTCGGTATAAATGGCGAATCTTTTAGAGCCTTGCGCTGTGATAGAGTGCGCGTTCGTCTACGGCCCGACGGCCGTCCATAAGCAATTCCGTGAGTAGCCATGGTCGACAAACTGACGCACCTGAAACAGCTGGAGGCGGAAAGCATCCACATCATCCGCGAGGTGGCCGCCGAGTTCGATAACCCGGTGATGCTGTACTCGATCGGCAAGGATTCCGCGGTCATGCTGCACTTGGCCCGCAAGGCCTTCTTCCCCGGCAAGCTGCCCTTCCCGGTGATGCACGTGGACACCCGCTGGAAATTCCAGGAGATGTACAGGTTCCGCGATCGGATGGTCGAGGAAATCGGCCTGGACCTGATCACCCACGTCAACCCGGACGGCGTCGCCCAGGGCATCAACCCGTTCACCCACGGCAGCGCCAAGCACACCGACGTGATGAAGACCGAGGGACTCAAGCAGGCCCTGGACAAGTACGGTTTCGACGCTGCATTCGGCGGCGCGCGCCGCGACGAGGAGAAGTCGCGGGCCAAGGAACGGGTCTATTCGTTCCGCGACAGCAAGCACCGCTGGGACCCGAAGAACCAGCGTCCCGAGTTGTGGAACATCTACAACGGCAAGGTGAAGAAGGGCGAGTCGATCCGCGTCTTCCCGCTGTCCAACTGGACCGAGCTGGACATCTGGCAATACATCTACCTGGAAGGCATCCCGATCGTCCCGCTGTACTTCGCCGCCGAGCGCGAGGTTATCGAGAAGAACGGCACGCTGATCATGATCGACGACGAGCGCATCCTCGAGCATCTCTCTGACGAAGAGAAAGCCCGCATCGAGAAGCGCATGGTGCGCTTCCGTACCCTCGGCTGCTACCCGCTCACCGGCGCGGTCGAGTCCAGCGCCACCACGCTGCCGGAAATCATCCAGGAAATGCTCCTGACGCGTACTTCCGAACGCCAGGGTCGGGTCATCGACCATGACCAGGCCGGTTCGATGGAAGAAAAGAAACGTCAGGGCTATTTCTGAGGATACGCAGCATGTCTCATCAATCCGATCTGATCAGCGAGGACATCCTCGCCTACCTGGGGCAGCACGAACGCAAGGAACTGCTGCGCTTCCTTACCTGCGGCAACGTCGATGACGGCAAGAGCACCCTGATCGGGCGCCTGCTGCACGACTCCAAGATGATCTACGAGGATCACCTGGAGGCCATCACCCGCGACTCGAAGAAAGTCGGCACCACGGGCGACGACGTCGACCTGGCGCTGCTGGTCGATGGCCTGCAGGCCGAGCGCGAGCAGGGCATCACTATCGATGTGGCGTACCGCTACTTCAGCACCGCCAAGCGCAAGTTCATCATCGCCGACACGCCCGGCCATGAGCAGTACACCCGCAACATGGCTACCGGTGCCTCGACCTGCGACCTGGCGATCATCCTGATCGATGCCCGCTACGGTGTGCAGACCCAGACCCGCCGGCACAGTTTCATCGCGTCCCTGCTGGGTATCCGGCATATCGTGGTCGCCATCAACAAGATGGACCTGAAGGGCTTCGACCAGGGTGTCTTCGAACAGATCAAGGCCGACTACCTGGCCTTTGCCGAGAAGATCGGTCTGAAGACCAGTTCGCTGCACTTCGTGCCGATGTCGGCGCTCAAGGGCGACAACGTGGTCAACAAGTCCGAGCGTTCGCCCTGGTACGCCGGCCAGTCGCTGATGGAAATCCTCGAAACCGTCGAGATCGCCGCCGACCGCAACCTCGATGACATGCGCTTCCCGGTGCAGTACGTGAACCGGCCGAACCTGAACTTCCGCGGTTTCGCCGGCACCCTGGCCAGCGGCGTGGTGCGCAAGGGCGACGAAGTGGTGGCATTGCCGTCGGGCAAGGGCAGCAAGGTGAAATCCATCGTCACCTTCGAGGGCGAACTGGAGCAGGCCGGTCCCGGCCAGGCCGTCACCCTGACCCTGGAAGACGAGATCGACGTTTCCCGCGGCGACATGCTGGTGCATGCCGACAATCGCCCGCTGGTCACCGACGGCTTCGATGCCATGCTGGTGTGGATGGCCGAGGAGCCGATGCTTCCGGGCAAGAAGTACGATATCAAGCGCGCTACCAGCTATGTGCCGGGTTCGATTCCGAGCATCGTCCACAAGGTGGACGTGAATACCCTGGAGCGGACCCCGGGCAGCGAGCTGAAGCTGAACGAGATCGCCAGGGTCAAGGTCAGCCTGGACGCGCCCATCGCGCTCGATGGCTATGAGCAGAACCGCACCACCGGCGCCTTCATCGTCATCGATCGCCTGACCAACGGCACCGTTGGCGCCGGCATGATCATCTCCGCTCCGTCGGCGGCCCATGGCAGCAGCGCTCATCACGGTTCGAATGCCCATGTGACGCGCGAGGAGCGTGCCGGCCGCTTCGGCCAGCAGCCGGCGACCGTACTGTTCAGCGGCCTCTCCGGCGCCGGCAAGAGCACCCTGGCCTACGCCGTGGAGCGCAAGCTGTTCGATATGGGCCGCGCGGTCTACGTGCTGGACGGGCAGAACCTGCGCCACGACCTGAACAAGGGGTTGCCGCAGGACCGCGCCGGACGCACCGAGAACTGGCTGCGCACCGCCCATGTCGCCAAGCAGTTCAACGAGGCCGGGTTGATCAGCCTCTGCGCCTTCGTCGCGCCGAGCGCGGAAGGGCGCGAGCAGGCCAGGGCGCTGATCGGCGCCGAGCGCCTGATCACCGTCTATGTGCAGGCGTCGCCGCAGGTTTGCCGCGAACGCGATCCACAGGGGCTGTATGCGGCGGGCGAGGACAATATCCCCGGCGAGTCCTTCCCCTACGACGTGCCGCTGGATGCCGACCTGGTGATCGATACCCAGGCGCTGAGCGTCGAGGACGGCGTGAAGCAGGTGCTCGACCTGTTGCGCGAGCGCCAGGCGATCTGATCGTCTCGCAGCCATGAAAAAGCCCCGCGGATGCGGGGCTTTTTCATGGGCGTCGGCAGGTTCGCGCAGCGCGTCAGTACTTGCCTTTCAGGCCGTAGGTGGCGTCGAGGGTGCCGGGGCTGTCCGGGCTTTTCGGCGCATAGTCCTTCGGCACTTCGCCGGAGGCCGGCGGAGTCAGGCGCTCGCGGCGCTCGGCCGGATAGGCCTCGTCGGCATGCAGCGCAGCCAGCAGGCGCTGGCGGGTCTGTTCGTCCAGGGCCAGGCGCTGGGCGCCGTCGGAGAGGTGCTCCTGCACGTCCTGGTAGCTCTGGGTCAGCTTCTTCACGAGGCTGGCGGTGGTGTTGAAATGGGTCACGACTTCGCGCTGATAGCTGTCGAAGCGGTCCTGCAGGTCGTCCATCTGGCGTTGCACCTTGTTCGGCGCGGCGTTGGGCAGCAGGCGGGCGATCAGAAAACCGATGGCGACCCCGGCGACCAGGGCGAGGGCCGGCAGCAGCCAGGCGGTGAGCGACTGTTCCACGCGAATCCTTCCTCTATAGGCGGCTTTGCTTTACGTTAACGGCTTGAGTCCGAGCTGTATACCACGGCACGCGAGTAAGTGCCTGTGTCGCTTGGAGTAATCTGCTAGACGAGTCGACCCGAGCCGGGGTCACGGAGTTCCTGTTTGTCTACCCGCGAAATCCCTGTATCCATCGATGGCCCCTGCGGGCCGCTGGAAGCCCTGCACCTCGATCTGCCCGATGCCCGCGGCATCGCCCTGGTCTGCCATCCGCACCCGCTGTTCGCCGGCACCATGCAGAACAAGGTGGTCGCCACTCTGCAACGCAGCGCCCGCGATGCCGGCCTGGCGACCCTGCGTTTCAACTTCCGTGGCGTTGGCCAGAGCGCTGGCAGCTATGGCGAGGGGATCGGCGAGATCGACGACGCCGAGGCCGCCGCGCGCTGGTTGCTGGCACGCCATCCGGGGCTGCCGCTGACACTGATGGGCTTTTCCTTCGGCTCCTGCGTCGCCGGCAATCTGGCGGGTCGCCTGGAAGCGCAGGGCGTCGGGCTGGCGCGGCTGTTCATGATCGCGCCGCCGGTGGAACGCTTCGCGGTCAGCCTGCCTGCGCGTTGCCCGCTGACCGTGGTGCAGCCGGAGGACGACGACGTGGTCACGCCGGCCGCGGTATATGCCTGGAGCGAGTCCCTGGCACGACCGCACGAGCTGTTGCGGGTGGCAGAAAGCGGACATTTCTTCCATGGCAAGCTGATCGATCTGAAGGACCTGTTGCTGCCACGCCTGCAGGACTGACGTCGTCGCGCCGGCCCTGCTACCATCCGGCGCGCCATTCTTTTCTTTGCCTGACATCTGGTATCGCATGACTACTCGTATCCTGACCGGCATCACTCCTACCGGCACTCCGCACCTGGGCAACTACGCCGGCGCCATCCGCCCGGCGATCCTCGCCAGCCGTCGGAGCGACGTGGATTCGTTCTACTTCCTGGCGGACTACCACGCCTTGATCAAGTGCGACGATCCCGCTCGTATCCAGCGCTCGCGCCTGGAAATCGCCGCGACCTGGCTGGCCGGCGGCCTGGACGTCGAGCGTGCGACCTTCTACCGGCAGTCGGACATCCCCGAGATTCCCGAGCTGACCTGGTTGCTCACCTGCGTCAGTGCCAAGGGGCTGCTCAACCGCGCGCATGCCTACAAGGCCGCGGTGGACCGCAATGTCGAGGCTGGCGAAGACCCGGACGCCGGCGTGACCATGGGCCTCTACAGCTATCCGGTGCTGATGGCCGCGGACATCCTGATGTTCAACGCGCACAAGATCCCGGTCGGCCGCGACCAGGTGCAGCACGTGGAGATGGCCCGCGACATCGGCCAGCGTTTCAACCACCTGTTCGGCAACGGCCGCGAGTTCTTCGTCCTGCCCGAAGCGGTGATCGAGGAAAACGTCGCCACCCTGCCGGGCCTGGACGGGCGCAAGATGTCCAAGAGCTACGACAACACCATCCCGCTGTTCAGCCCGTCCAGGCAGCTCAAGGACGCCATCGCACGCATCGTCACCGACTCGCGCGCGCCGGGCGAGCCGAAAGACCCGGACAGTTCGCACCTGTTCCTTCTTTACTCGGCCTTCGCCAGCGCCGAACAGGTCGCCGCGTTCCGCCAGGAACTGCTCGAAGGCCTGGCCTGGGGCGAAGCCAAGCAGCGCCTGTTCCAGTTGCTCGACAACGAACTGGGCGAGGCTCGCGAGCGTTACCAGGCGCTGATCGCCAAGCCGGACGATATCGAGGACATTCTCCTCGCAGGTGCCGCCAAGGCGCGCCGCATCGCCACCCCATTCATCGCCGAGTTGCGCGAGGCAGTCGGCCTGCGCTCCCTGCGCGAGCCGCTGAAAAGTGCCGAGAGCGGCAAGAAGAAGGCCGCCAAGGCTGCGCGCCTGGTCAGCTTCCGCGACGACGACGGCAGCTTCCGCTTCCGCCTGCTGGACGCCGCCGGCGAACAGCTACTGCTGTCCCGCGCCTTCGCCGACGGCAAGGCCGCCGGTGCGGTGAGCAAGCGCCTGCTGGCTGGCGAGACTGCCGACCTGCGGGCCGAGGGCAATGCCTTTGGCCTGTGGCTGGATGGCGAGGCGGTGGCGCAGAGCCCGGCCTTCGCCGACGCCGCCGCCCGTGACGCCGCCATCGAGCGCACCCGCGAAGCGCTGGCACCGCAGGAGTAGGCAGCCCCGGTACATCCTCGACGGATGGCCGATTGCCAAGAGACGGGGTCGTCGCTAAAGTGACGGCCCCGTTTTCGTTGCATTGCTACCGATCATGACGCCCCTCGAGCGCTACCAGGCCGATCTCCAACGCCCCGATTTCTTCCACGATGCCGCACAGGCGAATGCCGTGAAGCATCTGCAACGCCTCTACGATGACCTGGTCGCCGCCGACCACGCCAAGCCCGGCCTGTTCGGCAAGCTGCTCGGCAGGAAGTCCGGCGGGCCGGTGAAGGGCCTGTATTTCTGGGGCGGCGTCGGCCGTGGCAAGACCTACCTGGTGGACACTTTCTTCGAGTCGCTGCCGTTCGAGCAGAAGGTGCGCACGCACTTCCACCGCTTCATGAAGCGGGTGCACGAAGAACTGAAGACCCTCAAGGGCGAGAAGAACCCGCTGACCATCATCGGCAAGCGCTTCGCCGACGAGGCGCGGGTGATCTGCTTCGACGAGTTCTTCGTCTCCGACATCACCGACGCGATGATCCTCGCCACCCTGCTGGAAGAGCTGTTCAAGAACGGCGTGAGCCTGGTGGCGACCTCCAACATCGTGCCGGACGGCCTGTACAAGGACGGCCTGCAACGCGCCCGTTTCCTGCCGGCGATCGCCCTGCTCAAGGAACATACCGAGATCGTCAACGTCGATAGCGGCGTCGACTATCGCCTGCGCGCGCTGGAGCAGGCCGAGCTGTTCCACTGGCCGCTCAGCGAACAGGTCGAGGAGGAGATGGCGCGCAGCTTCAAGGCCCTGACCCCGGACTGTGCCAAGGCCCAGCGCGACGAGGCGCTGATGATCGAGAACCGCGAGATCCGCGCGCGCCTGACCTGCGACGACGTGGCCTGGTTCGAATTCCGTGAGCTGTGCGACGGCCCGCGCAGCCAGAACGACTACATCGAACTGGCGAAGATTTTCCACGCCGTGCTGATCTCCAACGTCGAGCAGATGGGCGTCACCAAGGACGACATGGCGCGGCGTTTCATCAACCTGGTGGATGAGTTCTACGACCGCAGCGTCAAGCTGATCATCTCCGCCGAGGTCGAGCTAAAGGATCTCTACAGCGGCGGCCGGCTGGAGTTCGAATTCCAGCGCACCCTCAGTCGTCTGCTGGAAATGCAGTCCCACGAATACCTGACGCGTCCGCACCGGCCCTGATCCGGGGCGGAAACGAGAAAGGGGTTGCCGATGGCCACCCCTTTTTTCATGGGCGCGCGGCGTTTCAGCGCTGCGCGGTGTTCTGCTCGAAGCCGGCGAGGAGCTTCTTCGCATGGGCCACTTCGAGGGCTTCCATGGCGTTGATCGGCTTGATCGCCACGGCCTGCTTCAGTTGGGCGATGGCCTTCTCCCGCTCGTCGTCGCCGTATACGTAGGTGAGCGCGTTGGCGTACTCGTAGTGGCCGATCGGCAGGTCGTTGGCCTGGCGGAAGGAGCGGGCGAAGTACTGCTCCATCTTGTCGGCGCTGACCCCGTAGGTCATCTTGCCGACCAGCTTGCCGACCTTGCGGATCACTCCCGCCTCGTAGCCGCCGTAGAGCGCCAGGGCGAACGGCTGGTTGGGTTGCCTGGCCAGGAGAGCGTCCAGTTCCTTGGGTATTTCGCTGGTATAGCCGCGCTTGAGCACTACCGGTACCGATAGCTCCTCGGCCAGGCGCGCCTTGGCGTAGACGCTGCCGAACTGGGCGACGATATCGGCCTTGACCAGCGGGCCGGCCTGTTCGGTGTAGTCGATGACCTCTTCGAGCAGGCGCTGTTTCTCCGCCTGGTCGGGAGCCAGGAACATGGCGTAGAGCACCTGGGCGAACATCGCCGGTACCTGGCCGCCGACTCCCAAGGCCAGTCCCTGCTCCTTGGCCTTGGCGTAGTCGCCGCGGAACAGCAGGCGCCAGACATCCTGCAGTCGTGCCGCATATTGCGTGGCCTCTTCCGGCTTGCCGGTGAAGCCGGTGCCGGCCTTCACGGTCTTTTCCAGGGCATCCGGATGGGCGGTCGCCATGTTCACCACCCAGTCGGCGTCCGGATAGGGATAGTCGCCGAAGCCGCGGGTCAGGCGCGGCCAGGCTTCCTTCAACTTGTCGCCTGGATAGTCATAGGCGCTCTGGTCGTAGGGGAAGGCTTTCCAGTTGTCGGCGGCCATAGCATTCATACCGAAGAGGGCCAGGAAGGCGAGCAGATAAAGGCGCATGGCAAAGGTCCGTTCTTGTCGTTGTTCGGAACGCCCGCGTCTGCGGCGGGCCTGCGGATTCATGAGAACCCGCGAAGGCCGACCTGGCTACCTATCCTAGGTTCTGTAGGGAAAGCGCCGGCGCCGATGCCGTTCGGGCAGGCCCGGCGATGTCCGGCTCAGCTTTCCTTCTGCATGAACTGGCGACGGTAATGGTGGGGAGAGAGTTCGGTGTGCTGGCGGAACAGGCGGGCGAAGAAGCTGGCGTCGTCGTAGCCGACCTCGTAGCTGATCGTCTTGATGCTCTTGCGCGTGCTCGAGAGCATGCCTTTGGCGGTCTCGATCCGCAGTCGCTGCAGATAGTGCAGCGGCTTGTCGCCGGTAGCGGCCTGGAAGCGCCGCATGAAGTTGCGGATGCTCATGCCGTGGTCGCGGGCGACGTCCTCGAAACGGAACTTGTCGGCGAAGTGGTCTTCCAGCCATTGCTGGATCTGCAGGATCGTCGGGTCATGGTGCAGCTTCTGTCCGCCGAAGCCGATGCGCCCTGGGGTGTAGCTGCGCTGTACTTCGTAGAGGGTATCCCGGGCCACCGCCTGGGCCACCGATCCGCCGCAGAAACGCTCGATCAGATAGATGTAGAGGTCGCAGGCGGAGGTGACGCCGCTGGCGCAGAACAGGTCGTCGGCATCGGTCAGGTGCTTCTCCTGATTGAGCAGCACGTTCGGGAAGCGTTCGGCGAATTCTCGATAGAAGCGCCAGTAGGTGGTCGCTTCCTTGCCATCCAGTAGACCTGCCTGGGCCAGCCAGAAGACCCCGGTCGCCTCGCCGCAGAGGGCGGTTCCCTCGGCATGGCTGCGGCGCAACCAGGGAACGATTTGCGGATAGCGCCGTTCGAGCGCGTCGAAATCGCCCCAGAAGGCGGGCAGGACCACGATATCGCAGGCGGCGAGGGGACCGTCGACGGCGATGCTGTCGCCGCTGAAGCTGCGTACCGGCTGGCCGTCGGGGCTGAGGATGCGGGTGCGGAAGGCCGGCTGGAGACCGAGGCCCTGCTGCTTGCCGTGGCGCAGGCTGGCCATGTGGAAGAAGTCCTTGGCCTGCATCAGGGTCGAGGCGAAGACGCCGTCGATGGCGACGATGCCGACATGTTTCAGCACCGGAGCGGATTGAGCGCGCATGGATTTTTATCGTTGTTGTGAGTAAGGGAAAGCGGTCAAAAGGCGGCTGGATCGTCTTATTTTTTGGCGCAACTGTCCAGTGCGTCGGTCGGGGCATTTCCCTACAGTCGAAGACCTGCCGCGTGCAGCCAACCCGATCCCAGACTGTTTCCAGGTGACCACGATGATACCGAGAACCCTGTTCAGCTCCGACCACGAACTGTTTCGCGACAGCGTGCGCAAGTTCCTCGAACAGGAAGCCGTGCCTTTCCATCACCAATGGGAAAAGGATGGGCATGTCGACCGCGCGCTCTGGAACAAGGCCGGCGAGGCCGGAATGCTCTGTTCGCACCTGCCGGAAGAGTATGGCGGGATGGGCGCGGACTTCCTCTACAGCGCCGTGGTCATCGAAGAGATCGGTCGGGCCGGCCTGACCGGGATCGGTTTCTCCCTGCATTCGGACATCGCTGCACCCTACATCCTCCACTACGGCAGCGAGGCGCTGAAGCGCAAGTACCTGCCGAAGCTGGTATCCGGCGAGATGGTCGCGGCCATCGCCATGACCGAGCCGGGGGCCGGTTCCGACCTGCAAGGGGTGAAGACCACTGCGGTACTGGATGGCGACGAGTACGTCATCAATGGCTCGAAGACCTTCATCACCAACGGCTTCCTCGCCGACCTGGTGATCGTGGTGGCGAAGACCGATCCGAAGGCTGGCGCCAAGGGCATAAGCCTGTTCGTGGTCGAGGCGGGTACGCCGGGCTTCAGCAAGGGCAAGCGCCTGGAGAAGGTCGGGATGAAGGCCCAGGACACCTCCGAGCTGTTCTTCCAGGATGTGCGGATTCCCCGGGAGAACCTGCTCGGCAAGGACGGCCAGGGATTCATCTACCTGATGCAGGAGCTGCCGCAGGAGCGCCTGACCGTCGGTATCGGCGCGCTGGCGTCGGCCGAGGCGGCCCTGCAATGGACGCTCGACTACACTCGCGAGCGCAAGGCGTTCGGCAAGTCGGTGGCGGACTTCCAGAATACCCGCTTCAAGCTTGCCGAGATGGCTACCGAGATCCAGGTCGGCCGGGTCTTCGTCGATCGATGTATGGAGCAGCATCTCCAGGGCAAGCTGGACGTACCCACCGCCGCCATGTGCAAGTACTGGACGACGGACCTGCAATGCAAGGTGCTCGACGAATGCGTGCAGTTGCACGGCGGCTACGGCTTCATGTGGGAATATCCGGTGGCGCGGGCCTGGGCCGATGCCCGGGTGCAGCGGATCTACGCCGGTACCAACGAGATCATGAAGGAGATCATCGCGCGGGCCCTGTGAGGCGCGCCTGGTCACCGGGAGGGGCGGACGACCGCATCGCGCGGTTGTCCGCCGAACCCGCGGCAGCGCCAGGCCCCTGGAGGCTCAGGGAGCCGGGTTCGGTTGCTCCCGGTGGATTGCATCGATACCGGCGAGCAATTCCTCGTCCAGCCTCAGGTCGACGCTGCCGAGATTGGTTTCCAGCTGTTCCAGCGAGGTGGCGCCGATGATGTTGCTGGTCACGAACGGCCGCGAGGTGACGTAGGCCAGTGCCATCTGCGCCGGTTCCATTCCATGTTCGCGGGCCAGCGCTACGTAGCGCGCGCAGGCCGCTTCCGCCTGCGGGTTGGTGTAGCGGGTGAAGCGGCTGTACAGACTGATGCGCGCGTTGGCCGGGCGGGCGCCGTCCGTGTACTTGCCGGAAAGCATGCCGAAGGCCATCGGCGAGTAGGCCAGCAGGCCGCACTGCTCGCGGATGGCGATTTCCGCCAGGCCCACCTCGAAGCTGCGGTTGAGCAGGTTGTAGGGGTTCTGGATCGATACCGCGCGCGGCCAGCCGCGCTCCTCGGCGAGCCTGAGGAAGGTCATGGTGCCCCAGGGCGTCTCGTTGGACAGGCCGATGTGGCGGATCTTGCCGGCGCGCACCTGCTCGTCGAGCACTTCCAGGGTTTCCTCCAGCGGTGTGAAGCTCTCTTCCTGGTGCTGGTAGCCGAGCTGGCCGAAGAAGTTGGTCCGCCGCTCCGGCCAGTGCAACTGGTAGAGGTCCAGCCAGTCTGTCTGCAGGCGCTCCAGGCTGGCATCGAGGGCGGCGACGATGTGCTGGCGGTTGAACTTGAGGTTGCCGTCGCGCACATGGCTGATGCCGTTGCCGGGGCCGGCGATCTTGCTGGCGAGGATCCAGTCGGCGCGGTCGCTGCTGCGGCGGAACCAGTTGCCGATGATGCGCTCGGTGCTGGCGTAGGTCTCGGCGCGGGGCGGCACCGGATACATTTCGGCGGTATCCATGAAATTGATCCCGGCGGCCTTGGCCCTGGCGATCTGGGCGAAGGCGTCCTGCTCGCTGTTCTGCTCGCCCCAGGTCATGGTGCCGAGGCAGAGGGCGCTGACTTTCAGATCGGTGCGGCCGAGCGGGCGATACTCCATGCGGGTGTCCTCGTGAAATTAAGTGGTTAATGCGGTTGTAAATTCTGGCGAAATCTGCATAATTCCGCAGCCTTTCATCGGTGGGGGATGCCAAGCCTGCCGATCGATGTATCTAGTCGTTACGGACGCACACCGACCCGAGCCCCAATTCGTGTCTGTTTTCGGCTGTCCTTGACTTGTCAAGGCAACCACTGTCCAGTAAGATTCGCCGTCTTATTTTCAGGCGGCCCCTGAGGCTATAACGAATGAAAACCTATACCGCGAAACCGGAAACTGTACAGCGCGACTGGTTCGTCGTCGACGCTGCCGGCCAGACCCTGGGTCGTCTGGCGACCGAAATTGCCCGCCGCCTGCGTGGCAAGCACAAGCCTGAGTACACTCCGCACGTTGACACCGGCGACTACATCGTCGTCATCAACGCCGAGCAGGTGCGTGTGACCGGTGCCAAGACCACCGACAAGATGTACTACCACCACTCCGGCTTCCCGGGCGGCATCAAGTCGATCAACTTCGAGAAGCTGATCGCCAAGGCCCCTGAGCGCGTCATCGAGACCGCTGTAAAAGGCATGCTGCCGAAGAACCCTCTGGGTCGCGATATGTATCGCAAGCTGAAGGTGTACAAGGGTGCCAGCCACCCGCACACCGCTCAGCAGCCCCAAGAACTGAAGATTTAACGGGATAGCTCATTATGTCGGCGACTCAAAATTACGGCACTGGCCGTCGTAAGACCGCTACCGCTCGCGTCTTCCTGCGTCCGGGTACTGGCAAGATTTCCATCAACAACCGTGGTCTCGATCAGTTCTTCGGTCGTGAAACCGCTCGCATGGTCGTGCGTCAGCCGCTCGAGCTGACCGAGACTGTCGAGAAGTTCGACATCTTCGTTACCGTCGTTGGCGGTGGCGTAAGCGGTCAGGCCGGTGCGATCCGTCACGGCATCACCCGTGCCCTGATCGAGTACGACGAAACCCTGCGTAGCTCGCTGCGCAAGGCCGGCTACGTGACTCGCGATGCCCGTGAAGTCGAGCGTAAGAAAGTCGGTCTGCGTAAAGCGCGTAAGCGTCCGCAGTACTCCAAGCGTTAATTCGACGCTTGCTGAAAAACGCCCACCTCTTCGGAGCTGGGCGTTTTTTTATGTCTACGCTTTAACTCTGCGGCAAGGTGTCGCATGGCCGAAGGGCGCGCCCTACAAGGGTTTCGGGCGTTTTGTGTCAGGCTATTACCTTGTCATCAAAGGGGGTTTTCTTTACCATTTGGCGAATTTTTTGCGCGGCTCGAATTTTTACTTAAAGGCCTGATTAGAACAGGTCTGAAGCTGATGGGAGACGACTGAATGAGTAATGACGGCGTGAATGCAGGCCGGCGTCGCTTCCTCGTCGCGGCCACCTCTGTGGTTGGCGCGGCGGGAGCGGTGGGTGCTGCGGTCCCGTTCGTAGGGTCATGGTTCCCCAGTGCCAAAGCCAAGGCTGCTGGCGCGCCGGTGCAGGTGAACGTGGGCAAGATCGATCCAGGTCAGCAGATCATCGCTGAATGGCGCGGCAAGCCTGTATTCATCGTGCACCGCACGAAGGAGATGCTGGACGCCCTGCCGAGCCTCGAAGGACAACTGGCCGACCCGGACTCCAAGGCCTCGGAGCAGCCGGAGTACGTCGATCCCAAGCTTCGCTCGATCAAGCCGGAACTGGCGGTGATCGTCGGCATCTGCACCCACTTGGGCTGCTCGCCGACCTTCCGTCCCGAAGTCGCCCCCGCCGACCTCGGTCCGGACTGGAAGGGTGGCTACTTCTGCCCTTGCCACGGCTCCCACTACGACCTCGCCGGTCGTGTCTACAAAGGCCAGCCAGCGCCGCTGAACCTGCCGATTCCGCCTTATACGTTCGATGCTGACGACGTCATCACCATCGGCGTGGACCAGGAGAAAGCCTGATGAACAAGTTCATGGCTTGGGTCGATGCGCGTTTTCCCGCGACCAAGATGTGGGAAGACCATCTGAGCAAGTACTACGCACCGAAGAACTTCAACTTCTGGTATTTCTTCGGTTCCCTGGCGCTGCTGGTGCTGGTCAACCAGATCCTCACCGGCATCTGGCTGACCATGAGCTTCACGCCGTCGGCCGAAGAGGCGTTCGCTTCCGTCGAATACATCATGCGCGATGTCGACTACGGCTGGATCATTCGCTACATGCACTCCACCGGTGCATCGGCGTTCTTCATCGTGGTCTACCTGCACATGTTCCGCGGCCTGCTCTACGGCTCCTATCAGAAGCCGCGCGAGCTGGTGTGGATCTTCGGCATGCTGATCTACCTGGCGCTGATGGCCGAGGCCTTCATGGGCTACCTGCTGCCTTGGGGTCAGATGTCCTACTGGGGCGCCCAGGTGATCATTTCCCTGTTCGGCGCGATTCCGGTGGTCGGCGAAGACCTGGCCCAGTGGATCCGCGGTGACTTCCTGATCTCCGGCATCACCCTGAACCGCTTCTTCGCCCTGCATGTGATCGCCCTGCCGATCGTCCTGCTCGGCCTGGTCGTGCTGCACATCCTGGCGCTGCACGAAGTCGGTTCGAACAACCCGGACGGCGTTGACATCAAGAAGAAGAAGGACGAGAACGGCGTACCGCTGGACGGCATCGCGTTCCATCCGTACTACACCGTGAAGGATATCGTCGGTGTGGTGGTGTTCCTGTTCATCTTCTGCACCGTGATCTTCTTCTTCCCGGAAATGGGCGGCTACTTCCTCGAGAAGCCCAACTTCGAGATGGCCAACCAGTTCAAGACCCCCGAGCACATCGCTCCGGTCTGGTACTTCACCCCGTTCTACGCGATCCTCCGCGCGGTTCCGGACAAGCTGATGGGCGTGGTGGCGATGGGTGCGGCGATCGCCGTGCTGTTCGTCCTGCCGTGGCTGGATCGCAGCCCGGTTCGCTCGATCCGCTACAAGGGCTGGCTGAGCAAGCTGTGGCTGGTGATCTTCGCGGTGTCCTTCGTGATCCTCGGCTACTACGGCGCCCAGGCTCCGAGCCCGCTGGGTACTACCCTGTCGCGCGTTTGCACCGTCCTGTATTTCGCCTTCTTCATCCTGATGCCGTTCTACACCCGGATGGAGAAGACCAAACCGGTTCCGGAAAGGGTGACTGGCTGATGAAAAAGCAATTCGCTGCACTGATTCTGGCGGTACTGCCAGTCCTGGGTTTCGCCGCTGGCGGCCATGGGCCGCAACTGGATCATGTCGACATCGACCTGACCGACAAGGCGGCCATGCAGGATGGCGCGCGTACCTTCGCCAACTACTGCATGGGCTGCCATAGCGCCAAGTTCCAGCGTTACGAGCGTGTCGCCACCGACCTGGGCATTCCTGCCGATCTGATGATGGAGAAGCTGGTGTTCACCGGCGCCAAGATCGGCGACCACATGGACATCGGCATGAAGCCGGCCGACGCCAAGACCTGGTTCGGCGCCGCTCCGCCGGATCTGACCCTGGTTGCCCGCGTACGCGGCACCGACTGGCTGTACAGCTACCTGCGCTCGTTCTACGAGGATCCCAAGCGTCCGTGGGGCGTGAACAACGTGATCTTCCCCAACGTCGGCATGCCGAACGTCCTGGCGCCCCTGCAGGGACGCCAGGTGATCGGCTGCAAGCAGGTACAGGTGGTCGAGGATGGCAAGAAGCAGTTCGATCCGTTGACCGGTACCCCGCTGACTCACGAAGCTTGTGACCAGTTGACCGTGGTGCCGAAGACCGGCGAACTGAACGAAGCTCAGTTCGACGAGAAGGTCAAGAACCTGGTGACCTTCCTGGCCTATTCGGCCAACCCGAACAAGCTGGCCTCCGAGCGTATCGGTACCTACGTCCTGCTCTACCTGGCCTTCTTCTTCGTATTCGCCTATCTCCTCAAGCGCGAGTACTGGAAGGACGTGCACTAACCCGCACGTTGGTCTTCGAAGCGCGCGCCCTACGGGGCGCGCGCGTCTTTTCACCTCCCACAAGTCGACCTGCGAGGAGGGCTCCATGGCTTCAATCAACAAGCTGACCTGCTATTCCGACCCTGCCGATCATTACTGCCATCGCATCCGCCTGGTCCTGGCCGAGAAGAACGTGGCGGTAGAGGTGATCGATATCGAGGCGGGCCGCTGTCCGCCGATGCTGGCGGAGGTCAACCCCTACGGCAGCGTACCGACCCTGGTCGATCGCGACCTGGCGCTGTACGAGCCGACGGTGGTCATGGAATACCTCGACGAACGCTATCCGCATCCGCCGCTGCTGCCCGATTATCCGGTGAAGCGTGCCAACAGCCGCCTGTTGATCCATCGTATCCAGCGGGACTGGTGTTCCCTGGTGGACCGGATCCTGGATGCGCGCAGCAAGGAGGCCGAGCGGGTCCAGGCGCGCAAGGAGTTGCGCGAGAGCCTGACCGGGGTTTCCCCGCTGTTCGCCGACAAGGCATATTTCCTCAGCGAGGATTTCAGCCTGGTGGATTGCTGCCTGTTGCCGATCCTCTGGCGTCTGCCGCTGCTGGGCATCGAGTTGCCGCGGCAGGCCAAGCCGTTGCTCGACTACATGGAGCGCGGATTCGCCCGGGAAAGCTTCCGGGCCAGCCTGTCTTCCGTTGAACGAGATATGCGTTAAGGAACATGAAGATGAATTCCAGCCGTCCCTATCTGGTCCGCGCGCTCTATGAATGGATCGTCGACAACGATTGCACGCCGCATATCCTGGTGAACGCAGAGTTCGCCGGGGTAAAGGTGCCTCCGGGCTATGCCAGCGATGGGCAGATCGTGCTCAATGTCTCGCCCTCTGCCGTGCGGCATCTGCACATGGACAACGAGGCGGTCAGCTTCGAGGGGCGTTTCGGCGGCGTGGCGCAGAGCCTGTACATTCCAGCGCTGGCGGTAATGGCCATCTACGCCCGGGAAAACGGCCAGGGCATGGTCTTCGATCTGGAGCAGCCGGGTCCGGTGGACGACGAGCCGGGCGATGACGATGGCGGACCGTCCGATGAGCCGCCGCGTCCCAGTGGCAGGCCATCCCTGAAGGTGGTCAAGTAAACGGCGGGCAATGAAAAAGGCGATCGAAGGATCGCCTTTTTTTCGTTCGCTGTTCTTCAGTTTATGTATTCGAACAGCTTGACGATCTTCTGCACCCCGTCGACGCCCTGGGCGACGCGGACAGCCTGGGCGGCTTCCTGCTGGTTGACCAGGCCCATCATGTAGACGATGCCGTTCTCGGTGACCACCTTGATCCGCGACGAGGGCACGTTGGGATCGCTGAGCATCTGGGTCTTCAGCTTGGTGGTGATCCACGCGTCGTTGTTGCGGGCGAGCAGGGAGGAGGGCGAGGTCACCTGCAGTTCGTTATGCACGTTCTTGACCTTCTGCACCGTGCGCGCGGCCTGTTCGGCCTTGCTCTTGAGGTCGGCGCGCGGGGTCTGGCCGGCGATCAGAACGATGCCGTTGTAGCTGACCACGACGATGTGAGAGTCCTTGTCCAGGGCCGGATCGGCCTTGGCGATGTTCACCGCGGCCTTGGTCTCGATCAGCGAGTCGTCGATCTTGCTGCCGATGGTTCGGGTCCCGCGATCGTCGTCGATCGGTTTGTCCCGGGTGGCGCTGAGGAAACTGCTGCAGCCTCCCAGGGCCAGGCTCAGGGCCAGGGTGGCGGCGACGAAGGCGGTACGGCTCATTCTTCACTCCCGAACAGTTGGCGGTCGATCAGGTCGCAGAGGCAGTGGATGGCCAGCAGGTGGACTTCCTGGATGCGTGCGGTGATCTTGGAAGGAACGCGGATCTCCACGTCTTCCGGCAGCAGCAGCGAAGCCATGCCGCCACCGTCGCGGCCGGTCAGGGCGACCACCAGCATCTCGCGGTCGTGGGCCGCCTGGATGGCCTGGATCACGTTGGCCGAATTGCCGCTGGTGGAAATCGCCAGCAGGACGTCGCCCGGCTGGCCCAGGGCGCGGATCTGCTTGGAGAAGACTTCGTTGTAGCTGTAGTCGTTGGCGATCGAGGTGATGGTCGAGCTGTCGGTGGTCAGGGCCACGGCCGGCAGGCTCGGACGTTCGCGCTCGAAGCGGTTGAGCAGTTCGGAGGAGAAGTGCTGGGCATCGCCGGCCGAGCCGCCATTGCCGCAGGAGAGGATCTTGCCCTCGTTGAGCAGCGCATTGACCATCACCAGGCTGGCTTGCTCGATATAGGGAGGCAGTACTTCCAGCGCCTGCTGCTTGGTCTCGATGCTGGCCTGGAAGAGCTGGCGGATACGGTGTTGCATGTCCATCGGTAATGACCTTCGGTGGGGCGGCTGATCAGGCGTCGAATGCGTTCTGAATCCAGTCCAGTCGCGGTGGTGATTGTCCGTCGCTGGTATCGACGGTGACCACATCGAAGCGACAGGGGCGTTTGGCCCAGCGCGCCTCCTGTTGCAGAAAAAGTTCGGCGGAGAGAATCAGGCGCTGCCGCTTGCGCGCGTCGATGCTCTCCAGGGCTCCGCCCCAGGCGCGATGCCGGCGGGAGCGGACTTCGACGAATACTACTGTATCGCCGTCGAGCATGACCAGATCGAGCTCTCCGCGGCGACAGGTCCAATTCTTGCCAAGTGTGGCAAGGCCCTGTCGCCGTAGATGGGCGCAGGCCAGTTCCTCGGCCTGGCGCCCCTTGTCCCGGGAGCTTTCCCTATCGGTCAAAAGCTGCTGGTCCCCAGCGGCTGGACCTGGCCATTGCGGAACTCGGCCCATTGCAACTGGCGTTCGATACGTTGGGTCGGATTCAGGCTCAGGGTACCGGTCAGGCCGTCGATCTGCAGGCTCGGCACGGCCTTCAGTTCAGGCAGACGCGGAGCGAGGCGGTAGGCGTCGACGCCCATGGCGTAGAGGCGGCCCATGCTGCCGTTGGCCTGGGGCCATTGGGCGGCGACCTGCTGGCGGGTCGGGTCGCTGGGGTTGAGCAGCCACGGGGTCTCGCAGAAGCGGATGCCGTTGAGATCCTGGTCCTGGGTCGGGTTGTTGGTCCCGGTGTAGAGGTGCGAAGTGGCGTAGACCGGAAGGTCGCCGGCGTACTGGAAGGCCAGGGTCGGCTTGATCTGGCGGGCCTGCTGCGGGGTGGCGGCGAGGAACACGAAGTCGATGTCCTGGCGGCGCGACGGCTGGGTGGCGATCTGGCTGCCGAGGGTGCCCTGCAGGCGCTGGGCGCGGCCTTCGCTCTGGCGCAGTTGCAGCAGGTCGGCGATCTGTTGCGCCAGTTGTACCGGCTGGTCGACATGCTCGGCGGCGATCAGGCTGCCGCCCGCGGACTGCCAGCTCTGGCTGAAGGCGGCCAACACGCGGTCGCCCCATTCGCCGCGCGGCACCAGCGCCACGGCCCGGCGCATGCCGTCGCCCCAGGCCCGGCTGGCCACCGCGCGCGCTTCGTCCTCGGCGGCGAGGCCGAACTGGAACAGCTGCGCCGGGCCTTCCTGGCTGTTGTCGCTGTAGTTGAGTGCGAGGGTGGTGATCGGCAGTTGCTCGCGGCTAGCGAGTTGCTTGACCAGCGGCTTCTCCAGTGGACCGACGACCAGTTCGACGCCATCGGCCTGGGCCTGGCGGTAGAAGTCATCTAGCGAGCGCACCTGGGTACTGTCGTAGAGCTTGATCGAAGGAGGATTCTGGCCGGCCTGCTGGGCCTGGAAGTGGGCGGCGAGGAAGCCATCCTGCAGGGCCCGGGCGACGTTGGCCAACTGCCCCTGCTGGGGTAGCAGGAGGGCGATGCGGGTCAGCGGCTGCTGGGACAGCGTCTTGAGTTTCTCCAGCGCCGCCGGCAAGTGCTTGGCCGCCGGGTGCTCGGGGTTCTGCTGTTGCCAGCTCTCGATGCTGGCCTGCTGTTGCTGCAGGGTCGGCGAGGTCTTGGTGATGCGTGCCAGGGTCAGCCAGCCGCTGAGGTCGCCTTCGTTGGCGCTCGGTTGCAACTGGTCGACCGGCAGGCTGCTGACCAGGGTCCAGATCTTTTCCTGGTTCTCGATCACCGCCGGGCCCTCGAGCAGCGGTGCGAAGTAGATGCGCTCCTTGGCTGCGGCAAGGACCTGGCCGTCGGCGGCGAGGGCCTGGGCCTTGGCGCGCTGGGTACGAACCTGCTGGGTCACCGGCAGTTCGCTGAGATGCTGCATGCTCGGATGCTGCAATGCCTGCAGGGCGGCCTTGGGCTTGCTGCGGGCGAGGGCCAGTTCGGCGTTCAGGGTGCTGGCGAAGACCTGCTGGGCCGGCTTCAGGCTTTCCAGCGGAATCTGTCCCAGGATGGCGGTGGACCTGGCGAGGTCCTTCTGCTGGTAGGCAAGGTCCGCTGCCGAGAGGCGCAGCAGCGCCGCTTCCTCGGGCTTGCTCTGGCTGGCCTGTTGCAACAACTGCTCGATGCTGGCATTCGGCGTACGGGGAAGTTCGCCCAGTCCGGAATTGGACGAGGTCGCGCAGGCGGTCAGCAGACCGGCCAGGATCAGAGCAGAAAGCGGACGCAGGCAAGCGATCATATAGGGCTTCTCATGGCGCATTCACGAAGAGTCGCCGATTGTACCGGAGGCCCGCCTCGGGTGCGATGGCGGCACCCTGAATCGCGATACAATGCCGCCTTTTCAGATAGCTCCCGAGGTATTTTCGTGTCAGCAGGCACTCTGTTCGTAGTGGCGACCCCGATCGGCAATCTCGACGACATCAGCCCGCGCGCCCTGCGGGTGCTGCGGGAGGTGGCCCTGGTGGCTGCGGAGGATACCCGCCATTCGATCCGGCTGTTCCAGCACTTCGGCATCGAGACGCCATTGGCGGCCTGCCACGAGCACAACGAGCGCGAGGAGGGCGGGCGCTTCATCTCCCGGCTGCAGGGTGGGGAGGACGTCGCGCTGATCTCGGACGCCGGTACCCCGCTGATTTCCGATCCCGGCTTCCACCTGGTGCGCCAGGCACAGGCGCTGGGTATCCGGGTGGTCCCGGTGCCGGGCTCCTGCGCGCTGATCGCGGCGCTGTCGGCGGCGGGATTGCCGTCGGACCGGTTCATCTTCGAAGGTTTCCTGCCCGCCAAGGCTGCGGGACGACGCAGCCGCCTCCAGGCGGTACAGGAAGAGCCGCGCACGCTGATTTTCTACGAGGCGCCCCATCGTCTGCTGGAAAGCCTGGCGGACATGCGCGACGTGTTCGGCGGGGAGCGCCGTGCGGTGCTGGCGCGGGAGCTGAGCAAGACCTTCGAGACCATTCGCAGCCTGCCGTTGGCCGAACTGCACGATTGGGTCGCGTCGGACAGCAACCAGCAGCGCGGCGAGTGCGTTGTGCTGGTGGCGGGGTGGCAGGCGCCGGAAGGCGAGGAGTCGATCGGTGCGGAGGCGCTCAGGGTGCTCGACCTGCTGCTTGCCGAGCTGCCGTTGAAGAAAGCCGCGGCGCTGGCGGCGGAAATTACCGGGGTGCGAAAAAACCTTTTGT